>JAGQPW010000226.1 GCA_020426515.1 Planctomycetaceae bacterium | reverse complement strand
ACAGGAATCTCCCGATGTACTAGTTTGTTAGCGGACTGGTCCGTCCGTGAATAGGCATTCTATCGACTTCTGACGTTGCGTCAATCCCAGCTTCTGAAGCCGGCGGCGCGAGCTGGCCGCCACATATAGCAGCCCCGCAGTCCATACCAACCCGCTGCAACCAACCCCACCAGAGGAGATCGGATCAATGACGAAGTGGCTCGTCGTGCTGTCGTTCGTTGCCGGGGCCGCGCTGTCCTGGGGCGTTTACGTTCCCGTCGTGCATCGCGCCGCGTTCGAGCTGAAAAGCAACCTGCGGGCGTTCATGTTCGTTGGTGCGGCATACTTCGTCGTCGCCGTGCTAATCCCGGCGTTCTTCATCTTCGTGGCAAAGTCCGATCCCACGGTGAAGCCCGGAACTGTCCCCAATTTTCACCTGCACGCATCGCTCTGGGGTTTGGCCGCGGGAATGACCGGTGCAATGGGCGCGTTATGCGTCATCTTCGCCACAACAAAGGCTGGACCAGGAGCTGCGATCTTTGTGGCCCCTCTCGTATTTGGCGGCGCTCCGATCATCAACACGTTGGCAACTATTTATTACTTCCACCCCACGAAGACCTTGCCGGATTGGCGCTTCTTTGCCGGGCTGATTCTGGCAGTCGCCGGTGCATCGCTCGTGCTGATCTATAAGCCCGTGGACAAACCGCACGCGCCGATGGCCACAGTCACTGAGACTTCGCCCGCAAACATTCAGCCAGCGCATGAGCTTGCAGACCGTTGAGCCGGCTGGACCGGTGCCGGAGGATCAACTCAGTCTGCTCGGCCTGTGCATGTCGCCGGTTTCAACCAGACACAAGGCGGCGATGCCACGCACTTGTACCAGGCGTTTGCTATTGGCCGACACAGTGAGGGAATCGGTTTAGGGCAGTAATCGTCCGGGCAGCAGCACTTTGTCGGGCACGGCAAAGCCAGGCAAGGCTTGGGGCAGTATGTGTCCGGACAGCAACTTGGGGCTGCGCAGACGCAGGGGGCGGGTTTGCCAACGTAATCATCCGGGCAGCACAAGGCCGCTTGACTGGAGCCGCATGCGAGCTTGCTGGAGGGAACGTAGTGGTCGCAGAGGTGGTCGTCGGCAGACGTGATGATAGGCTGCGTAGCTAACAGGACGAATCCCATCAGGCTGGCCAGGTATGTCGATACAACGGTTCGCCAGACGATTGTCTTCGTCGTAGTCTTCATTCTTCGTCCCTTCCCCCTTCGAGTTCTGGTTGTGGCAGTGGTAATGCTTCCGCAGCGGACGGTAGTGGCGGGCCTGCGGGCAGTTCATGCGTGCTGCCCCCTGCAACCGAAGGGTCAAGACGAATTTCCCAGCCGCCACCTAAAGCACGGTAGAGATCGACCAGGCTTTGTGCGGCATTGCCGCGGGCGATGGCCAACAGCTCTTGCTGATTGAGAAGCAATTGCTGGACGGTGAACAGACGGTTGAAGTCGATCTCGCCCTCCCGGTATTTGACCTGGGCTACACGCTCGGCTTCGCGTGCCTGCTTAGCGCTCTCTTCCCGCACGCGCACCTGGTCCGTGAAATGCAGATACGCCACGATGGCATTCTCTGCTTCTTCGTTGGCTTGCAGCACGGTCTGTTGATAATTGGCGACGAGCTGCTGGAATCGAGCATCTTGAACGCGAATGTTATTGAGCAGCCGTCCGTAGTTGAGCACGTTCCAGCGCAGCGACGGCCCGATCGTGCCTCCAAAGGCACTGCTCTTGAAGACATCACTGAATTGAGCGGCTTCCCAGCCCATTGTGCCATTGATCGAGATATGCGGGTACAGTTCGGATTGAGCGATTCCGATTTCCGCGCTTTGCGCAGCCACGAGTCGTTCCGCTCGTCGAACGTCCGGTCGGCGCCAGACCAGTTCGGCAGGAATACCCACTGCCACCGTGTCCGGCGCGGTGGGAATCCCAGCGGGTCCGTCCAACAGGTAATTGAGATCATGCGGCGGCATGCCCATGAGGACCGCCAACCGGTTCTGAGCCTGTCGTCGCTGGATCTCAAGAGCTTCAACCGTCGCGAGCGTGTTGCCCAGATTCGCCCTGGCTTGCGGCGTGTCAAGCTCGCTTTCGGCTGCCATCGCTTTTAGTCGAGCCTCTGCCACCCGGACGCTTTCGGATTGCAACTCCGCATTCTCACGGGCCACTTCCAGCTGCTGCTCAATTGTGCGAAACTCGACGTACGTTCTTGCCACTTCTCCAATTAAGAGGACTAGTGCATCGTCGAATTCTTCCACCGAGGCGTTCAGCCGTGCGTCGGCGCCCTCAATGGCGCGGCGGTATCGACCCCAGAAGTCCAACTCCCAGGCGAGACTGCCGCCCACTCGCCAATTGCTGAATTGCGGTGCCGCCAGATTACCGAACGGTGAACCGGCAGGAATTGATGGGAACAGGGCAGTCTCCTGACTGCGCTGCGTGCGTGTGTAATCCGCCTCCACCTGCTGGAGCTGCGGAAAGATGTTTCCTACCACAACGCCCCGCTGTGCTTGGACTTCAGCCACTCGGAAGCCAGCTTCTCGGAGGGTGATGTTCTGCTGATACGCCGTCAGTACGAGGTTGTTTAAGATCGGATCGTTAAAGATCGTCCACCACGCCCGGTAGTCCCCAGGCACACTGGATACTCGCGGGTCCTGTGAGTCAATCCACTCGTCGGCGACAGGTGCGGCAGGACGTTTATAGTTGGGGCCAACCTTGAATCCGTTGTGGACGTAATCGCGCACCCCGGTGCAGCCCGTCGCGCAGATGAGCGTCAGCAAGCATACCGGCGCGAGGGCGGCGAGTCGCCGTGAACATATTGCCATCTTCGGTCCTCCGTAACCAATCACTCTTCCGCCCATCGCCCGGTTTGAAATGACTTGTGCGAAACGGTGCAGTTCGCGGACTCGGTAGTCCGCAAAATAGTTATCGGCAAAATCCTCATGCGTCTTGACATAACTGCCGGCTGGGCAACGAAATGCCCGCGCTCGTCTCTTGCGATTCCGAATGCGCGATGTAAAAAGCTGGGAGCCCATGTCGTCGCTTCGGCCGCTCGGGACATGCAGCGAGCTATGCCGCCCACCGCTCGTTGTGTTTCAGTACCCCGCCCAACCGGGACGAACTGACGACATCGTTCGCCAGGAATGTAGAAACGCCGAAGACCAACAACGCAATTCGGCCGTCGCAGGTATAGAGGTCCATCCGCATTCGGCCGCTTCCGGCGTTCTACCAGACTGCTTGCGAGGGGGACGGACGCCTTCAAGGTAGCCAGTGAGTTGACGGATTTGGCGATCTCGCCGCTCACAACCATGTCGAATCGGACCGATTGAGCGCTCGCAACACCGTATAACCCGGACGGGGCGAGACGCGAAGCGGATCTGTGTGCGCGTCAGGCTTCAGTTTTCTCCTGTCAATCGATAGTGTCCCGCCCGCGCCGAGCCGACGAACCGAATGAGGCTCATTTCCTTCAGCCCGGTCAAGTCGCGTTTGGCCGTTGCAGACGAGCAACCAAAATGCTCGATGACGTGACGAATCTGCAGTTTGACTCCCTGTTCGATCTGACTGAGCGCCCAGCGTTGTCGTTCGTTCAGCACGTCGCCGGATGGAACAGTCGATGTCGCATCAGGCGCGGCTTGCTCCGATACCAGTACCGGTGAGCGTGTGGCTGGTCGCGTGCCCGACTCGAACGTTATCCATTCCTGCAGCCGGTAACCTGGCCCTCCGCTGGCGATAATGGAATTCCGTTCGCAGGTGATGTTGGCTTCTTCCAGAAGCCGCTCGGCTGACTTGTTGCGAAATTCGAGGATCTGACTACCGATTCCGTTCTGGCCGCAGTTGAGGTCGAGTAACTCGATCAGGTCGGAGCCGGCGAAGGCGACGTATTTCCCGTTGGAACGCTTTTCCGAGAGCCGCGACAGAATCCGGTGCATCATCTGGCTGATCGGGACTTCGACTCCGCAGATCTCAACACGACGTTTGAACAGAATCAGTTTGCCGCCCTCGAACGGTCGTGGTGGACCCGACGGTTTCTTTGCGGCAGTAGATTTCGGCTTGCTCTGACCAGAATTCTCCAGCGCCTGCAGGATCGCCTTGTCGAGCGTCTGGCCGCTCACCGGGAACGGCTTGGGGATGTAGTCGGCCGCTCCCATTTTCATGCAGTCGACGCCCTGGTGCGGACCGTCGTTGCCGTGGGCGGTCATTACGATGACCGGAGTCTGTCGGCCGTAGTGGCTCACCAGTTCCCGCAGCAGGTTGATCCCGTTTTCGATGCGCGGAAAGTTGCGACCCTGCTTGACCGGAATTTCCAGATCCAGCAGTGCGTAGGCATACGGATGGCCGTTAATCAGCTTGCGGGCGTCGTCCTGGCAGGTGGCGGTGACAGGCTCGTGTCCGAGTGATTCGACCACGTCGACCACGGTTTCCATGATTCGGGGATTGTCCTCCACGATCAGTGCGCGCGTCATGGCGTCACTTCCTTACTCATCGGC
>JAGQPW010000225.1 GCA_020426515.1 Planctomycetaceae bacterium | reverse complement strand
GACGGACAGGACGACGTTCGCTAATTCACCGCAACTCAGCGAATCACTCGCCTCTCTCGCTCTCTCAAGCGAACTCTCTCACACCGACCGACGCTGACTGCAACTCTCACCAACGCAGTCACGTCACAAGGACACAGGTCACCACGAACCCACTCTCTCGGGTGACCTGGCTGAATGCTTCGGCAAGCATCGCGTGGGGTTGCTGCTTTGCCATGAGCCTCGGTTCCCAAACGGGACCCGAGGTTTTTTTGTGCGCGCTGGGTGTGCGCAGAGGCTCAATTAAAAGAAGCCATCGTCTTCGAGCAGGTCGTTCTCGGTCAGCAGGGTGTGTCCGAGTTCACGCAGAATGTGCCCGGCCTGATCGACATCGTCCACATGAACGGCAATCGCTCCGCGGCCTCCGCGACGGTACAGCAGCGGGTACGTGTAGTGAATGTTGATCTCGGCCCTTAGAAAGCCGTTGAAGATCGACACAAAGGGCTGCGGGTCATCCGGCAATTCGACACCGAGAATGTCGGTCTCCAGATAACGGAAGTTATTCAATTCGAAGACTTCGCTGGCACGGTCGGGCTGATTGAGAATGACTCGCACCACGGCGTAGTCGATGGTGTCGACAACCGACAGCGCAACGACTCGCAATTCGTGTCGCTCCACGGTTCGGAGCAGGTCGTGCAGACGACCGACACGATTCTCCAGAAACACACAAAACTGCCTCAGGCACGGCCAGTCTCGACCACGCATCGTTGCGGGACCAAGCGCATCGCCACCTCCAAAATCTTCGGGCATTTCCTCTCCCTTCAAGCCGATTGCCTGTGCATGCTAGCAATCGAGCGAAAAAGTGGAATATCAGCTTCCCTTGGCGGGAGCGACTTCAATCGGGGCCGGAGAAATCGGGCGAGAGAGGATTTGCTTGCGGGCCGCTTCCGGAGTGGGCTTCAGCGAACCAATGACCGACGCAAGCGCCGTCTGGACGCGCGGATCTTTCGCCGCAGCGACAGCAGCCTGCAACTGGCCAAGTTCGGTATTGCTCAACAGGGCACCAAACCGCTGGATGTGATAACCCAGCTGGAGTGCCGCCCGTTGCCGGATGGCTGCGTCAACCGCCGGGCCCACGGCAACCAGAAAGAGTTGCTTCTGAGCCGAAGCTTTCGGAATGGCTCCCAGGGCGACCAGTGCGTCTCCGGCAAGTTCGGGATTGTTGGATGCGGCAATCAGGGCACCTTCCGCCGGTGCCAGATCAAACACATGGTTGGCATCCAGGGCAATTCGACGCAGCCAGTACAGCGCTTCGGCGATTTGTGCACCGCGCTGCTCCTGAGTCAGTGGTGGTGGAGAAATCTGCGCGAGAAACGGAACCAGCTGACGCTTCAATTCCAGCGAGTTGTTGGCCTCGTCCACAAAGGCGACCTGTTCAAACTGGGCGAAGACCGAGCCGTACTGATCGCGCAGATGGGCCGGGCCGTAAATCACAATGGGCAGATGAGCCGTGCGTGAATCACGCCGCAGATTGGCAACGGTTTCGGTCAGCTCCCAGCGGATCGTGTTGGGATGCAGCACAGCCAGACCGACGCCACCGTGAGAGACAGCCGCTTCGAAACCTTCCATGCCGGTTTTCGCCCGGATGCCGTTGTATCCCACATCCTTGAAGAGCCCGACTGTTTCACTGCCACGTTTCGAATTGGGATCGATCACCACCGACTGAGGCTGGCTCCCTCCGTTGAGAGCACGGGCCAGAATTTCCACGATGCGGCGATTGCCACGAAAAGGCTGTTCGGGTGCCCATTGCAGAATGGTCGTGGCCGCTGCGAACTGTACACGCTCGTCGGGTGCATCGAGTGCCTGCACGACAGGAGACGGTTTCCCCGCCTGTTCGGCCAGCATCTTCACCGAGCCATTGAGCCCCAGTGCCTGAAGTGCGATAAGCTGCGCACCGGGCAGTTTCTGCTCCTGGGCGAACCGCAGGACGTCAAGGCAGGTTTCAGGGCCGCAGACGACGGCCAGATCGTGCGCCGAGCCGGGGCCCCGCAATACGGGTTGATCCCAGCCATTGGCATCCATGTCTCGGACCATCAGCGTAGCCAGCAGGACATCCGCAGGCTCCGTTCGCTGTGGAGCGAGCGCTGCGGCATCGCGAGCCAGTCGCTCAGCATAGTGCAGTGATGCATGATTCGGCGTGGTGACATGCTCAGAGACCGTCCGCTGTGCAGGATTCCAGCTCCACAGCACGCAGTTTCCATCGGGCCGGTCATTCTCTGGCCACTGATACTGCTTCGTCAGATGTGTGATTGACTCCCGCAGCAGACGGTCTGCCGCACCGGATCCTGACAGGCGGTCGGTTCGCGCGGGCGAATCGTATCGAATACGGGCCAGTGCTTCCCGGGCGGCTAAGCGGACGGCAGGGTCTTCCCCTTCAGCAAAGGCCGGCCTGAGCAACCAGATTGCATCGTCTTCACCACCAATCGTGCTGAGGATGCTGATAAGTGTCGCCTTGAGTTCGGAGTCTGTGGTGTCGAGAGCACCGATGAGTGGATCGTTTGCATCGCGCCCCAGTCGGGTCAGGGCGTACACCAGATCGCCCTTGTTCGTCTGCTGCGGATTCTGCAGTTCGAGCAGCAGCGGCGGAACGGCATAGGGGCCGAGATAGCGCATTTCGTCAATCGCTTCCGCACGGTCCCGTGATGAACCGCTCAGCTTCTTGACCAGCTGCGAAAAGTAGCCGGGATCGTTGACGTGATTGCGAATGGCCGTCTGAAGTCGGTCGGCCAGCTTCTTCGCATCGGCTTCCAGCTGTGGGACGCGAATCAATTCGAGGAACGTCGCAGTGTCGTGACGATCCCGCAGTTGCAGCATGGTGGCGTCGTCGGGTTCGCCATCCAGGAGCTGCTGGAGGTAGTAGCGGGCCAATTCCGGCTTGCCAAGCCGCAGCATCATCAGGACGGCATCGAACTCCTCGACGGGTGTCTTGGGTTCCTGGACGAGCGGCGATGCCTCGGGGAGCGGATTCACATCGTCCGCGTTCTGCGCCCATCCGATGGAGACCGGCGCAATCCACAGGGCACTTCCTGCAACCAGCAGTGACGACAACTTCTTCAGGTCCATCCTTGCATCTCTCCCGGGCATTTCAGAGCACCAGTGGCAGTAACTGCCGGTGTGCGAAACGCCTGCGCAGAATGACAGTAAGTCCTTCGGTTATCGATTCTATCGAATTCCACGGTCGGACCACTTCAGGTGACCTGTGCGTCGCGGACCAGACGAGTGCTCGCACGGCAATAGTGATCGCTACAGATTGACTGACCGTTAGACTTCAGTCCAACAAATTCTCAACTCTTCCGAATTCTCTGGAATGCTTCCAGAGCGGCTGTCCGTGCCTCTCCATGATCAACCAACGGTTCGGGATAATCGTGACCGAGTCGAATTCGGGCCTGAGTCAGAACATCGGGAGGGGCATTAAAGGGTTGGTGGATCCAGCGGTTGGGCAAATCCGCCAGCTCCGGACACCAGCGTCGGACATAACTTCCTTCAGGATCGAATTTTTCGCCCTGCGTGACTGGATTAAAGACCCGAAAATAGGGAGCGGCGTCGGCCCCGCAGCCGGAAATCCATTGCCAGCCGAGGGTATTGTTCGGCAGATCGGCATCGACGAGCGTATCCCAGAACCAGCGGGCTCCCTCCTGCCATGAGATCCGCAGGTCCTTGGTGAGAAACGAGCCGACAATCATCCGCACACGGTTGTGCATCCATCCGGTCGACCACAGTTCCCGCATCCCGGCATCGACAATGGGATACCCGGTCAGCCCACGCTGCCAGGCCTTCAGGTGCCTTTTGTTACGTTCCCAGGGGAACTCCGCAAATGCCTCACGTAAAGGTTTGCTCGGCGTCTGCGAGAAGTGGAACAGCACGTGATGGGCGAACTCGCGCCAGCCAATCTCGTTGTAGAATGTCCGTGGTCCTCCCGGTTGCGACGTCGTCAATCCCCGGCCCTGCATTGCCTGCACAACCTGCCGGGGGCTGATTTCGCCAAAGTGCAGATGGGGCGAGAGGCGTGAAGTCCCGCGACAATCAGGCCGGTCGCGCTGGGCTGAGTAGTCGTCGACAGACTCATCCAGGAACGTCGCGAGCGCTGAGTGAGCTCCCGTCTCACCGGGGGACCAATGTTCGGGAAAGGCGGCATCCCACGGAATGTGAGGAAGCAGCGACAGGTCATCGACCGAAAGGGATTCCACCTCTTTTGCGATGCCATGCAGCTTCTTCGGCTCGGGATAAGGATGAATCTCCCCCAGATGCTCCTGCGCGGACTTCCAGAACGGAGTAAACACCTGATACGGCTTCCCCTGCTTTGTCTGCACCTCCCACGGTTCCAGCAGTAATGAGCCATTAGAGTTTTGCACTCGAACGCCATTTGATTGCAACTGCAATTTCAGCAGACGATCCCGTTCGATGATTGCTGGCTCATACCTGCGGTTCCAGAACACCGCCTCGGCTCCAGTTTCGCGGATCAGTTGTCGGAGCGCATCTTC
>JAGQPW010000224.1 GCA_020426515.1 Planctomycetaceae bacterium | reverse complement strand
TGTCTGATTATCGGCGGCGGATCGCCGTCGCTCGTCTCACCGGGACAACTGACCGCAGCGCACGGCTCTGCAAACATGTCCTGTGCGGACTGTCATGCGGCAGCCGATGGCCGCTGGATGGCCACCGCACTGGACTCCTCGACCGGGCAGCAGGACTCGCAGCGCTGCCTGAAGTGTCATACGGAGTTGGATCCAGAACCGCTTCGAGCCCACGGATTGCCAAGAGATTCGTTGACTGTGCTGACAGCGGATCAGCCCAAGGCGACGGAGACTCATGGAGATCTTCTGGTCAACATGGCGACGCTGCTGGTAGACGATGCGGCGGAGCTATCTTTGAACTGCAATCGCTGTCATCTGGAGCATCGGGGGCGAGGACACGACTTAACGGCGATTTCCTCCGCTCGTTGCCAGACTTGTCACGCGCAGCAGTTTCGCAGCTTCGAACATGGCCACCCTGAGTTCGGGGCGTACCCTTACGAGCGGTCGGGACGGATTCAGTTTGATCATGTGGCCCATCTGCAGAAATACTTTCACGACGATGCGTTGCGGCTGATGCCGGGCGTGACTGTTTCCGGCGACTGCACATCGTGTCATCGAGCCGATGAGAGTGGCTCGCGGATGTTGACACGCGGGTTCGAGGTGATGTGTGCTGCCTGCCATCAGCGAGATATTGAGGACCGAGACGATCCCGGGATTCCATTCCTCGCACTGCCTCGCGTGCCGCAGCAGTTGCTGGAGAGTGAGTTGGAGTTCCCCGTCGGCGACTGGCCTGCTCCGCCCGTTGAACCGCCCCTGTCGATGGAGCCGGGATTCCAGACTCTGCTTCTGTTGGATGAGTCTGATGGACCTCGCTCGCCGGAAGCCAGGGTGACTCGCTTTGATGACCTTGCGGCCACGTCGACGGAACAGGCACGGCAACGGTTGTTGTCCATCAAACGCCTGTTTGCAGAGGTGGCATGGCATGGTCAGTCTGCATTATCCGATCGACTTCCGGAGGAGTTGCGGGTGCTGGCCATCGCGGAGCCATCCATTGTGCCGACGATGATGCATGCGCAACAGTCGTGGTTTCCGGGGCTGCTTGAAGAGCGAACGAAGACAGGCCGCGTGGAGAACAACAATTCCGTTCCGTCGCCGCGCACAACACCGGCTGAATCGGTACTGGGCGGGGGCTGGTATGTTCGCCAGGCAGATCAGACCGTGCGGTACCGACCAATCGGCCATGCAGACCCGTTGGTCAAGGTGTGGCTCGAAGCTGCCATGGAAGCTTCGACAGAGTCAACTCCTCAGCGAGAGGCGTTGGATCGGATGTTGAATGTGCTGATGAATCCGACGGCATCGGGATCGATTGAGACGCGTGGCCCGGTTTCCTCTGGACGATGCCTCAGTTGTCATGCCGTCGCCAACGACTCGGCCGCGGGGAGCCGAAGGATTTACTGGTCGTCCCGGACAGCCGAGGAACTGGTCCGCCCATTCACATCATTCCGGCACGCCCCTCATACCCTGGGGGATACCGGGGCAAGTTGCCAGACCTGCCACGCCTTGAATGACGGTCTTGATCTGTCCACCCGGAAGCCGCAGATGCAAACTGGAGCGGAAGCCGGGCCGTTGCGATCCTGTTTCGCACCGCTTTCGAAAGCGGCTTGTGCGACGTGTCACCATTCGAACAGTGGTCTGAATCGTTGTACCGACTGCCATCAGTATCATGTGCGAAACCTGTCCGGGGTGGGGCATTAGCGCGACGGGCTTTGCGGTGACGAAAGCAACGAATGGTATGGAGCCTTCAGCGATGCTCGCGAAACCAGTCGTGCAGAAAGGATTTCAAGATGGCGGAATGTCCGCGTTCCAGATCCTTTGTCGCGGTGACAAGCGTCAGACGCGGAGATGTGATGGACGACAACAGGGCTGCGATTTCGTCTGATCGGGAATGCAGTTCTGTGAGATAGCGTCGGGCGAATTCCTCATGTTGAGTCGGGTTCGCATGAAACCATTTTCTCAGTTCGTGAGACGGCGTAAGGACCTTGGCCCAGTCATCAATGTGGGCTGCATCCTTCTTGACGCCTCGCGCCCACAGACGGTCGATGAACAGACGATACCCGTCATCGTCGGACGGTTCTTCATAGATTCGCTTTATGTTGAGTTGCACTGCCATGAAGAACTGCTCCCGCTGCGAGGATGGAATGCAAACGGCAGGATAACACGCGTGGCTCACTTGGAGCGACTGCAGTGCTGTGCTCTCATACAAGGACCAGACCGCATCGACTGGCGTTTGTCATGGCCGTCATTGACCATGTGGCCGGAAGAATCGAGACTGAGACGCACGGACTGCCCGATCCACCTGACCTATGGGGACTGCGATGTTGTTGAAGATCACCGATCGACGAGTTGAGGCGTGTCGCCGACAAGTGGGGCAAACGTGTTCGGGAAGTGCAAAGTTGATACTGCTGATTCCGCTGCTCAGTCTGTTGACGATGGTTTCTACGATGCCGGTGGAGGCCGGTTCGTTGCTGGCGGGCGCGGCGAAAGTGGACATCACCGACTACGAGGCGGGGCCGGTCAATGACCCGCTGTACGTGAAGGCGATTGTCCTCAAGACTGAGCATCAGACCGCTGTGCTGATGTCGGTCGATGCCGTGGCGATTGGAGAAATTGGTCGCATTACCAACGACTATCTGCCCGCAGTGCGGGCTCAGCTGAAACAGGAATTTGGCATCACTTCGGACCGCGTGCTGGTGAATGCGAGTCACTGTCACGGTGTGGTGTGCGCCGATGTGGCCGAGAAGTCGGTCGAAGCGGTTCGCAAGGCGCTGAAGGCTCTGGTGCCGGTTACGGCCGGAGTGGGTGCCGGTCATGAAGACCGCATCATGGAGAACCGCCGACTGCGGCTCAAAAGTGGCCGCGAAGTGGATGTCCGTCACGCATACTCGTTGCCTCCGGATGATGCTGTTGCTGGCGTGGGCCCCATCGATCCGGAAATTGGAGTGCTGCGGTTGGATCGCCTCGATGGCAGTACGCTGGCGGTGGTTTACAACTTTGCGTGCCATCCCATTCAGGGCGTTCCGGGCGGAGGAAACACGGCCGATATCATTGGTTATTCGTCCCGGGTGATTGAAGAGAACCTCAGTGAGGGAACGATCGCGTTGTTCCTGCAAGGCTGCGCGGGGGATATCAATCCGGTGTACTACAAGGATGTTGATCACCCTCGGAGTGCAGAACCGCTGGGAAATCTCCTGGGACTGAGTACGCTGCGCGCGGTGCGCTCGATTCAGTGCGAGGACGTGGAAGAGTTCGAATGGATCAGCAAGACGATCGCCATTCCACGTGGCGACCGGACGGACCGCATCGCTCAACTGGAGGCGGAACAGCGTCGATTGCTGCAGCAGTTGCGCGGGACAAGTCTCAACGTGAAGACCTTTCTGCCACTTGTTGTGAAGTACAACCTTGCTGCCGAATTTCCGTCGTACTATGGCCACCACTACCTGCATGACGATGCCCTCGGACGCGATGATCTGAGAAAGCTCGATGCCGAGAATCGGCGGAACATTGAGGCGTACCTGCAGAACATTTACACGATGGAAGAACTGACGCGAGTGCAGACGAATCTGGCACTGCTCCGGAAACATCAGGCCAGCCTGGTGGCATCCGGCAAGCGGACGATTGATGTCGAGCTGGTCGGGATGCGGCTGGGAGACTTTGTCCTCGTGACATTCCCGGGGGAATTGACGGTGCCGATTGGACTGAACATCAAACAACACTCTCCGCACGAATCAACGTTCGTCGCAGGGTACACCAATGGGTACATCTATTACGCCCCAACGGCGGAACAACTGCTCAATGTGGGGAACGCTCAGGAGGACAGCGACTGCATTCTGGCGCCCGAGTGGCAGGAAATCTTCGAGACACAGGTCGCCGAGATCCTGAAAGCCTTGTGAGGATGGCGATTCAAGGCTGCTCTTTGAGCCACTGGTCGAGGGTTTGGCAGACACGGTGCACGATTGCCTCCAGCGCTGGCTGAAGTTCTCGTGCCTGCTGCAGATTCACTTGGGCACCGGCTTCCTCCACCTGTTGGGCAGTGTCTTGCAGCTGCGCGATTCCCAGTGTCCGCCCGGCCGACTTGAGAGTGTGTGCCGCTCTTCGTGCTTCAGCTGCATTGTTCTGATCGAGCGCGTCGCGGAGTTTGCTCAGTAAGTCGGGCATCTCCTTGAGGCCCTCGGCAACAATTTCTCGCAGCAAAGAAGCATCGCCGTCCACCACTTCCATTGCATGCTTCCAGTCAATGTCCACATTGATGTCAGCCAACGCCCGAACATCATCGGCAACCTGCTCCGTGACGCGGTCTTGAGGGGACGGGGTGTCGGTGAAGTAGGGAGCGATTGCTGCGTACAGTTCCTGTTTTCGGACCGGCTTGGCGACGTATCCATCCATGCCAGCCGCGAGGCACTTTTCGCGGTCTCCCTTCATGGCTCTGGCTGTCATGGCGACGATGGGAATGTGTGAACCGTTCTGCTGTTCGAGTTCTCGAATTTTT
>JAGQPW010000223.1 GCA_020426515.1 Planctomycetaceae bacterium | reverse complement strand
GATCTGCTCCGGCAGGATGGAACCAGGCAGGAATTCAACGGACTTCCCTGCAAACCAACCTGGGATAAGGCCCACTACCTGTTGTGGAGCAGCCTGGGAACAACCAGTACGGCGTTCTTTTTGGATAATCTCAGTCTGACTCGTGTCCCGTTGGCAGCGGAACCAGTCAGGTGACACGAGATGTTGCCTTGCCATTCTGAGCGAAAATCGGACAACGGCGCGTAAAATTTTTCCCGGGGCCGGAATAGTAAGGGACGAGGAACCTTATGAACCCCGACCGCCACACTGAATTTTTGCGTGCCTTCACCATGCATGAGCCTGCGGTGCGGGCGTTTGTGCGGCGATTGTTGCCAACACGCGGCGACGCAGATGATGTGTTGCAGGAAGTGGCCATTGTCTTGTGGGAGAAGTTTGACAGTTTTTCCACAGGCGGCGACTTCAAGGCATGGGCCTGTTCCATCGCGAAGTTCAAAGTACTCGCCTGGCTGCGCGACCACGGACGTGATCGTCTGGTGCTCGACACAGATGTTGTTGAATTGCTGGCAACCGAATCACTGGCCAGCGAATCGCGGCTGGATCGGCAGCGGGAAGCCCTCCGCAGTTGCCTCAAAAAGGTTCCACCGGCGGAACGTGATCTGCTTGGGCGGGCGTATCAACCAGAAGCCAAGATTCAGGCGGTCGCTGCTGGCAGTGGGCGATCGACCAACGGATTTTATCAGTGGCTCCATCGCATGCGCCAGATGTTGCTGGAGTGTATTTCGCGTGAACTGGCAGCGGAGTCGGCCTGATGACAGACAACAGCAAATTCGACTCGTGGGTCCAGCGTTACGTCGATGGACAGGCTACCTCCGAGGAAGTACGGCAGCTCACCGAGCAACTCCGTTGCAGCGAGCAGAGTCGCCAACGGTTCATCGAACTGATGAATCTCGATTCGGCTCTGCACGCCACACTGGTCGATGCGGATCGACACCCTGACCACAATGCAGCGGTGCCTGAACTGCGACATGTTTCGCGCTCGATCGAGATTGACTCCACCTGGAGTTCTCGCTTCGGGCGTCGCACATTTGCCCTGCTGGCGGTTCTGGGAGTTCTACTGGTGCTCGTCGCAGGTTGGTGGCCGATGAGTTCCGGGGAGAACTTTGCCACAGTTCGCAGTGCAGAAGGAGTGGCGGAGCTGCCCAACGCAGGGCCGCTTCCCGCTGGCTGGCATGAAGTCAAAGCGGGCATGGTGGAACTGGTCACGACTCGACACGCCGAGATTGTGATTGAGGCCCCGGCGAGATTTCGATTCGAGTCAGCACAGCAGTTGCGGCTCGACTATGGTCGGCTGGTAGCGAAGGTGCCGCCAGCGGCGCAGGGCTTTACCGTGCTGACCCCAACCGGGGATGCGATTGATCTCGGAACGAACTTTGGCGTGGACGTCGCCCGAGGTGGGGATGCCGAAATTCATGTATTTCAGGGCGCGGTCATTGCTCAGGGAAACGGAGGAACGCGGCATCGCAACTTGAAGGACGGCGAAGCACTTCAATTGTCGATGCACACCGATCGAGAACTGGCGTTGCGGACGACGGCCTTTATTCAGTCCGAAGAAGTGGCGCTGTTGCATGCCGCGCTGGCCGCGGGGCAGCACAATCAGTCACAGGCGGCATTCACTCAACTCAAGCAGGACCCCGCATTGATCGCTTTGCTGGACTTTGAATCGGGCGATCTGCCAGCAGGAACGTATCGAATGGTTCAGGGACGCTGGCCCGGATCGCGTGCTCCCGAATTCGTGAACCAGGGGGATCACATGCAGCTCGATGTGGGGGGCGACCGTGACTGGCCACAGCTGACGATGGCCGCGTGGGTACGACTCGATCAACTTGGTGCGCCGTATCAGTCGCTGCTGCATACTGATGGCTGGAACAGCACACCTGGACAGGTTCACTGGATGGTCACGAGTCACACGACCATGCGATTGGCTCTGTATGGGAACACACTCAGTCCCGAGTCCATTGAACGGGAACACTTCCCGGACTCGCGAACGTCCGTGCTGCCAGAACAGGGACGCTGGGCACATTTGGCAGCCGTGTACGACAGCGACCGCAAGACGGTGCGGTTCTATCTCAATGGAAAATTTGACAGCGAAACGCGACAGGAGATTGCCCATCCCGCGCGACTCGGATCGGCTCAGATTGGAAACTGGGATCTCCACGACCGCAAGCTGAGTGGGCGCATTGATGAGTTGATTCTCCTCGGTCGCGCCATGTCGGACGCGGAAATTGAAGCGCTGTTTATTGCGGGAAATCCTTATGGAAAGCTGTAGCGGTTTGATTGAAGACGCCGCTTTCCCAGCCTCCCGCACGAGACTGCTGAACTCACAGATTGGACTCCACAGACGAATGCCACGCACCTCACTCACAGCTCTGCTGTCGCTGTTCACCCTGCTGTCGGCTCCCGGAAAGGCACAGGCTGAGCCGGTTGATTTCGTACGTGATATCCGCCCCATTTTTCTCAAACACTGCGATAGTTGTCATGGTGCCGAGAAGCAAAAGAGCGGCCTGCGGCTGGACATCAAATCCGAAGCGTTCAAGGGAGGCGAGCTGTATGGCCCCAGTCTAGTTGCCGGAAAACCCGACGAGAGCCCCCTGTGGCAATTCGTGGCCGACAAGGATGCCGATCTCGTCATGCCTCCCGAGGGAGATGGACTCTCACCCGCGGAAATTGCCACACTGACTCGCTGGATTAGCGAAGGAGCGAAGTGGCCCGACGGAGTCGACCTCGCAACACTGGAAGACCGCCGCGACCACTGGAGCTTTCATCCGGTGAACCATGTCTCACCGCCCTCCGTCAAGGACTCCGCCTGGCCACGAAATGCGATTGATCAATTCATCCTCGCCCGTCTTGAGAACAAGGGGCTCAAACCGGCTGAAGAGACATCACGTGTTGCATGGCTGCGTCGCGTTTCGTTTGACCTCATCGGACTGCCTCCCACGCCGGATCAGGTGTCGGCGTTCGTGAATGACGAAAGCGAATTGGCCTACGATCGTGTGGTGGATGAGTTGCTGCAGTCACCTCGCTATGGGGAACGCTGGGCTCAGCACTGGCTGGATGTGGTCCGGTATGCCGATACACACGGATTCGAGGTGAACACGGAACGCCCGAATGCGTGGCCCTATCGCGACTATGTCATCCGAGCCCTGAATGCAGATGTTCCTTATGACCAGTTCATTCGGGAACAACTCGCCGGAGATGCCTATGGGGAAGATGCAGCCACCGGATTTCTGGTAACTGCTTCCGTGTTGCTGCCAGGACAAATTGGCAAGGATGCCCCTTCCATTCGACTGGCACGACAGGATTCCCTCGATGAGATTGTCATCAACATCAGTCAGACATTTCTCGGATTGAGCATCGGCTGTGCGCGCTGTCACGACCACAAGTTCGATCCGGTATCGCAGCGGGAATACTACGCGATGCAGAGCTTCGTTGCGGGCGTAGAGTACGGCGACCGGGACCTGCGGGGACCGGACGTTGAACAGAGAGAGCAGCAGGCTGCGCAGCTGAAGCAACAACTGGCGGCACTTGATGGTCAGCAGGCTGTCTTCGTTCCGCTCGCTGGTTCCGGAGTCACACGCCCCATGATCAATGCCCGTGACAACATTGATCGATTTGCTCCCGTCAGCACAAAGAAACTGCGATTCACGATCCTCGCAACAAACTCTCTCGAGCCGTGCGTCGATGAACTGGAAATCTTCAATGGTCGGAGCGAGAACATCGCCCTCGCAAGTACGGGCGCTGTTGTCCGATCGTCCGGAGATCGGACCGAGCCCAATCGGCACGAGCTGCGTCTCGTGAACAACGGCCACTACGGCAACTCCAGCAGCTGGATGTCCAGCGAACATGGGGCTGGTTGGCTGGAAGTGGAATTTCCCGAAGAGCAACAGGTGGAACGTGTGCGTTGGGGACGCGATCGCGAAGGCAAGTACATCGACCGATTGGCCATCGATTACCGCATTGAGGTGGAAGGGCCCGAGGGAAACTGGATTCAGGTCGCGGATGCGAGTGACCGTCAGCCATACGATCCAGAGGTCAAGGATGCCAGTTCGTTCACGACCGAGGGGTTAGACGAAGAACAGGTCAAAGTGGTCAACGCGCTGCTGGCGCAGCGGACACAGCTCGTGCAGGAACTGAAGACAGTTGAAACGCCGCCTCAAGTTTTCGCCGGCAGATTTCGAACACCGGACGAAATTCACCTGCTGTTGCGCGGCGATCCGGAACAGCCAAAGGATCGCGTGGCTCCGACTGTTCCCGAGGTCCTTGGCGCACTGGAGCTTCCGATGGATGCGCCGGAGCAGGAACGCCGCCGGGCTCTCGCCGACTGGATTGCGAATCCCGAGAACCCGCTCACCGCACGAGTGATGGTCAATCGCATCTGGCAGAGTCACTTTGGAATTGGACTCGTCGAGACTTCCAGCGACTTTGGACGTAGCGGCATGCAGCCTTCGCATCCCGATCTGCTCGACTGGCTGGCCACGGAATTCATCCGTAGCGGCTGGTCACTGAAGCACATGCACAAACTGATGGTGCTCTCGTCCACATAT
>JAGQPW010000222.1 GCA_020426515.1 Planctomycetaceae bacterium | reverse complement strand
TTGCTGGCGACCAGCTGGATCTCAAAACCGGGCGGAAGATGAAACATCTCCCGCTGCTGCTCCGGCGTATTCGGTTCGGTTTCCACAACCAGCGGAGCCGCACAAACCGTGGTGGCACAGCAAAGCAACCATCCGAGCGCTGAAAGTCGCATGAGCATCGAGGGGGCTAAACTCTGGGGAGCGTCCCGCGAACAATAGTCGAAATCGCACGTTAACGCGCACTCGCAACATTTTTCGGACAAGATTTAGCGCCGCGAGAAACGACCTCGGTCCTGACAATTGCGTTTACCGCCGAAACAGTCGCCTTAGTACGAATTCGCGCATCGCAAACATACCGGCTCTGAGCGGATTGCCTGATATCTCTGTGTAAACCTGTGTCAGTGAAGAAATGCATTGTTCAAACAGCAGCAGCCGTTGCAAAAGGGTTTCTCGCTGCTCGGTCGATACGCGGCCCAAGGCTACAAATCGATTGAGCCCTTCGTAGAAGGCGTCCAACCGGCGTCGACACATTGCAAGATCTCGAACTCGCCGACCAACGAATAATCGATTCTCTGCATCGAAGTAATGAGAAAATGCCCTGGCAGCGTGGTCAATAAGCTCGTCGGCTTCATCAGACCAGTCGTTCAGGCGAAGGCCCGGTACGCCGAGGATTCGGTACGCTTCAGGCCCAAATTCATACACCCAAGTGATAGGGGACGCCGGATCTCGCTGTGATCGCATAGCCCAGATTCCCTCTGAATACTTGGCGTTTAAGCCGCTTATGAGTGCGAGTGCTCCTGGCCGGGGAATTCACCCTGCTGCACATCCTGCACGTACGCCCTGGCAGCGTCCGTCATTGTCTCGCGAAGACTGGCGTACTGCTTGAGAAACTTGGGGTGAAACCCCGAGAGGCCGAGCATGTCGGGCGAGACGAGGACCTGTCCGTCACAATGGGGCCCAGCCCCGATGCCGATCGTGGGGATCGAGAGTTCCGCCGTGATGTGCTGGGCGATGTCCTGCGGGATCAGTTCGAGCACGATGCCGAATGCTCCCGCCGATTCAGCCGCTTTCGCATCGGCCAGCAGCTGGTCTTCATCCCGCTGAATGGCCGACATCCGCCCGACCTTGCGGACCGATTGCGGACGCAGGCCGACATGAGCCATCACCGGCAGATCGACGGCTGCCATCGCTTCGATGGTCCGGGCCTGATGCACGCCCCCTTCGAGTTTGACCGCAGCCGCTCCGGTTTCCTTGAGGATGCGACCCGCGTTGCGAACAGCCTGCTTTGAGCTGACCTGATAGGTCATGAATGGGAGATCAACGATCACGAGCGCCCGCTTGGCGGCTCGGGCGACCATCTCGCCGTGATAGATCATCTGTTCCAGCGTGACCGGCAGTGTCGTTTCGCGTCCCTGCACCACCATGCCGAGTGAATCGCCCACCAGCAGCGAATCCACTCCCGCGGCATCGAAGATCGACGCCGTGAGGTAGTCGTAAGCGGTGAGCATCGTCAGCTTCTTCCCGGCGGCCTTGGCGTGGACGAAGTCGGGAACGGTGAAAGGACGGGAAGCAGACATATTCAAAACCAGCAGTCGTAGGGTCCGCTGTGCGGACCGAAGCGTTCTCGGGCAATGTTGTGGTCCGCACAGCGGACCCCACATCGCTATGAAATTTTCACAGCATCTGGACGGGTACAGCGGCCAATTTCACGTACGGCCTGACGCAGACGCTGGCTGTTTTCAACGATTGCCAGACGCAGGTAGCCTTCACCATCTTCGCCGAAACCACGTCCAGGACTGACGGCAACGCCACCTTCTTCAAGGAGTTTCATGGCGAAGTCGATTGACCCCATGTGTTCGTATTCCTTGGGAATCTTGGCCCACACGAACATGCCGGCCTTCGGACGATCGATCTCCCAGCCGAGTCGTTCGAGTCCATCACACAGCACATCGCGGCGACTCTGGTACTCAGCGGCGAGGCTTTCAATCGACGCATCGCAGTGCCGCATGGCGACGATGGCAGCAATCTGAATGGCCTGAAAAATGCCGTAGTCGTAGTAACCTTTGATCGTCGCGAGGGCCCGCACCATTTCGGCGTTGCCGCAGCAAAAGCCGATGCGCCAGCCGGCCATGCTGTAGCTCTTGCTCATGGAGGTCAGTTCGACACCAACGTCGATGGCTCCGGGAGTTGCAAGAAAACTGGGGGCGACGTAGCCGTCGTAGCAGATGTCCGCGTAAGCGAAGTCGCTGATCACGAGGAACTTGTACTTCTTGGCAAGCTTGACCAATTCGACGAAGAAGTCCTGCTCAATGACCGTGGAGGAAGGATTGTGCGGGAAGTTGACAACCACGAGCTTGGGCGTGGGATACAGGTGCTCGCAGGTGTAGGCGATGTTCTGCAGGAAGACGTCCGGCTGGCGGACATCCAGAGCAATCACGTTCCCGGCAGCCAGCATCACCGAATACATGTGAATCGGGAACGTGGGGGACGGAACAATCGCGGTATCGCCGGGACCCATCAGTCCCAGACACATGTGGCTGAAACCTTCCTTCGAGCCAATGGTTGCGATGACTTCGTTGTCCGGATTGAGCTGCACGCCGTACCGTTTCCAGTACCGCTTGGCGACTTCCTTCCGCAGGTTGCCGATGCCGTTGGCGACCGAGTAGCGGTGGTTCTTGGGGTCCTGCAGAGCTTCGGCGAGCTTGTCCTGAATGATCTGGTCTGGCGGATCGGTCGGATTGCCCATCCCGAGATCGATCACGTCGATGCCGGCGACCCGCTTCTCATATTTGACTTTATTGATCTTGCCAAACAGGTACGGTGGCAGCCGCTTCATCCGATCGGCGACCGAAATCGTGAACGGGTTGTCGGCAAATGGAATTTCGTTTTCTGTACGCATGGCGGCAAGCCGAAAGTCGTGGGGAAGCTCCGGACAATTGGGGTCCACCGTGGCCGCCAACTCCGAATGCGCCATCTTATCGGCCACAAGTCATTGCGGCGAGACAAGAAATTCGCGGTTTTGCTGCTCAAACCCGACAGTTTCCTGCCAAGCGTTGGAGGCCATACGGGGAATTGTCTCCGCAGCGACCCGCAGCACGGCCGGAGGGTTCGCCGGTATTCCGCTCACCGAGCGAATTTCCCCAGACTCTGACGTCGCCCAAAGAACGTAACTTCGTCGCCGTGCAACACCTGCAGGCTCTGCTACAATCCGGCCATGGCAGGCAACTCATTTGGACAAGCGTTTCGGATCACCACGGCAGGCGAGAGCCACGGGCCGGGGAATGTCGTCATTATTGATGGGGTTCCTTCGGGAATTCCCCTGTCGGTCGAAGATCTGCAGGTCGACCTGGCTCGCCGCCGCCCGGGGCAGAGCAAGATTGTCACTCAGCGGAACGAGTCCGACGAGCCGGAAATTCTCTCCGGCGTGTTCGAAGGCCGCACCACTGGGACCAGTCTGGCCATCCTGATCCGCAACCAGGATCAGCGCAGCAAAGACTACGGCAACATCGCCAGCCTGTATCGCCCCGGCCACGCCGACTACAGCTTCGATGCCAAGTACGGATTTCGCGATTATCGAGGCGGCGGACGCTCCAGTGCCCGCGAAACGACCGTTCGTGTCGCAGCCGGAGTCGTCGCCAAAAAGCTGCTCGAACAGGCCTGCGGGGCCCGTGTTGTCGGCTACGTCACCCAGGTGGGCGATATTCACGCCAACATTCCCACCCCGGAAGAAGTGACGCTGGAACAGGTCGAAACCCGTCCTGATGGAGAACCGAACATCGTCCGCTGCCCCGACATCGACGCAGCGGACCGCATGATCGAATTGATCGACGAGTGCCGCAAGGCGGGTGATTCTATCGGCGGTGCGGCGGAGATTGTCGCCACCGGAGTGCCTGCGGGGCTCGGCGAACCGGTCTTCGACAAGATCAAGGCTGACCTTGCCAAGGCCCTGTTCAGCCTGCCCGCAGTTCTGGGTGTGGAGTACGGTATCGGCTTTGGCTGTGCCACCATGCGAGGCAGCCAGAACAACGACATATTTACCACGCGGCAGCATGGCAATCAGCGGGAGATCGTGACCCGCAGCAACCGGCACGGGGGGATGCTCGGCGGAATCACCACGGGTATGCCCATCGTGCTGCGTGCCGCAGTGAAGCCGACCAGCAGTCTGCCGATCGAGCAGGAGACCGTCACCCGCGAGGGAGATCCGGCGACGATTCAGACCAAGGGAAGGCACGATCCCTGCCTGCTGCCACGATTCATTCCGATGGCGGAGGCGATGGTCGCCATTGTGCTGGCCGACCACTGGCTGCGCTGGAAAGGACAGCGGTCTTGAAGCCGCGGGTTCGGGAGGCTGCACCGGAACACCTGCTGGTTCGCTGGTCGAGCCTGTGGGGGACATTGTGGCTGATCGGCTTCGGGCTGTTCTTCTACAGCTTCACGCTCCCCAACAACAGCCATATCACGAGGCTGGACATCTGGCTGGCACTGCCGGAACTGATTGCGGGAAACCTGTTCCCCGAACAATCTGCCGACCATGGCTGGAGCTTCCTGCTGGAACGAATTCCGGTCGCGCTCGCCTCAGGAATCATCGTATTGACCGCCCTCGCACTGGGCCGACTCCTGCTGCGTAGCCTGCGTCTCTGCAGTGAAATGGACTTCAGTACCCGACT
>JAGQPW010000221.1 GCA_020426515.1 Planctomycetaceae bacterium | reverse complement strand
CGGACCACCTCCAGCTACGACCCGGTCGGTCAGGTGGTGGCGGTGCAGGATGCCGACAATCAGGTCTCCACCACGGTGTACGATGCGGTCGGTCAGACCATCGCCACGGTCAACCCGCTCCTGGACCGCACGACATCCATCTACGATGCGGCGGGACAGACGGTTGCGCAGATCAACGAACGCGGGTTCCGCTACACATCGACTTACGATGCCGCCGGTCAAGAGGTTGTGACCATTGACCCACTCAACCGGCACACCACGTACACGTACAATGCCGTGGGGAACCGCCAGACCCGGATTGATGCCCGGGGGAACGTGACGACGTACGTTTACGATCCTCGGAATCTGCCGACCCAGCGGCAATACCCCGATGGGTCCAGGGCGACATTCGTCTACAATGCGCTGGGAGACCGCACAGTGATGGCCAACCAGTCCGAACGCTCGACCACGACATACGACCCGCTCCGACGCCGAGAATCGGTCGTCACTGCGGTCGGGAAGCGCATCACCTACACCTATGATGCGGTCGGTCGTAATTCCCAGATGACTGTTCTGGATGCCGGGGTGTTCACCTACGCCTACGATGCCAACAGTCAGTTGACGCTCATCCAAAACCCGCAAGGTGCACGAACGAGCTTCAGCTACGATGCCGCCGGGCGGCAAACCGTCAAGGAACTGGCGAACGGCACAAAGGCCACCGTGATTTACGATGCGGCTGGGCAGGTGACACGCACCACCAATCTGAAGTCCGATGATGAGGTGATCTGTCAGTTCGACTACACCTACGATCCGATCGGCAACAAGCAGACCATCACCACAGCGGATGGCAGCCTCACGACCTACTCATACGATGCCACCTCCCAACTCACCGAGGAATGGCGGACATCGAGTACCCTCAATTACCGCAACACGTTCCTCTGGGATGCCACCGGCAACCGTGTGCTGACCATCAAAGACGGTGACCGCACGACGAGCACGTTCGATGCCGCGAATCAGAATGTGTTCTCTGACAGCAGTGCTGGTCGCACCACTTACACGTTCGATGCGGATGGCAGTCGGACTTGCGTGGAAGCGCCAGATGGCTCACGTACCACGACCACGTACGACGACGAGAACCGCGATGTGTTGATCGTTCTCCCCAGCGGAGTTCGCAACACAATGGCCTACGACTCCGATGGGTTACGGGTGCAGGTCGACAACAGTGCCGGGACCACGAAGTTCGTCTACAACAATCAGCAGTACCTCCTGGAGACCGATGGCTCCAACATCCTCACGGCGGTCTACACCCAGCAGCCCGGCAATTACAGCAACCTCACCAGCCAGTACCGGTTCAACGGCTCACTGTGGCTGCCCAGCTACTCTCATTACGACAGCCTGGGCAGTACAGCTGCGTTGACGGATGCGGATGAAACGGTCACGGACACTTACATTTACGATGCCTGGGGAGAACGGCTCAACAGCACGGGGGCCACCATCAATCCGTTCCAGTGGCTCGGCCGCGTCGGCTACTACCACAACGCCGACACCGGCCTCGTGTACGTGATCATGCGGACCTACTCCCCCGTGACCGGCACCTGGACCACCCTCGACATCCTGCGGTTCGTCGATGGCATGAATATGTACAAAGCGTACTTCGTGCCGGGGGGACTTGATCCAAGTGGGTTACAGCCCGATCCATGGTCCGATCCATGGCGTGGTGGCTATTACGGTGGCCCCGCATACCAACCATGGCAACCACTTGAACGTGCTGTTCCCGCTACACCAATTGACTTGTCAGGCCCATTCATTTGGCTGTTGACGGGTGAATGGAGTTCCAATCCTGATGCAGTCATTGCCGCTGGTGAACAGTTCAAGGCTACGTTCATGAGTCAACTAACCTGCCTCGGAAATTGCGTCTTGTCCGGTAACAAACAAGTAATCTCCGTTGTAGCTGGTGCAACTACCGCAGGCGCATACGCGGGATTGCAATGTCAGGTTCCACCAAGAATCGGTGCGACGATGTTTAGCAGCGTCTCGTTCTCATCGACTGTGTATGGTGGAGAAGGCAACCCTACCGTCATGTCCTATCTTGGCGAAAAGGTTGGCAAAATGGGAAGCAAAAACCCCAACTGGGTCGGGCGATGGGCACTCAATAACCAGCAGAAGATTCACGCTGCTGTTCGGCACCTCCCCAAAAGTCAACGGGGCGTTATTCGAAGGAGATTCATCACCCGAGAGGCTATAAAGCTTGGTTGCAATGCTGTCGTCGTAGTTGAGTCCGTCATCGCCATTGCGTGCAGCTATCAATGCTACCGCTCAGCACAGGGACGGTAACGTGGCGAACATCACATGTAGGCGGGTTTCGAAAGGCGAAGTGGCCGCGTGGTTTGCCGATGAACTGCAAATCACCTTGGACCTGAATGGCTGGGAGAGCGGCGATGACTTCGATGCTCATCAGCTGGATATCGAGCGGGCGTCCCGATTTTGGGGCATTGAGTTTTCCCAGTTCTACACAGCGCCACCGAAATTCAATGAGCTTTGGATTGTGCTACGTGAAGTTGATGTGCTTCAATTCGAAGGCATTGATCGATCGGACTCGGAGTCTGTCTCGCATATTGTTAATACCGCAGCAGATTGGGAGGATAGTCGCACTGGAGATGGAGCATTCGACTACTTTGAATTACAAAGTATGGTTTGCCGCTCGTTGGTCATGAATCAAGTTGCAGAATTTGACTGCCTCTTGCGCATAGGTGTTCAACCAAGCCGTCTCGGGAGCCAGTTGGTGAGCTTGCTGCCTATATGTCTCCTTGCCAGTTTCATCGTTGCTATCGTGGTTCAGGGTGCCCTCGAATGGATTGTCGGTATCTACGTCGTCGCAGTTTCGCTGGTACTCGTCTCTGCCCTTTGCAAGTCCCATGCCTACGAAGTCGTTCTCACCAGACACCAGAGACACCACAATCAACGGCGTAGAGCAGTCGCGGCATGCCGCATGTGGGTAGCCATGTGTCTTGCAGCCTGTGACAAAATGGCAGATCGTAGTTGAATGGCAGTGACTTTGGGAAATCAGCGACATGTTGAGCCAGCAACTCACGACGTTCGTGTACGACCCGTCCGATCGGGAGATCGAGAAGCAGCTGGACAACGAGACTCGGTCGGTGACGTCGTACGATGCAGCGGGTCAGATGCTGGTGGTGAGCAACCTGGAATCGGACAACTCGGTGATCTCCCGGTTCACGTACACCTACGACCCCATCGGCAACCGGCTGCAGGAGGTGCGGAACGAAGGGGCGACCACCCTCAGGGTGCGAACTGGCCCTGATGAGCCAAGCAGGGATCCGAACTGCCCAGAGCCAACGGTGACTTACGACAACCACAAACGCCAGAAAATCCGGAAGGTGACAACATGGGGATGACTGCTAAGAGTTTTGGGCCCTGGGCATGCTGTCGGGAACCCGAGTTGCTAACATGCGAAGAATTCATGGCCCTCACAACAGAGGAGTTGCCGTCTCCTCTTTACATCTCGATCTCCGGTGGGTGCGGCATCGATTTGGTGGTTGGGCCTGTGTACCTGGAGAGTGACAATCGGCCTTCGTATGTCTCGTGGGGAGAATATTCCCCCCAAGTCTCAGGCAGTTACGGTAGCTGCTCCAGCAGTGGCATTGGGACGGTCTATCTGCAGATGTTTTGCTCTGAGGGTGTTGTTGCGTTTTCCATATATACAATAGTTATTGGGGATCCATTGACAGGAATGATTGGGTTGCAGATGGCTCACTCATCGCTGGTGTATATTGGTCCATTCAGTACGATAATTAATACATACGCGATTCTTAGTAGCAAGTGTGGGGCTGAGTGTGATTTGGTGCCGGTCACTGTTGAGATAACTGAATGACAATTCTGCTTGCGGCCATTGGCCCGGGTTGTTTCGCAACCGCTTGGACTCGGCAGGCCACGGAAGTCTGGTTGCCACACAGGTTTGCCAACACTCGGTTCCATGGACCTACGCCGGTTTGGTGATTGTGCTTCTGATCGTGAGATTAAGAAGAAACTGGATAACGAGACTCGTGCGGTGACGTCGAACCATGCGGCAGGCCACTCAACTCGCGGTTGGCGGTGAGGTGATGCGAGAAGCAGGCAGCGGTTGCTGTTGAGTTGTAGTGGCGGTCGATGGGCGTTTTTTCGGCTACAGGAGGTCAAATGGCGGGCGGGAAGAGTCCTCGCATCACGGATTGTGTCTGTACGGGCCAGGGCTGGTGCCAGCGTCACCAGTGCGTCAAGGACCGGGTGCTGTGGTTGCAATGCCAACGGAATCAGCAGGCTCTTGACTTGTGGGAGCAGGGTACCCATCCGAGTCAACAGCCAGCTGGAGGCCGGAGGATCCAGGCGAGCCGCGTGTCGTTAGACGCCCTGCGCCGCTTGTCCTTGGACCTGCTGAAGATTCCGGGCCGACACCACGAAGGCTGGCGTTCGCTGGCTTCGCTGGCCGAACAGGTCGTGATGCGCGCCAGGCAATGTGCAGCGACAGTGCCTGAGTCAGTCGAGCATTCTGGACTGCTGGAATCCCGGAGTGAGCGCTCGTTGCGGGCCCCCAAGGTGGCCACATCGGTGACGCATTCGTATGAGTTTGTAGCGACTTGCGACCCGAACTGTGTGCCGGGACTGCTGGCGTTCGT
>JAGQPW010000220.1 GCA_020426515.1 Planctomycetaceae bacterium | reverse complement strand
CTGACTCCGTAGCTCAACGGCAGAGCAGCGGACTTTTAATCCGTTGGTTCTGGGTTCGAATCCCAGCGGGGTCACCAGCAAAACAGCCTAATATCTCCGACGGTTTCGGCAGTCGCTGCGAGTGGCCCGCTGAACCGAAAACTGCATTGGCAGCAAAACTGGCAGCAAAATATTCAGAAGTGCTCTGAATTCGAGCTCCGCGGGCGTTCGCTCGCACTGGCGCCAACGCGCCAGTAATTGCAGATATAACAATAGGGAATTGATCGTCACGACCGTCATTCATCGTCACGCTCCCTCCATCAATTCGCTGAGCGAGTCGAGGGCGTCGCGCATCGTGTCCAGTTCGACGTGCGCGTACGTGTTCATCGTCGTGCTGATCTGACTGTGACCAAGGATCTGCATGATCACCCGCGGGTGCACGTTCTTCGCGGTCAGGAATGTGCCGGTTGAGTGCCGGAGGTCGTGAAAGCGGCGTCGATCGACGCCGGCGCGCTCGAGTGTTGCCCGATATGCCTTCGTGAGATTCGATGCATCGATCGGCGTTCCGGTGGTCGTGGTGAAGACGAGTCCCCAGGTATCGCCTTTCCAGATCCGGCGATGCTCGAGCTTGTATTCGAGATGGCGTGTGCGGTGTTCGATCAATGCGCGAGCGACTGGAGTGGGCAGGGGAACGCGGCGCCGGCTGCGTTCAGTCTTCGGTTCGACCAGCATCGGCGTCTTCGGTTTTGAGTTGCTCCATTGCAGCTGCATGGCGACCGTCAGCGTCTTCGCTTCGAAGTCGATGTCTTGCCAGCGCAGCCCAAGCAACTCGCCTTCGCGCATGCCGAGCCAAACGGCAGTCACGAAGAGCGCCTCGAAGCGATCGCCTTTCGCGGCCGCCAGGAATCGCGTCAGTTCGTCCGGAGTCATTGGTTTCGGCTCGAATGGCTCTGTGGCCGGCGCGCGCGTCAGCGCGGCCACGTTGCGCGACACGAGCTCGAGGCGCATTGCCTCATTGAGCGCATTGCGCAACGTGGAGCGAATCTTGACCAGCATGGCGCCAGAAACGCCTGACGCGCGTTTCTCTGCCAGCATGGCGGTCACCATCGCGGGTGTGAGTTTGTCGAGCTTGTGTCGGCCCAACGCCGGCACCAAGTGAACGCGGACGTGCGATTCGTAAGCGTCGTAGGTTCTCTGACGCACATGCGGCTTGACCGCGTCCTGGAGCCATTGATCGAGGAAGACGGCCACCGTTGGCGCTGCGTTGGCGATCGGCACGCCCCGCTGCTGCTGATTCAACAGCTGCGTGATTTTGCGACTGACCTCAGCCCGGGTCTTGCCTGAGACGTATTTGCGATTCAATTTGCCGTCGATGCCGTATCCGAGCGACACACTCCCACGCCACCGGCCATCATTGGTCTGGTAGATCGTGCCTTCGTTGTGGCCGCGGCGTGAGCGTTTACGCGCGTTCGCTCGCTCGTTTTCAGTTGGTTCCCGGTCAGTCATGACAGCAGTCGCATTTCTCCAAAGGAGTTCAGGATTCGCCGTTATCCTGCGGATCGCCCTTTGGGAGCGATTTGAGGTAGGCCTTTAGAGAGCGTTCTGCCTTTGCGTCGGCTTCTCCGCGCTGATAGTTCCCGTATTCGTAGAGAATCTTGTAGTCGAAGGCTTGCAGCATCGTATTGAGCTTGAACTGAATTTCTTCCATCGACATCTTGTGGCCGCGATAAGCCTTCGACTCTGCGAACAACATGAATTGATCTGCGAGAATCTGCAGTTCTCTCAGCTCTTCAGCCGTGAGGTAGTTCTTCCCGACCTTTGCATCCTGAAGAGTGGGAACGTCGCCTCGAAATGAGTTCATCCCCGCGTTTGGCGCGCTTGGGTCGCTTCGTTCAATGATCAATTGTGCGGCTGTTTTGCCGGTGACAGCATAAAGAAACTTGTCCGTCGCCATTGCGAAGAATGATCGAGCTGATTGGGAGTTGCCGTCATAATCAACCGCCGTCTCTTTGAAAATGTCCTTCACTCTCCGAAACATTTCGGCTTCGGAAGTCCGAATCTGCCTCAAGCTAATTGCGAGGTTATTTATTGCCTCAGGGTTTGAGGTTTCAATCGCATATCCATGAGTAGCCAGAGTTCGAAGATGCCCCGTTGCCCAGGTGCGGAACTTTGTCCCTTGAACTGTGCCAACGCGATACCCGACGGAGATCATCGCATCCAACGAGTAATGTTTAGTAGGTTGAGTCGCCCCGTTTATAGCAATGTGAACTTTCTTCACATTGCTCGCCTCGTCGAGCTCGGCACTTTCAAAAATCTCCTTGAGGTGCTTCGAGACATTGCTTCGTGATGTGCCGAAAATATCGGCAATACGCTCTTGGGTCGCCCAGAACTCGCCATCGATCAACGGAACTTCGATAGCGCCACCATCAGGATTTACATAGATCGCGGGTGAACCATCGCTAGTCATTCTTGGAACTCCTTTGAATGTGGTGCCGCTCACGACACACTTAGTTCTTCCAGGCAATGATCGTCAACAGACCACCGACGTAGAGCCCGCCACAAATCGCGCCACCGATCTCCCAATCGTCAAGCAGGAAGCCGGAACCCACACCGCCGACAACGGCCACGATCAACGCCCAAAGTACGGCTGCGCGATGATCGAATGGTTTCGCGGGTTCGTTTGTAGGCGTGTAAAGCCCGGGAGGCGCTTCGCGCTTTGGATCAGACATCAGAGAGCTCTCCCTGCGAGTATCCTTGCTCTACGTTTGAATCGAACTAATCTGAATGGAGGCGAACATGGATCGCCCCGACATCGTTGGGTCGGTCTGGGCCGAATCCGCTATCACAGAAGCGACGTTGCGATCCTGGCTCAGTTCCCACGCCACCGGCAACGCGGCGCCGACGTTCGATGAATGGATTCACGTCGCGCAAGGCGCCAATTTCGGCTGCCCTCCAATCGAACGGCTCCATGCGTATCGATCTTGCTTGGAGGTTGAGGGTGCCGATCCTCGTGTGATTCCAGCACTTGCAGGCGTCAGCGCTTCAGGCATGAAATTGCTAGAGCGGCTCACGAGGCGAGTGACGCCTATGACGATCGAACAGGCTACCGACGTGGCGGGGATGGATGCTATCGATCAACTCCTCTCTTCCGGGCTCGTTGTTCAGTCTCAGAACAAGAAGGGCATGCCGGTCATCCAGGACGACTTCGAACTTCGGGCGGCGATCCGCATTGAATTCGCCAGGCGCGCAAGACTGTGGCGGCTCATTGTCAGCTACGCACGTTCTGACCGGTATGTCGTTCAGAACTGTTCGACCGCTCCAGAGATGGCGAGATTGCTCAAGGGCTATCGCGGAGTTTCGAGGCCTGGGGCCTGTTCGGTTTGTGCTGACGATGGTCGAAAGGTGTATCCGATAGGCGAGTTGCCGCCTATTCCGCACATGAACTGCACGTGTGACGATGGCTGCCAATGCATCGTGATTCCGATTCTCGTGTCTGGACGCGGACTGCAGTAGGCCAGCTCCAGTAGAATGAATACGCTCCCGCCCGCTACCACGGGTGAGGCGGCTAACAGCGGTCGCTTGGCTTCGTCAAGCGGCCGCTTTTCCCTGCGACTCCATCCATTCACGCAGTTGATCCACCGCTTCCTGGGTGAATCTTCGATAACCACTTGGTGTCCGGATGTGATCGATATAACCGTCGTCTGCCCAGCGCCGAACCGTGTTCACGCTTACGCCTAATTGTTCGGCGACGGCAGAGACTGTCAGTAACTTCGTAGCCATCGATCCTCCTTTCTCGATTACATACTAGCAGTATTGGGAGACTTTGGTAGGTATGGTTGACCTAGTTGGGAGACTTTGGTAGACTTATCATGTGAGGATTAGCCGCCTCACCCTAGATCAGCAGCCGGCGAGAGTGGTAGCTCACCGGCAACCCCTTCGAGGAGGGAGCAATGGAACAGGCACGTAATCCGCAGCTGCGCGACGTGTCGCAGCCAACGGAACCGATCACGAAGATCGCGGTCGGTTCGTTCGATCTCTCGATCTACGACTTGATCGATCTCACGGCCGCAGCGAAGCACTACACCGATCTCATGCGATCGAAGCCGCAGAGCGCCGCCTGCGATCTTGACGAGCTCGTGGTGATCGCGGGCCGGCTCGAAGCGCATCTGATTTCGCTGAAGGAGCCGCTACGGGCTGCGATCGCGGAACTGGAGGCGGCGTCATGAGCGCACTTCCCACGCAGCCAACCTTCGCGATCGATCCCGGCACGATCACGTGTCCGCACTGCAACGGCCGGCGCGGCTTCAAGCGCCAGTGCGGCGGATTCCTCTCCGACTGGGTTTGGGATCCATGCCAGGAGTGTTCGGGCACCGGCGAGATGCGCGCCAGCGGGTCGGAAACGATCACGGTGACCTATGAGCAGCTGTACGCGCTTGTGGGCGCTGCGAACGCATATGTGGCCCAGGAGCGCAAAATCCAGCGTACACGCGGCATTGAGAGCTGGGCCGTGGCGAAAGACGTGGATCACGCTGCGGCGGTCGCTGAGACGATCGGCGCCATGCTGAAGGCGGTGCGGGCATGAAGTCACTTGTGAACGTCCCGCGCACGCGCCCGCTCACTGATCCAACGACCTTCGGTGGCCGGCTGCATATTGCCCGGAGCCATCGCGAGGTGGCGATCCACGAACTCGCGTTCGCGACCGGCGTCGGTACCGCG
>JAGQPW010000021.1:29102-48904 GCA_020426515.1 Planctomycetaceae bacterium | reverse complement strand
CACTCCTGAACGACGAAGCTGGTTTCATTGTCTCTGCCGAACTCGTGCTGGTCGCCACGATCACCGTCCTCGGCATGATTGTTGGTCTGAGCGAAGTCGCTCTCAACGTGAACAACGAACTCGAAGACGTCGGTTCAGCTTTCGCCAATATCAATCAGTCCTACAAGGTGCAGTGCAGTTCCGGTCACAAGGGCTGGACCAACGGCAGCAGCAACTGGGATCAGGCCGAATTCTGCGACGGACAGGACGACGTTCGCTAATTCACAGCAACTCAGCGAATCGGTCGCCTCTCTCGCTCTCTCAAGCTCGCTCTCTCACCACGGTGCTGACTCTCACAATCCACGGCACCACGACAACAGGTTCTCTCACACAACAGCCGACGAATTCCGATAGGAAATTCGTCGGCTGTTGTTGTTTGGTTGCATCGCAGGTGGTTGATGGTTCAGAATCAGAGACGGTCGGGGGCATTTCACTGCCTGCGGCCTCGATATCCCACCTGCTGATGGATCGGCACCTGCCACGGACGATGGCATCCCACCCGGCTCGAGCAACACTCCATCATGACCAGCCACAACGTGGACATCAGCTTCGAAGTCCCTTTTCAGCATCGCCTGCGATTTACGCGGGATGTATTCGGGGCGGACCAGCAAATCCTGCTCGACCTTCTGGAAGGTTCCGGTGAGCAGCAACCACGAGTACAGGTATGGATCGATGAATTTGTCGCTGAAGCCAATCCGGAGCTGAAGTCGCGCATTCGCAAGTTCGCCGGTCAGCATGGCGAGCAGTTTTCGCTGGTGGGAAATATTCAGGTCTGTCCCGGCGGGGAAGCGGTCAAGAACGATGTGCATATCATTGAACGCATACTGAAGTGCATTCATGCTGCTGACCTCGATCGCCGGAGTTACATCGTGGTGATTGGAGGCGGGGCCGTTCTGGACGCCGTCGGATTCGCTGCCGCCATTGCTCACCGTGGCATTCGCCTGATTCGACTTCCCACCACAACGCTGGCCCAGGCCGATTCCGGCGTCGGCGTGAAGAACAGCATCAATCTGTTCTCCAAGAAGAATTGGCTGGGAACCTTTGCTGTTCCGTGGGCCGTGGTGAATGACGAAACACTGCTCGAAAGCCTGCCGGATCGGGATTTTCGTTGCGGGTTTTCCGAGGCAATCAAGGTCTCGATGCTCAAGGATGCCGATGAGTTTGCTCGAATTGAGGCCGGAGCGACTGCGATTGCCTCGCGCGACATGAGTGTTGCTGGCCCGGTCATTCGACGCTCGGCCATGTTGCACCTGGAACACATCACTCGGGGTGGCGATCCGTTTGAAGCCCTTGAAGCGCGTCCACTGGACTTTGGACACTGGTCCGCCCACAAACTGGAGCCGATGACCAACTTTGAATTGCGTCACGGAGAGGCGGTGGCCATTGGTGTCGCCGTAGACACCGTGTATTCCTCCCTGGTCCACGGGCTGCCAACCTCGGACGCCAGCCGTGTCCTGCAAACGTTGCGGCGTCTTGGGCTGACACTGGACCACCCCGCCCTGCACCTCACCGAGGAGTTGTTTGGCGGTCTGGAAGAATTCCGGCAACACCTGGGGGGCCGACTGACACTCACGATGGTGCCGCGATTCGGCTCCAAGCTGGATGTGCACGAGGTAAATCGTCCTCGGATGCTCGAAGCCATCGAGCGAGTGGCGGCTTTTGTCAGCGGGGACAAGGTCTCCTTGTAGGTCCGGCGTATTGGAGGCGAGTGGTCCACAGGCCGTGACGACACCGGCTGAAGAACCGTTAGAACCCTCCCGGTTCTTTCCGGGGTAAGAAAACCATCTTGACTTTCCCACCGCCAATCGCCGATATTTGATGTGTGGAGTTGACACCAACCTCACGCAAGCTAATATTCAAAAAGTGGTTGACGCTTCAACGCTTGCTTTTCTCTCGCGAGCTTCCATTGGCTGAAGTTTCTGCGAGCGATTTCTTCCGGTCGACTTTAGAGAGTGCCGAAGAAACCTGCGATACCCTATTCTGTTCGGGTCGGAACATTCCGGGGTAGTGCACTGGGCAAGGTTGGGCTCAATGGAAGGTTGTTCGTCGGCGCCAGGTGAGAACTTTCAGTACGCTGAAGGGGCTCTTGTTGTTGATCGAACCGCCAACGTGAGTAGGGTCTCCGGTAGGAAACGGTCTTTCGGCCACTAACTTGTGTTCTCACAATACTTCCAGTGCCCTGTTCTTTTCGGGCAAGCTCACTGCGGCTCTCGTCTCGTTTGGCCGGAAATGGCTATCGGCAGTCGTAGCGATCTTCTCATTCCATTGATGGAACCTGAACAAACAAACGTGGTCTTTCGCAAAGACCGATCCCAAATCACAAACGTGAATTGACCTTGGAGGTCAGTTCATGCCGGGGGTAACTCCCTGGCCCCTGTCGGGTTGAGCCGGCTGGCGGCGGCCTGTTGAGGTCATCGCAGCCATTTTCTGGGGATGCGAAATCCTTGAATGCCGAGGCACTCGGTGCTCAGAAGATTTCCACCCCGGCTGATGTTCGGTTCTCCGGATCCGCACTGCCGATCTGGAACCGGTGAATTCTGCATCGCGGATTACCGGAAACAACTCGACCTTCACAATGCCTCGTGCGACTGTCTGGAATTTTTGCCCATGGCCACCAAAAGCACTTCTTCATCCAAAACCAAGTCCGACTCAAAGTCGACACCCCGCCGCACTTCGCGCAAGAAAGCGGTCGTCGCCGACGAAGGAGTCGACACCGTGACGAAGTCTGAATCATCTGGCGATGACGACTTCGGCGCGGGCCTGGATGATGATGGCTCCCAGGAACGGCCAGCCGCCAAGCCCAAACCCAAGCGGACGCGACGTACCAAGAAAGCTGCCCCTGCAGCGGTCAGTGCAGAGCCATCGTCCCCGGCAGAGGTCACCAAGCCGGTCGACGATTTTGGTGCCGACCTCGACGACGCTCCGGCCCGCCCTTCGGAAAGACCCGCAGAGAGTGTCTCGGACGACCAGCCTTCCAGCAGTGCTTCCGAAGAACGTCCCGCTGGTGAGTCCCCCACCGAAGGAAACGAGTCCGGTGGCCGACGTCGCCGCCGCCGCAAACGTGGTGGTCGACGCGACGGTGATGCACCGCAAGGTCAAGGACAAGGCCAGGGCAACGCTCCCCAGGGTCAGCGACGGCAGGACAACAACAGTGGTGGAGGTCGCGGCAACAAGAATCGCCGTCGCGACAGTCGTGATGGCCGCGACAATCGTGACAAGGGAGGCCAGCGAGGCGGCGGCGGTCCGCGGCGGCTGACCAAATTCGAACAGAACGCTGCCCCGGCATTGCCCGCAGTCACCAGTGGAACCGTTGAAGGTGTGCTGGAGCTGCACCCCAAGGGCTACGGCTTCCTGCGATCAGCTGCAAATGACTACGGAGCCCAGGAGACCGACCCGTTCGTCTCCAGCTCGTTTGTCGAGAAGCACCTGCTGCGTGAAGGCGTGTTGATCCGCGGCGAGATTGGTCCAGGGACGCGTGGTCAGGGACCGCGGCTGCTGGAGATCGAGTCGATCGATGGCCGCACGCCGGAAGAGTTCGAGAAGATCAAGCACTTTGATCACCTCACGCCCATTAACCCGCACGAACAAATCCGCCTGGAAACGGGACCGACTCCGCTCACGATGCGGGTCATGGACATTCTGACCCCCATTGGCAAAGGACAGCGGGCCCTGCTCGTCGCTCCACCTCGCTCCGGCAAAACGATGCTGCTGCAGGACATTGCCGAAGCTGTCAGCAAGAACCATCCGGAAATTCACCTGATTGTCCTGCTGATCGATGAGCGTCCGGAAGAAGTCACCGAGATGCGTCGCAATGTGCATGGGGATGTGATTGCATCTTCAATGGACCGCGATGTCGAAAGCCACGTTCGTATCAGTCAGCTGGTCATTGAACGCGGCAAGCGAATTGCCGAATCGGGCAAGGACTGCTTCATCCTGATGGACAGCGTGACCCGTTGCGCCCGAGCCTTCAACAAATGGATCGGCGGCGGTCGTGAATCGAAAATTGGAACTGGCGGTCTCGACGTGCGGGCGATGGAAATTCCCCGCAAGATGTTCGGCACAGCCCGACTGTTCGATGAAGGTGGTTCGCTCACCGTGTGTGCGACAGCCCTGATCGACACGGGCAGCCGCATGGACGAAGCCATTTTCCAGGAGTTCAAAGGAACCGGAAACATGGAACTGGTGCTCAGCCGCGATCTCGCCGATCGCCGAATCTGGCCCGCCATTGACATCACACGTTCCGGAACTCGCCGCGAAGAAAAGATTCTCGATCCAGAACAGTTGGACGGAATCACCATGTTGCGACGCAGCCTGGTCTCGATGAGCCCGGTTGAAGCGATGGACCAACTTACGCGAACGATGGCCAAGTTCCCATCGAACGCCGAATTCCTGCAGAAGATTCGCAACGTGCTGTAACAGCACCTTGCCAGTCCACACGACACGCACCGCGGGGAGCCTCTTTCGAGATGCTCCCCGCGTTTATTTTTGCGCTGGAATGACTGCCATGCGTGACAGCGGGACTCAGCCCCCCCCGACCAAAGTGACGATTTCCAGCTCGTCTGCTTCCTGAATGATGCACTCGGCATGCCTTGCGCGGGGCACCAGCTGGCGATTCTGTTCCACGGCCAGAAATCGCGGATTGAGCTCTTTCCGCTGAAGCAGGTCCGCCACACTCAATCCGGCTGGAAGGGTTTGTGTTTCCCCGTTGATGGTCACCTGGATGGTCATTTCGAAAGCAGTCCTGTCAGTAAGTCTTCCTGATGTGATGGCCCGGCGTATGATGGCATTCCGGAGGTCACGGCACAAATCGACATTCATGGCAACCATAGCTGAACGATCAACACATCAGCAGGACAGCCCATGCGCAATCCGCTCGGTGCCGGACCGCCACAGGGCCAGTGTTCGCAGTATGGCGGCCTCGGTAACATCTCCAGCAAGCACTGATTTGACACCCAAGTCTCGAAGCATCAGTTCGAGTGAACCATCGAGATCAGCCAGAAGCAAGACCTGCTGCTGAGGAGCCACGTGCTCCAGCAATGCAAGGCAATCGGCGATCCATGCAGACTCCGTTTGCGGGGCGAGTAGGATGATCGAGGCTTCGGGATCTCCGTCGGCTTCTTCCCAGGGGTGCCAGCGAAACTGCCATTCGCCTGGGGATGTCTTGCGCACCAGTCGGTTGGTCCAGACAGGAGAGTGTTCATGAATCGCAATCGGGCTTGGGAGTCGTAAACGCATCTCAGGAGTTGACCCTCGCTGATTTCTCGAACGTATACACCGGTTGCCCCTGCACATCGCGCAGAACCAAAGCAATCGAACTCTGATCCTCTGTGGACTTCACATCAACAGAGAGAAACCCACCTTTCACCCGATGGAACTGGTGATAGCGTGGGTCTTCACCGGGAGTTCCGCCCGCATGTTCGTTACTGGCCGCCCCCACACTGAATTCATGCAGTCCGGTTTCCGGATGAATCGAATGGAACTGCCAGTGCCGGTCACCACAAATCACAAAGAACCGTTCGGGAACATGCTCCTGAATCCAATGCCGGATTTCATCTCCCTCATGCTGAAAGCCAGCGTTGGCGTGGTTGTCGTTCTTGCCTTTGCGGTCCGGTCCCACCAGCGGCGTAGGACTGACCAGAATCTTCCAGGTCGCATCGCTTTCGCTGACCGTCCGCTTGAACCAGTCCTTCTGCTCTTGCCCCCAGATCGTTTTATCCGGTCCATCGACCATGCGATTGGGTGAGCGATGGTCACGTCCGTCAGTCATCCAGAGCTGCAGGTGGCGGCCCCACCGCACGGTTCGATACGCCTGGGGTCCCTGAATGCATGACTGCTGTCGAAAGATCTCCTGACCTTCAGCAAAGGTGAACGCACCCATTTCCCGCCCGGGCCACGAATCGTCATTCAGAGTGTCGTGATCATCCTTCAACCAGTACGTTCCGACGTTCGAATTGAAGTCGACCAGCCGCGGCAGACTGAACATCCGCTGCCAGTGATAACGGGCCAGTTCAGGGGTCACAGCGCGAGGCAGGTCATTGTCGTAGTAAACGAGATCTCCGGTCAGCACACCAAAACGAGGCTGCAAGGCCTGCATTGAGGGGTAAATATCGTGCCCATCGGGATGCCCACGGTCTGGATATCCCTGACAGGTCATCACACAAAACCGGACGTCGACACTGGCCTCTGGTTCGGGGGCAGTTTCAAAATGCCCCGAATGCTGATGAACCGAAGCATTGGCACCTGCGCGAACTTCGCTCACATACTTGTAGCGACAGCCTGGCTTCAAATCCTGCAAGGAAAACTGGTGAATAAAGTCTGTTGCCTCAGTCACGGGAACCCATGCCGTGACCAACGCATCACTCAAGTCAGGCTGCAGGCCATATCGAATTCGAACCTCGCCCACAGCCCCCGGACAGGCCCCTTCGAGCTCGTTCACCGGCACGGTCACTTCAGGCAACTTGCCTTTCCGACCATTTGCACGTCCGGGAATCAGCAGCCCATCATTGTTTCGCTGAGCGTGTCGCGTCAGGCGAGTCCAGATCACAGCCGAATGCGGCCCCATCTCAGTTGCGCGAGTCCCCATCGCCTGACAGGGACCATCCGACTGCTGTGCATCCTGCGAGAGCACACTCGTCGTCCAAGCCCCCAACGCTACCGCTGCACCGCATTCGGCTGCGAACCTGCGACGTGACAAACCTCTTGAATCGGCCATCTTGCACTCCATGTGAGAGAAGTCGACACCTCACAGAACTCACCTGCACCCGCATCATCGGCCGTCCACGCATCCTGATCAAGCGCATCGCCGCAGACATCAATCGTGCCGGGCCGGTTGCTAAGTCGATGCGAGCCGCGTTAAATTGGAAACTAATTCCCATTCGTTACGTATCTGTTCCCGCATTCGCGGAGATATCACGTCCTCGCACTGGACTTGTCATGTGATCACTCAACCATTCTCCGTTGAGGTCGTCCGGGCCACAATTCACTCTCTGCCGATGGCCGCGCTGCTCATCGATGCTCGCGGTGACATTGTTGCCACGAATTCACTGGCTCAATCACTTTTTGGGCACGAAGCTGACAAACTCTCCGGCCGATCAGCCACGGAATTCCTGAGGAGCGTTCCACAGGGAGGGGACTTCGCCAACGTACTCAGCACGGTCACTCCAGAGGCCCCGCTCACACTCGGAAGCGGTCCAGGCTTCCAGGTGACCTGCGAGGACGGAAGTACCCGAACCGTTAACATTGGACTGCAACACGTTGCCACGGTTCAGGGACCGATCTTCCTGTGTGCCATCGTGGATGTGTCTGGGCAGCGGCGTGTTCAGGCTGAACTGCGTGACAGCCACGAACGCTTCCGGCATGTTATTGCCAGCGCATTGGATGCGGTCATCACCATGGATTCGGAGGGTCGGATTACCGGATGGAACCCACAGGCCCGACAGTTATTCGGCTGGACCGCCGAAGAAGTGGTGGGGCAGATTCTCGCCGATCGAATTGTCCCTGAGCGATTTCGAGAACAGCATCAAACGGGTCTACGAGTGTATCTCGAAACGGGGGTTGGCCCCGCACTGAATCGACGCCTCAAACTCAGCGCTCTACGTCGAAATGGCACGGAGTTCCCAATTGAACTGACCATTTCTCCGCTCCAGATTGGGCCGGTCATTGAGTTCAGTGCGTTCGTGCGTGATCTGTCTGAGCAGGAGAAACTGGAGCGGGCTCGACAGGAAAGCGAGGAACAACTGCGCAGCATGTTTCACCTGGCATCGATCGGGATGGTTCGAGTCGATCTGCAGACGCATCGCTATATCGAAGTGAATCAGCGGTTTGCCAAGTTAACCGGCTACAGCGTTGCCGAGCTGAAGACGATGACGCCTTCCGACCTGACCCATCCCGATGACCGGCAGAAGGACGAGCAGTTGTTGTGGGCCGCGGTACGCCAGGAGATCCCTGAGTACTTCAATGTGAAACGCTACGTCCGCAAAGATGGCCAGATCATCTGGGTCGAGATCAACGGAACATTGGTCTGCGACGCTGCGGGACGCCCCATTGGATCGATCGCGATTGTGCTGGAAGTGACGGAGCGCAAACGCGCCGAATCGGCATTGCGTGCCAGCGAGGAACGGCTCAAGCAAGCTGTGAAGGTCGCCAACTTCGGCATCTTTGAACACGACCACAAGACGAACGAAATTCACTTTTCGCAACGCATGCGTCAGATCTGGGAGTGGCCCAGCAATGAAGAAATCACGATTGCGAATATTCTGAAACACCTGCTCCCCGAAGATCGTGATCAGATCGCCGAGGCCATCCAGAAGGCCCACGATCCACGTGGTAGCGGAATGTACGATGTGGAGCATCGCCTGCTGTTGCCCAATGGAAACACGCGCTGGCTCCGACTGCGCGCGCAAACCTTCTTCGAAAACGCCACTTCCGATCGACACCCGGTGCGCACCATTGGAGCCTGCCTGGACATCACCGTCGAGAAGCAGCGGGAAGAAGAGCTGCAGGCTCTGGCGGCGCAACTGGAGCAGAATGTGGAGTCACGCACGATTGCGCTGACCAAGGCCAACGAAGAATTGAAACAGGCCCACCTGGCGTTGGAGAAAACTGCCGCCCGACTGGCAATGCCGGCTCGAAATCGAGATCTGGAACGCCGGCAGTACTCTGTTGAGGACTTCTCACTCGTCGACATGATGAACTGCGGCGCAGTCATCCGCAGTCTCAGCAGCCTCTCCAGTAAGCCACAGTTCACCAATGCCCTCGTCCGATATCTGTTTGAACACTTGGTCGACCGCAATGGCCGGCGGGCCTTCGCGCTTGTCCGTCTGTTTGAGACACGCCCCTACCGCCAACTGCGGTCCGACGTACGCACACTGGCCCGCGAGCTGGACCCCGAGATCGAGTCCAACACACCATGCCTGCAGCTGCTGGCCACGGCGGGCGACAGCCCTGAGTGGAACGATGCCCGGAAGTCCGCTGAACATCGGGTTATTCCACTGAGCAAGGCGGTCATTCAGAAGAAGCCGCTGCTGATTCTGCACATTCTCCACCAACTGGGCTTTGACGAGGTGAGTGGAGACAACACCCCCGTGGTGTCGGCAAACTCGACCGCAACTGAGACCGAGAACACCGACACGAGATACTTCCACGTCGTAGAGGCGATGGGCCATCCGGCGATTCCAGACCAGGAACAGTTCATTATTCCTCATGACATTCATTCGATCATTGGCTTTGGGGAGCGCATGCCCGACGGTCGAATGTTCGTGGTGAGCATGTTTTCTCACGTTCCGATCGAAGCCTCGACTGCGGCCCTGATCGGGCATCTGTCACTCAGCACGCACCTGGCGCTGCTTTCGCACATTCATGTCCCCGAAAAGATCGAAGCCCAAATCCTCTCGCTGGACCGACTGCTGGCCAGTCACGAGCACATCGTTGCGGAAACAGAGGGCCATCTGCATCAGACCCTGGCTCAACTGGGAGCGTCGAACGCCGAACTGGAGCAGTTCGCCTACGTTGCCTCGCATGACCTGCAGGAGCCTTTGCGCAAGATCCAGGCATTCGCGGACCTGCTTTCAACGAGTCACAGCGATCAGCTGGATGAAGAAGGACTCGATTATCTGACCAGAATGATCCGTGCGACCGAGCGAATGCGACGGCTGATCAATGACCTGCTCACCCTGTCTCGTGTCACACGCAAGGGCCTGCCATTCACGCCCACAAACCTGAATGACATCGTGGCGACCGTACTGGTGGATCTTGAACCGCGACTCACCGCTTCTGGAGGAGCGGTAAACGTTGGATCACTTCCCACCATTGACGCGGACCCCACGCAGATGGGACAGCTGTTTCAGAATCTGCTCAGCAACGGACTGAAATATGCGCGTCCAGACGTCCCTCCACAGGTGCAAATCACTGCCACAAAGACCCGTCCTCCTGAACACGTGGACCGGCACATCGCCTCCAGATGGTGGAAAATCACTGTGAGCGACAATGGAATCGGGTTTAACCCAGCGCATGCCGAACACATTTTCCAACCCTTCCAGCGTCTGCATGGCAGAGGCAGTTACGAAGGGACGGGCATCGGCCTGACAATCTGTCGTAGAATCGTCGATCGCCATCGAGGTATCATCAAGGCCGAGGGCGTTCCTGGTCAGGGGGCCGTATTCACGGTCATCCTGCCTGAAACACGCAGCAACGGAGAGTAAGCGTATGGATGCCCAGGATGCAGTTGTCACATTCCTGATGGCTGACGATGATCCAGATGATCGCATGCTCACGGCCAAAGCGCTCAGAGAGCATCACGCCATCTCGGGGATGGCTTTCGTTGAAGACGGCGAAGAGTTGATGGACTACCTGTGTCGTCGAGGGCAGTACGTCAATCCGGCCAGTTCTCCCCGACCGGGTGTCATTTTGCTGGACCTCAACATGCCGCGCAAGGATGGCAGGCAGGCCTTGCGGGAAATTAAGACGGACCCGCACTTGCGCACCATTCCGGTCATCATCCTGACCACATCGAAGGCCGAAGAAGACATCCTGCGATCCTACGATCTGGGCGTGAACGCCTACATTACCAAGCCGGTCACTTTCCAGGCGCTGGTCGATGTGACGCGAGTGCTCGCCCAGTTCTGGTGCGAGATCGTCATGCTGCCAAACTTCAGCAATGGGGTTTCGAATGTCTGAACAACCCCTCCGCATCCTGCTGGTTGACGACGATGAAGACACCTTCGTGCTGACCAGAGGATTGCTGTCTCAAGCTGGAATCCCCCATTGCGAATTGAGCTGGGCCGATTCCTACGAGAACGGGCTGCAGGAAATTTTGCTGGGTAAGCACGACGCATACCTGATTGACTTTCATCTCGGCGAACGGGATGGACTGGAGTTAATCAAAGATGCGGTCGATCGAGGCTGCCGGGCTCCACTGATCCTGGTGACTGGCCAGGATGACCGAAACACCGATCTGGATGCCATGCGGGCCGGTGCAGCCGACTACCTGATCAAAGGACAAATTGACGCAGCGGGCCTGGAACGATCGATCCGTTATGCCTTGCAGTGGGCTCGGCGGGAACAGGCCGAGTCATCGCTCAAAGACTCTGAAGCGCTCTACATTTCCCTTGTGGAAAGCCTCCCCGTTTGCGTCCTGCGCAAGGATCTGCAGGGGCGATTTATTTTCGCAAACAAAGCGTATTGCGAATTCACTGAACGTCGGCTGGAGAAGATTCTGGGGAAATCGGACTTTGACTTCTCGCCTCCGGATGTTGCGGAAAAATTCCGTCAGGACGATGCCATGGTCATTGCCAATGGCGAACAGTTGCGGGCAATTGAAGTCAATTCCACAGATGGCCACACCTCATGGGTCGAAGTCATCAAGACTCCTGTGCGAGATGCGCGTGGACGCATCGTAGGAACTCAGGCCATTTTCTGGGATGTCACCGAACGGCAGTTGGCCCTGGAAGCCCTGGAACGATCCAAGGAAGCGGCCGAAGCAGCAAGCCGCGCCAAGAGCGAATTCCTGGCGAACATGAGCCATGAAATCCGCACGCCGCTGAACGCCGTTATTGGTGTGACCGAACTGGTACTCGATACTCCGCTCAACGCAACGCAGCGGGAATACCTGCAGATGGTCCTGAACTCGGGTGAATCGCTGTTGAGCGTTCTCAACGACATTCTGGACTTCTCCAAAATCGAAGCTGGCAAACTCAACCTGGATCGTCGGACATTTGATCTGCGGGAATGCGCTGGCGACACAATGAAGTTCATGGCGCTGCGGGCGCGCAGCCAGGACCTGGAAATCGCCTGTCATATCGCCTCCGACGTCCCGGCCGCCGTGTGGGGTGATCCCAATCGACTGCGTCAGGTGTTGATCAACCTCGTAGGAAATGCGATCAAGTTTACTGACGCAGGCGAAGTCATGCTGGACATTGAGGTGGAGTCCAGCGATGAACACAATGCCGTGCTTCATTTTGCGGTGTCGGACACCGGCATTGGCATCCCCGATGTGAAACTCGCAGCCATCTTTGAAGCCTTCGAGCAGGCCGATACCGGACACACGCGTCGCTTTGGAGGGACCGGACTCGGTCTGGCCATCTGTTCGCGGCTGGTGGACCTGATGGGTGGGCGTATCTGGGTGGAAAGCACACCTGACGTGGGGAGCACGTTTCACTTCACCGCCAGCTTTGAAGTGGCCGACGAATCCGTCCGACTGATCTCTCCTGAAGTCATCTCACGCTTGAGTGGAACGCGCGTTCTGGTTGTGGATGACCATGCCACCAATCGCCGTATCTATCAGGAAGTCCTCTCCAACTGGGGATTGCATCCCACGGCAGTTCGAAGCGCCAGCGAAGCGATGACGTTGCTGACAGCGGCTGATCGCCGTGGTGAGCCGTTTGGCCTGATCTTGTCAGACGTTGATATGCCGGTGGTCGATGGCTTCGAATTTGTGCGTCGCGTTAAGGACAACCCGAGACTGGCCAGCACGGTCATCATCATGTCGAGTTCAGCCGATCGGCCATTCGATGTTCTGAGGAGCGAGGAGCTGGGTGTTTCCGCATGCCTGATTAAACCCGTCAAACAGTCGGAACTGTTCGATGCCATTGCCGAAGGAATGGGCCTCGCCTTTGCCGAGGATGCACACGAGCATCACGTCACACCGCCAGAGGCTTCAAAGCTCGCTTCACTGCGAGTGCTGCTTGTGGAAGACAATCGGGTCAACCAGAAGCTGGCCGTGGGACTACTGGAGAAATGGGGGCACCAGGTCACGATCGCCGGGAATGGACGCGAGGCTGTCGACACCTGGAATCCGGACAAGTTTGATCTGGTGATCATGGACGTTCAGATGCCAGAAATGGACGGACTGGAGGCGACGCGGGAAATTCGGAAACGAGAAGCTTCGCTGGGGGGACATGCCCCGATTATTGCGATGACGGCCCATGCCATGACCGGCGACAAGGAACAGTGCCTTGAAGCAGGCATGGACGACTACGTGGCCAAGCCGCTCCGCATGCAGGACCTTTCGGCGGCCATCATGCGAGTGTTCGCCCAGTTTGGCGGCAAACCCAAAAAGAAATCCAAACCAATGACCAAACCCTCCCAAAGCGGACTGGACTGGAAAACAGCCCTGAAAACCTGCGCCGACGATCGGGAATTGCTGCTGGAACTGCTGGGAATTTTCCTGGCCGAGACTCCTCGGCTGACTCAGGAGCTGCGCGCAGCCGTACTGAATTCCGACGCCACGGTCGCACGTCGTTCGGCACATACCATTAAGGGGCAGCTGCGCATCTTTGGCACGACGAACGCAAGCGACACCAGCGAGCAGATCGAGCAGCTGGCATGTGACAACGCACTCGACAAGATCACGCCGCTGCTGGAACCACTCAAAGTACAGCTGGACAAGATTCTTCAGGAAATCCAGCAGGTCGTTGCTTCCAAAGACATTCCCGTCTCATAGGCACTGCTGAAACGCACCGCCGGGCCTCACGACCTCGTGAGCGCACGGGAACCCCCGTCGCCACGTCAGCCGATAGGCCCGAAGATGCGGGAGACAGCCCGCCTAGAGAACTTCAATCTCGTTGGTCAGCTCTTGAGCTTCCAGCTCGGTGAGTGCCGCGTGAGTAGCCAGTTGCTTGGCATAGTACGTCGGAGCTCGCCCGGAAAGCACAATCCCTTCGTTGATGGACTCAACCCGCAAATCGGAGATCCGTCCTCCGGTCCGGCAATGGATCGTTCGTTCGAGTCGTGCCAGCAAGTCCTGAGCAGGACTCAGCAACGATGGTGCAGCAGCGGTCATAGTGACTCGAGAAGCCATATTCCCTCCTTGTATGCGAATGCGATAACGGCTCAAGAACGCGTCTCGACTTCCTGCCGCACGACGACAATTCCAAGGGGTGACTGGTATGTCTTGTACTCGTTCGCAGTCCATTGGTCAAAGACTTTCCGTAACGATTTCCATGGATTCTCAAGTCGCAGGACAACACTTCCCGGTTCAGCAAAATGCCAGGATGGCTACTTGAAAAATGTGTGCGGAAGGGGAGCGCCTACGCAACAATACTGTTCGGGAAAGAACGCATCGTTGACTGCGCCAATTCGGCACACGAATGCAGTTTCCGCACATCGTCATTGGAGAGAACTCCCCGGATGACAGACAGGGTTCCCGCGCCAAAGCAAGGTGCCGATGCTCAATTCGCCTGCGCGGCCCGCGTGGCTGTTGGAAGCACCATTGTGATGTAGCTTGTCAGACGCAGATCGGCATCGGGGAACAGTGTTTCCAGCTGGGACGCGAATGCGGGCGGCTTGGATGACTGCCGCAGAGACTCACAGTATTCGATCACCAGATTGCGGCCATCAGGCGCCTCATTGAGCAGGTAGTGCACCCATGCCCAGGCCTCCTGGTAATCGGCACGCTGCATTTGAGCGACATCCTCCAAATGCTCCAATCGGCCTAGATCCGGTCGCCAGCCATTGCTGACTGCCAGAGCCAGCCGCCGTGAGTGATCGGGATGCAAATGCTGCGTGCCGGTCCGCCGATTCTCGAAATACTCGGCTAACCCTTCATCCAACCAGAGGGGAACCGTTTTGAGAGAGGCATGCAACACACCGTGCGTGTACTCGTGCCGCAGATCTTCTTCAACATTGTCTCCCCAGAAAGCATAGACCCCCAACTCCGTTGGAGATCCCACAAAAAACGCGCGTCGCGGCGGGAGATTCGGGAACGCCGCCTTCATGTACCGGGCGTATCGCTGTTCGTCCGAGAACAGATGCACAACGACCGGCCGTCGCGGGGGCCCCAACTTCAGCGTGTCGATGATTTCCGTTCGCAGTTCCTGCAGCTCCGTCAGCAGGGGCTCATCTTTCGCGAGCGGCACATCAGACCGGATAATCAACTGATCGAGCTGAATCTTGTGACGGTCGGGCAGTCCATCATTCTCAACCAGCGTGGGCTTGGAGGTATGGCATCCCCAGATCGCAAGCGACATGAGCAGCCAGGCACAGGCCAGCCACCGCTGCATCGCGACATGTTGGAACAGGTTTGCCATGAGCCGTCAGTCTTCCGTACACACTCGGTCGAGGACTCCTTCGCGGTTTCCCACTCAACACATGGAACTCATTCGGATTTGATTCGGCCTCATGAGTTGACCAGGGTGTGCCCGGGGAGGCAAACCGCTTCAACACCGTTCGCCTGAAACAACTGCATCAAGTGCAGATGACATGTAAACAGCAGCACCTGCTGTCCTTCCTCGGCGGCCTGAAGCAATGTCTTGACCGCCGCCTCCGAACGAATCTGGTCGAAGTTGACCGTCACATCATCAAGGATGAGCGGTAGTTCCCGGCCCTGTTCCGTCATGCCGTCAATCATGGCCATGCGAATCGCCAGAAAGACTTGTTCGCGCGTTCCGCTGCTGAGCTGCTCCACTCGCAGTGACTGATGCTGATCATCGTCAACGACCAGCGTGCGGCCTTCCAGCGGAGACCAGATATTCTGGTACCGATCCAGCGTGAGATCCTGCAGATACTCTGAAGCCCGCTTCAGTGCGCGAGGCTGGCGGGTCTTTTCGATCCGTTCCCGCAACGATCCCACGAGCTGATCGGCAACACGAGCGGCGCACCAGCGATCGGTGGCAGTCTTGAGTGCCGCCTGGATCTGGGCTCGGTCAAATCGCAACGAAGTCAGCCGACGATCGCCTTCCACCTCGCGGAGTTCGTGCTTGACCCGACCGAGTTCTTCGTGAGCGGCGTGCAGTTCCGCATCGACCGCTTCGAGTTCGCGGCTCACTTCCTCCAGAGAGAGTTTATTGTCCTCTTCGCTGAAGTCGCGGAAGTGATCGTCGACGATGGCCAGTTCCGGTTCCGACTCCGAGAGACGCAGCAGATCGGCCCGCACTTCCTGCAACTTCCGTTCAAGAACCGCGCGCTCTCCCAACGTCTCCAGTCGCTCCGTAATCTCTTCCCGACCAGTGACTCCCAGCCGGGCGAGCAAAGCCTTTCGCTGCTGCTGCAGGCGGTGCAGTCGATCGACGTGACGCTTCGCTTCGGCCTGCTTTTCCTTAGCCGCCTTGCGCAGGCGAAGCCGCTCTTTACGGCGTTCGGCGATCTCGCGAACCTCCTTCTGCCAGGCCTCGAGGTCGCGAGCATAGTCGCGAACGCGATACGCAGGACCGTGCAACTGTTGCCCCAGCAGCTCTACCTGACGATGGAATTCATCGAGGTCCTGCTGATCCCGATTCAATCCGTCGTGGCCCCCGAGCTGAGCCTGCTGCCAAACGGCTTTGGCTTCGGTCAGTTGCGCGAAGGCCTGAATGGCCGGCTCAATTTTTAGTGTCTCGGTCAGACCGCGCTGACGCAGTCCTTCGCCCCATTCCCGGCGGCGGCGGCTGACTTCCTTCTGTACTTCCTGCAGCTTCTGTCGCATGAGAGACAGCTTGTTGCGGCGGCGTTCAATGCGTTCGCCGAGCACTTCAAGTGACTTCAGATCGGCCAGTTCCTGTCGCAAGCGGCTGAGCAGTTGCGTGTCCACGACAGGGGCGGTCTCTCCTGGTCGTGGAACGGAAGCCGCCATGGAGGGGCGAAGTGCATCGCGGCGGGTCAGACGATCAATCGACTCATCAATCCGGGCCAGTTCCTGCTGCAGTCGTTCGTGCTCATTCCCCATGCCGGAAATCTGAATCGACTGCGAGGTGAAATGCTGCCGCATGGTGTAGGCCAGCGAAAGGGCAGCCAGTCCCATCAACCCGTAGATCGCCCCGATCAATGCTGCCGACCATTCGCCACGGACGATATTGGCATAGTTGTGACCAGCGGCATACAGGCCACATGCCAACAGCAGGATGCCTCCCGCAGCAAAGAACCACAGCACAGTCCAGAAGAACGGAGGCAACTCCTGGCCAATCACCCGAGAGGCAGCTGGTCCGCTAAGGTAGTGAGCCGCTTCGGCCAGTTGTTCGCGTCGCGTCTTCAACTGCGCAAGTTCTTCGAGGACGGCGATCTGCTTTTGCAGCTGAGCCCGGGCTTCCTGCGGCGAACCTGCTCCGAGCTGCCTGGTCCGCTGTTCGTGATCCTTCTGGAGCTTCTGAGTCGAGGACACCCGTTGCTTGTAGCGGGCAATCGTGCGAGCGCGCTTTCGCAAGGCCCGACGATAAAGCGACGCGGCGTGCAACAATTCCTGCAGCCGCTTGGGTGAAACATCCAGATGTTGCAGACGTTCAACTGTCCACGACGGATCGATACGGGCCAGCAGCGGCTGGACCTGCGGCACCTCCTGTACAACTTTCGCAGGGCGAACTTCTCCCTTCAGGCGGCGCTCGATGGCGGCCACTTTGTCGCGTTGATCAAAGAGATTCTGAATGCGACAGGCATGTTCTTCAATTTCAGGACGAGTCCGAATCTCGGCCGACTGCTTCAGCAACCGACGCCCATCCTCCAGCAATCGACGTCGGGTTCCGTCCTCTTCCTGGATTTCCAGTTCGAGCTCATCGAAACGATCGAGCATTTCCGGCGTAATGTCAAAACGGGGCAGACCGTCGAGCTTGCGACGCAGTTCCCGCTCCCGACTCCATGGCCCCCAGGCACGCTGGATGAACTGAAAGCCTCGCTGATTCTGCTTGAGTTCGTGCTGGTGGCGTTTGCAACTGGCGATGTCTTCTTCCAGTTCGATCTGACGCTGCTGCAACTGAGCGTGCTGTTCAGATGGGGCACCAACCTGGGCGATCTCCCGTTCAACGGCATCAAGCTGCTTGAGCAGCGTGTTGATTTCGCCATCCTGATCACCGCCGCCCAGCAGTCGCTGCTGTTCGAGGGACAGATGACTCTGGGTATTCAGGATCCGTTGCCCATCGGGTCCCAGTGACAGGCCGTACACATGCTTGGCCACATCCTCGCCATTGAGCGTTGCGAGTTGCTGCAGTTCGTGCAGGCCGATCGCATACACGTTCTGGAACAGCGATTCGCCGGTTCCGCCACGAATGCTCTCGATCAGCGGGTCCTGATCTGCAACCGGACGTCCATTAATCTCCAGCTGCCCACGTGTGCCAGATTGCCAGATGCGTTTGAGCCGATACTGCTGACCTTCGTGGTCGATCTGCAAAGCCCCGCCGCAGCCGATGGTCTCGGCTTGAGGACCGGGAGCCAGTCCATCGGTGGGCTGAAAGCCATACAGCACACCACGGACGAAACGCATCAGCGTCGACTTCCCCGCTTCGTTGGGTCCGTAAAAGACCGTCACACCATGCGGGTCCAGCGGAAGGGTGACATCGCGCCACACTCCGAACCGATCAATTGCAAGCTCGCGAATTCTCATCTGGGTTTCCCCGACTTCAAGTTGTCCGCCGACACGTTCATTTCATTCAGGAATGCGATGAGAGGCCCCGCATCGCCATTCCAACCGAGCGCTCTACGCAAGCCACATCAGCCCGGCTGCCCGGGCTTCCGCCAGTACCTCCGCCGAAGGTGTCTCTTCCATCAGGTGGATCAGCAGTCGGCGGTGGGCCGGGCTGTTCCAGTCCTGACTCAGAAGCTCCTGCCGCACCGTGTCGAGGAGTGCAGCTCCATCAGCTTCCAACATGTCCACAAATCCGCGACCAAGCGTTTCCTCGCTCGCCATTTGCAGTTGATCCCATCGCGGTTCACGAATCAGTCGATGCACGCGACGCAACGTCTGGTCGCCCTCCATCTCCGCTTCGATGCGTTTCCACAGTTCACGCAGCCGTCGAGGCTCGCTCAGATCGTTGAGGGCCGCGTTCTGGCCGCGCAGCTTCCACAAGACGATCCACATCTCATCGTCGGAGTCTGGTTCCCGCTCCAGCAGCGTCAACGCCATCCGTTCGGCAAGTTCATCGGAAGTGGTGTCCGCATCGACGTCAACCACCATGGTTTCCCACCGCACCGGGGCAACGGTACTGGGCGCGATTCGCACTTCGCCGGTCGGGAGGACATCCACAATGCTGACGCCACAGGGGCCCGTCAGATGCTGTCCCAGTGACTGGACCGGTCCGGGATCGTGTGCAATTCCACCACGATATGCATACGTTGACCGCACGCCTTCCCCCAGTGCCAGATAGTTGCAACCGGCTTCCATCGCCGTCTTCACCAGCGTCGCGGCCGCTCGGGAGACGTCCGGGCGATCGAGCGCCACGGGTTGTTGCTGCTGCCACTCGATTGGAGTTCCGGCAGGGACCAGGCCAATGTGCCAGGGAGCCCGCACCGCATCGAAGGCGGCAGGTCCTTGAGCCGACCAGCCTGCCTCGTCGGAGCGAGCAGAGGCAATCACACGCACTGAGGCCAGCGTCTGTCCGTTGCGCTCAATGAGCACGGTCTCCGCCGACTCATCCTCCAGCAAATCCACGTTGGGGGGGAGCTGGAAGTCACGCTCCCAGACTGCGGCCGGATCACCGGGACCGGGTACAATGCAGACGCGAATGCCCGCATCATCGAGTCGTCGAAAGCCACGCTCCAGCGCAACGCGAGCACGCAGACTCCCCGAGGTGGACAGGAAGGTATTTCCCGTCAGCAGCAGCAATTCTGCCTGGGCATCAATGGAGATATCGAGGATGCGTTCCCACGCAATCAGCGTGGCGTCTTCGGCAAGGTGACGCTCTTCACCCTGCAGGCCCATTCCCAGGCCAGCCAAAGGCTCATCCAGAGACAGGCACGTGGCATGCACGAACCGAAACGGGGTGACCGTCATGATGGACTCCTTTCCTGATCGCAGGAGAAACTTTGCCGCACCATCAACCAACGCACCACGCGTCCTCACGGGTGACATTGGAGACAGTCCTCTGCGG
>JAGQPW010000021.1:0-29003 GCA_020426515.1 Planctomycetaceae bacterium | reverse complement strand
AAAATGTTTCCAGATTGGCGAAAATGTATCCGCTAGGGCAGTTTAGAGAAAGTCCTGTTTGCCCCGGGAGCGGCGGGAACCAGTTCCCAGATGGTCCCCGCCGTTTTCCGCAATCACACTAGAATTCGCCGACCACCTCCCCGCTCGCGCGTGTTCCCAACGCGTTGTAAACGCCAGCATCGATATTCTCGCTGATGGCCCTCACCGAGCCATCACCCAGCGCAAACTGACCGATTCCGACATGCGGAGCCGATAGCCCCTTGTCGTCCCCATCCAGTTCATTGGGACGGAACTGCGTCTCAAACAACACCATATGTCCGTGGTCATCGGTCACATCAGCCACTTCTCTCGCAGCAGACGCCCAAGCCGTTTCGAAACGAGTGTGGCCAATTGTCGTGGGCGCACTGCTCGGGATGGGACCGTTCGTCCGCTCGCCCAAGAGCAGCGTACTGGACAAGCCATCAGTGATATCGCGAAATCGCGTGCTGCTGTTGCGATAGAAAACACCCTGACTTTGAGTCGGGGTATCGTCGAGATTCACTGCCGCCGTCGAAGGCCCCCAGTTCGCCGCATAGCTGCCGGCGGCATACCGTTCTGGCGGAACCACGGTGTCGTCCCGCACCACGTAGGCTCCCGCTGAAAACGAATCGGACGGGCACAGGAACACGGAAAGATGCTGCTCTCGCGAGGCCAGGTTCACCGCATCGAAGGCGGGGACATTGAAGTTGAATGCCTCGTACAGCGAAGCCTGATCGATGTACGGAAGCAACATCACTCCCCATCCGAACCCCATGACGTTTGCCTGTCCCGCTCCAAACTTGTGCAGATAACCAGGTGGCAGCACTCCATGAGTCGACTCATAGTTGTGAACTCCCAGCGCCAGCTGCTTCAGATTGTTCTTGCAGGCGGAGCGACGGGCGGCCTCGCGAGCCTGTTGGACAGCAGGCAGCAACAAGGCGATCAAGATGGCAATAATCGCAATAACAACCAGCAGTTCGATCAGTGTAAAACCACGAACCGCGGCGAATGAACGTTTCCTTGTCATTTGGATTTCTCCAGCAGAGACGGCGCAGGGAGTCGTCAACCCCGGTCGCACCGACATCGGACAAAAGAGGCATGCAGTCCATGGGGCGAGACGACCACCAGGGTTTGCGAAAGCGCCATATCGACGCACAAACGCCTGATGGAAATCAGCCTCCCGCCAATGGCCATACACGCAGACAGTTGCCCCGAGAGGGGCACTTCGTCAGATCTGCGAACCTTCTGGCGGAGGCAGCACCGGAGCATCGGCACCACGCCCAGAGAACATCTCGGCGGCACTGGACGACCATCCCGAGCAACGCAGCACCGGACAGGCCATTCGGTCCGGCCCTGGCAGCAGCTGCGTCTCAAAGGTTGCCTGAACCACAAAAGGCAGGTGCTGCTCCATCAGTTTCGATGCTGCTGCGAAGCCGGTCCGGGTTGAGTCCCCTTGGGGTGTATCATCACCAAAGAGCGTCAACTGCCAGCCAAAGATGGAAATGTGCGTATGCCAGCCATTCTCGACCGAGATCGCTTCATGTTCGTGAACATCGGAGTGATTGTGACCCGGCAAGTGCGGATGAGAATGACTGTGCGAATGGGCATGCCCGTGAAGATGGGTGTGAGGAACATCGCCTTCCGCATGCCGGTGGCGCACACCAGGCCCCAGCAACACACCGCCACCCACTACGGCGAGCACCGCAACGACAAGCCAATACTGACAGCGGGGAAGCCTCAACTCGCCGAAATCCTCGGTCGTGAATCAGATGATCAATGCAGCCTGAAATTCTGCCGCTCCCGATTCGCCCCTGCAAGTCGCCCAAAAATCCCAATCCACGCTGAACACCGGGGGAGAACCCCGCCTAGCTCCCTCCAGGGAACTCCACACGAACCATATCGCCTTACCCCGTAACCCATTACAACATTACAACAACACGAAAACGCGAGACTTCAGGTGGCATTCCGAAGGATCCGTATGAGCCGATTTTTCGGATTCTGCTGAAGAATCGGGCAAACGATGTCGATCAATGGAGATGTACGGCCCACTTCCGTACTTCGACTCCCATTGAAAACCACCGGTTTGGCCAATTCCATCCAGCGGACGAGCAGTGTTATGAACGTCTCACGCTTCACCAAGAACTCGACCTGGCTGCTGTTCGGCGGGGTGTTGGCGTCCATTGTCTGTTGCTCTGGTTGCCAAACCAACGTCGGCGGACAGACGCTCCCATCGGCGTATTACCTGCGGGACGATGTCCAATACTTCCCGTCCGGCCCAGAATTCAAACTGTCTCGTACAGTTCAGGCGATGGAAGAATACAAAGCTGCCGGTGCGGAACTCGAGGCTGAGTAGATTCACTCGCAGCTCTCCTGACACGGCCATCCTCATGGCGGAACAGCCTTCACTGGCAGTTCTGCCATGTTTCGTTTCCAGGCACTGCCTTGTCGACGATGTGACGACCTCTATCCCAAACCGTACTTCTTCAACTTGCTGAAGAACGTGCTCCGCGGCATTCCCAGAGACCGAGCCGCTTCGGCCTTATTGCCTTCACACGTCAGAAGTGCCCGTTCCAGCAGCGCCACTTCGTCGTCGTCGTCGTTGAAGCTGGTCTTTCGCAGGGCCATCTGCGTGGGGACCAGCGTCGGTGAGGCTGAAGAGGGCCGGGTCGGTCGACGTGACCGCAGTTCCGGAGGGAGGTCATCAACCTCAATGCTGTCAGAATCGACCAGTACGACAGCCCGCTCAATCGCATTCTGCAATTCGCGAATGTTCCCGGGCCAGGCATGTGACTGCAGCAGTTCAAACGCAGCATCGTCGATCCGGCGCACATTCTTGCCTGCCTTCGCCGCCGCATTCTGCAGGAAGTACATCGACAGTTCGAACAGGTCTTCGCGACGTTCGCGCAACGGCGGCAATGTGACACTGATGACGTTCAACCGATAGAACAGATCTTCGCGGAACTTCCCCTGGCCAATCAGCTCTTCAAGATTCTGGTGGGTGGCGGTAATCAGTCGCACATCCACCGACTGTGACCGTGAGCTGCCGACGGGCTCGAACGTCCGCTCCTGCAACACACGCAGCAACTTGACCTGCACGTCCTGCGAAATATCGCCAATTTCGTCAAGGAACAGAGTTCCGCCATTGGCCATCGCAAAGCGTCCGACTTTGTCTTCCCGGGCATCGGTGAACGCTCCCTTCACATGGCCGAACAGCTCGCTTTCCAGCAGGTTGGAACTCAGCGCTGCGCAGTGAACCGTAACGAGCGGCCCCTTGCGGCGAGAACTGTTGTCGTGAATCGCCCGCGCCAGCAGCTCCTTTCCAGTGCCGCTTTCCCCTCGCACAACCACCGTGGAATCACTCTGGGCCACCTTGCGGACGGTTTCCAGCACCCGCTGAATCGCAGGGCTGGACCCCTTGATGTTGCCGCGATTAAAGTCGGACACCGCCTCCTCTGTCGACTTGCTGGTGATCATTGGCGTCGACAACGCGGTCAATTCGGACTGCAGTGCAAGGATCTGCCGCCCCTGCTCGGTGATCTTCTCCATCTTCACCTGCAGGTCATCGTTGAGTCGTCCGACCTCTTCATGCACCTTCGCACAATGCAGCGCGATGGATGTCATCCGCCCCATGGCGGCCACGAAGGCCACATCTTCGGCAACATACGAGGCCCCGTTGGGCTTGGGGCCGAGAATCAGCAGACCGGTCAACTGTCCATCAAGCTCCATCCCGTAGAACAGTTGAGCACGCAATTTTCGCAACTGTTGCTGGGCAATTGACTGTCCACTGGGGATGCGCTGCAGAAAGCTGTCTTCAGTAATGCCCTGCAGCGTCTGATCGTCGAGCGTCAACTGCAGCGGACAGTCGGCCGGACCGACGGAAGCCAGCAGGCGGAATTGAGTTCCCTGCCCTTTTCGCAGGAACAGTACCGCATGCTCGGCCCGCAACACATCGCAGCACGAATTCAGCAGACTGTCCGCCACCGCTTCGCGTTCAAACACACTGGAGACAACGTGATTCATCCGCTGCAGTGCGCGATCGAGACGGTACTTTTCGCGAAAGAACCGTCGATCCAGCACACGCTGAATCGTGTCGCGGCCCCACATCAGCACAAGCACAGAGAGAATCAGCACCTGCACCATTGGAACCGCCTGACCAAACACCGACAGGTCCTGATGCAGAGCATTCACCGAGCCAAAAGCAATCACTGCGGCAAAGGCCAATGCCGTGCCTGCACTCGCCACGTAATACCACACGCCGCGGCTGAGCATCTGGTCAATGAGCAGCAGCTTGTACCGCACAATTCCAATTCCGTACGCGAGCATGAACGCCAGGCTCGCCAGGAAAATGGGGATTCTCCCTCCCCCCAGCGCGAACGACACCGGATGCACAATCACCAGCCAAAAGGTATAGGCCAGGGGAATCGTTGCGAACGTAGCCGCGCCAAACAGCATGCGGACCTGACTGCGCTCCAATGGGCTGCGGGCCTGCTGCAGACTGTTCCACAACAGCCAGACGCTCAACGCGAAGTACACGACAACCGATGCCTGATACGCATACACCAACAGATGCAGAGGATACAGGGACCGCGACGCCACGATACTCGCCAGGCGACCGAGAGTGTCTGCGAACGGCCCTTGCCCCCAGCTTCCCACAAGCGAACGGCTGCCCACAATCAGCAGACACATCAACACGGCGCCCACGCACGCCGGGCCAAAAATCAGTACACGTGTCCACAGGGGATGGCGAAGGACAAACGGCTTGGGCACCGGATAGACGAGCACGAAGTGAGCCAGAGCTCCCGGCAGAAACACGCCGGCCAGGACAAACGGAATCAGCAGCAGCTGACTCCCCGCGACAATCCACCAGTGATTGCCACCCACAAACGCCATCAACCCCAGTGCCGCAAGTACAAGGAAGGCTCGCACGGGCTCGTCGAATGGTCGATACCAGCATGCCAGCACGCCCACTAGCACCACGAGCATCTGGAGTCCGAACCAGACCAGCGACAGCGAGACGCCAAATGTCCCCTGTCCAACCAGCGGCACCCAGGTCGCCTGAGGAACCAGATCGTCGGCCCCCATCACCCAAACGCGGACCAGCCGCGTATGGTCCGGATACTCCACGATGTGCCGATTGGCATACAGCGCATCTTCTGAGGGATCCTGTCCCAACTCGATTTGCCCGCCGGGATCGACCTGCAGGGATCGCAACTTACTGCTGGCAATGACCAGATCGTGAAAGGATCGGACGTGGAAAGGCCCAACCTGCAGTAGACGTTCCCCCACCTGAGGCCAGCGAGGCTTGGCCTGCCGAGTCTCGGTGACACGAACAATCTCCACCCCTGTTCCGGAGGGGCTGTGTTCGTTAACCAGCATCCCGTACAAGCCCAGCGAAGGCTGTGTCGGGACGTACCACAAGACGGCCAACCCATAGAAGATCGAGAAGCCGGCGAGAAGAAACAAAAGGGAGTGTCGAACCGTCACGGCGCCTCGGGGTTGAATGTTTTCGGCGCTTTCGGCGCCGATTTGTAGATATTACCCGGTGGATCGATCGGTGTTCAAGTCAATAAAACACGGTCCCTTATGTGTTGTGCAAAAAAACAAAGCGCCGACGCCGGGTTGGCATGCCATTCGCATATCAGTTTGGGCAGACCCCAGCCGAAAACCCCGGTTGTGTCGAACATGCAGGTTTCTGACCGTAGTCTTACCCACTCTGCGTTCAGTTCTCCCACAAACCACCCTGCACTTCGGCACCCCGGGGTTTTTCTTTGGCTCCTCTCTTGCTCAGCCCTGGATGCATGGGCGATGCCGGTGGACTTCTGCTACAGTCACACCCCCGTATCCCCCTCAATCGAGTGGAGTTGACTGATGCGTCTCAACACCGCCGCACTCTTGGTTGCGTACACGATCTGCTTCTCCGCACAACTTTCCCATGGGGCTGAACCTCAGCGTGTGCCTTGGGGCGAGATTTCCGAACTGGGACAGGGGCGGTTTCAATTCCGAATCACGAATCCCCCTCAAGATGGCCTCCTGCCACTCCCGGAAGGATTCCCACACGTCCTGGCCTGCGGTGTGAATTCGGATCCCCCCAGATTTGTGCCAGTCGCATTCGACCCCAAAGGCACCGTGGTAAGCGTCGACATCGCTTCCCATTCTGTCGCGGGAGCCATTGCGATGGTGCAGACAGCGGAGGCAAGCCAGCAATTTGACGATGGCCGCATCGTTTTCAGCGCTCGCGATGCCCAAGTCCATGGCACACATGCCAAGCTGGAATCAAATCCCGGCAACCATCGAATTGGTTATTGGACTTCTCCCCAGGATTTCGTCAGCTGGGATTACAAGGCCTCGCGCTGGGGGATGTATCGCATCCTGCTGACATATTCTTCTGCAGGCTCAGACGGGACAGAAATTGAAGTCGAGCTGACCGATAAGCCCGACCAGCCCATCAAACAGTCCGCCACACTGGCATCGACTGGCAGCTGGTACCGCTACACGACACTCGATCTCGGTACTCATTACGTGTCAACTGCCGGCCCCAAGACACTGACTGTCCGCTGTACACAGCTCAAGGGGGCCGCTGTGATGAACCTGAAATCAGTACTGCTCATACCGGCGTGCGAAGGCAAGCCGCCAGTCCCGGCCGCAGATGGCAGCATCACACTGCATGCCCGGGACTCCACCGTTCATGGAACCATGCTTCGCTGGGAACCGGCTGAGGCCAAGCAGACATTGGGATACTGGATCCGCCCGTCGGACTATGCCAGCTGGGAAGTTACCCTTGAGCAACCGGGCACATTTGATGTCGATGTCTGGCAAGGTTGTGGCACGGGCCAGGGTGGCAGCACCATGCGGATCGGAACAGTCTCGCAGCCCATTGAGTGGACCGTTGAGGAAACAGGGCATTTCCAGAACTTCAAACAGCGGACGATCGGTCGGCTGACGTTCGACCAGCCGGGCACATACGTCATTGAAGCGGGACCAGTGAAGATCGCCAACAAGGCGGCCTGCGACATTCGGCAAATCCAGCTGCGTCCAGCACCTCCAGCCAACTGACGGGCTCTCGTCTCGCGAGCCGGATCAGTCTCGGTCAAGCGTGACCAACTGTTCCTGCAAAAAGCCAGCCACCTGTTGGCCCAGTAACTCGACACCGGCCGCCGTGAAATGCACACCGTCACTTCCCAACAGGGCCTCCACCGCAAGTGGAGGCCGCGAGGTGGTGACTGCGGAATGCAGATCGTCAACCGGCACGTTGAGTTCGCTCATCACCTGAATCGCGATTGCATTGTACTGTTCGATACTGTTACCCAACAGCTGATAATCACGTCCGGCCCGGGCAGCAGCAGCGCGATCATCGAGAATGGGAGTTGAGGTCGCGAAGCAGACAGTCGCGCTCGTCTCTTTTCGAATCCGCTGCACAATCGCCCGCAAATTCTTCTCATAGTCTTCCGGACTGACTTGGAACGTGCCGGTCTTGGTGAATTTTTTCGTGTCGTGAATGCCACAATTGAAATGCACAACGTCAGGTTGCTCGCGGATGACCCACTCCGCCAGATGCTTAAGGAGATTGTTGCTGTCCTGCCCATTTGCCGACGGACTGACGATGACCGCCTTCCCTTTCAGTTGCCGAACGACTTCAGGCGTGTAGCTCAGGCGAATCGAATCCCCAATGAGGACAACCTTGGGCAGCTTCGCAGCGGGTTCATCTCCATTCACCACAGGGGCAAACAGGCCCATCGCGAGAAGTCCCAGCATCCATCGCGCCGTTGACATCACTCTCCCCTCACGTCTCGTACTTATGTTCCGTGCGAATTCATGGCGTCGATGTTGCTCGACCCCAGTCAAATCCAAGATCGAGCGCCACAGCAGAATGGGTCAGGGCACCAACGCTAATGCGATCGACACCAGTCCGGGCAATGTCACCCACCGTTGAGAGATTCACGCCTCCTGAAGCCTCCAGCAGCACCTGCGGGGCAAGCTCATCGCGGATGGCAACGGCCGACCGCAGTTCCTCCAGCGACATGTTGTCGAGCAGGACATACTCCGGCTTTCCCGGCAAGGCCTCACGCAACTGATCGAGCGTGTCCACTTCAATTTCCACACTCACTCCCGCTGGGGCATGAGCACGGGCATGCTCTACTGCCGCCGCCAGCGAGCCACGTTCCGCCGCGTTCCAGGCGCCCAGATGATTGTCCTTAATGAGCACCGCATCGTAGAGGCCGATCCGATGATTGGTGCCTCCACCGCAGCGCACAGCGTATTTCTGCAGCAGTCGCAGGCCGGGCAGTGTCTTGCGGGTATCAAGAATGCGGGCCTTGGTCCCGGAAACCGCGTCGACGAAATTCGCGGTCAGTGTGGCATTGCCACTGAGCAACGTCAGAAGATTCAATGCGGTCCGCTCGCCGGTGAGAAGCGCCCGCACGGGCCCTTCGAGTGTCGCCACCGCCGTGCCCGGTTCGAGCTTCGCCCCATCTTCGCAGTGTCGCGTAACCGTGACCTTCCCTCCCAACGCGGAGTACACAAGCTCCACAAACGAAAGACCGGACAGCACCCCCTGTTGTCGAGACACAACGCGAACGCATCCGGTAGCCCCCTCAGGGATCAGCGAGTTCGATGTAATGTCGCCGCGATCCTGCAAATCCTCGTGCAAGGCTCGATCGATGACATCGCGGGCATTTTTCAGTTCGTCCGCTGTCGGAATCAGGGCAGGCACACTCATGAAGCAACACACGGCAAGGGGGGAGGAGATCGGACACCTTCAATTCTGTCTGGTCACGATACCAGACGGGCCGCAACATGTTCAGCATGCGCGGTCCCGAAACATTCCACCTCGCTCAAATGGCTGGAAGAGATGGATGTACGCGACTTCCTTATGCCAACCAATCCTGAGTCGAAACCCGGAAACTGCTTGAATCGCGGCGATCCGGGGGATAGAAGGGGGCATTCTCGCACACAGCCTGCGTGTTGAAGCGATGGATCGAACGCCAATTGTTGCTGCAAGGAGGACTCCCGCATGACTGGTCACGCCCCGTTTCTGTTGTTGTGCTGTGTGTGCATGGTGACCAGCCTGATGGCCGGCGAGAAGAAGCCTCGCAACAAGACCGGCAAACCCGCATTAACACAGTCGGTGGAACAGAAACTTCAGGATCCTGCTCAATTGAACCTGCGGGGCCGCGAGCAAATTGCCGTCGGGGAGTTGCTGCAGCAGCTACGCGAAAAGCATGGACTGAATATCCGCGTCGATCGCTCCGCAGTGAAACTGCTGACACTGATTCTCGAAGAAGGGCTCGTCCCTGCTGACGACGTCGCGACGTGGCGGCCCGCTGCCCGGCCAGCGCCCAGCGCAACGCCAGTCTACACCGCGTCCGGGTTGCTCCCCGTAACAGCGCAACCTATCGATTCGTCTCCAAGCCTTGCTGAATACAACGCCAGCACATACCCAACCTCGCCACAGAGTTCACAGCCCAGCTTGCAGCACGAATACAGCCCACAGCATGAACGCGTCGGCGCTATCCACTACCCGCCCCACTTTCAGTACCTTCCGGCCAGCCCTGTTTCACAGGATGCCAAGCTGGGGCCTCCCGCTCAGGCCCTCATCACGGACTCACGCGAAGCAATCTTAACGGCCAAGACTGAACGGAAGAAAGCACCTGCCGACGCTGCCGAACCCTTGAAAACAGATGAGCCTGCCCCACCCGAACAGCCAGGGGTTCATTTTCTCGGCGCTGCCCAGGCGTATTTCCAGCGGTCCCTCCTGCTGACAGACAGCCTGCAAGACGAGAACCTGACCGTCGAAGAGGTACTGCGGGCCGCTCTGGAGCAGATGGCCACGCCGCTGGATATGAGCGAGGAGCTGGCAGGCCTGCCCGTGGCCTATTCTCACGCTTACGACTAGGATCTGCTGACCATCGGCAACACGGTGTACATCACCACGCGCATGCAGGCCAACCTGCACAAAGTGGTACGGGTGTACCAGGTCCCTTCCGCTGTGAATCTGACCTCCGGTGAATTGAGCGAGGTGATTCGTCGGTCCATTCGCCCCTGGAGTTGGCGGACCCAGATCAATGACATCATCGGGCAAATCAAAATGGACTGGCCGGAAGGAGCTGCACTTCCGCCGGAGTGCCTGAGCCAATTGAGTCTGGTCCTCTCGGGAGGCGGCGCCCCGGTGACCTTGAACGGCAACTCAGACCTCGAAGGAAATGCCAACGCGTCGCCCGCAGCGACTCCCGATCCGCAGGCCAGCATCCTCGCCATGAAGGCGTTTGGACAACTGCTCACATCTTCGGCCGTTGCCGGTATTCAGGGAATGATCTCCGGGGCGGAAATGATGCACTACGCCGATCCACCAACAGCCACCATCGAGGCGATTCCCGGCCTGTTGGTCATTTGCCAGTCACAAAGCGCTCACCGCGAAATCGCCGAATTGCTCTCTCAACTGCAGGACGCCTCTCAGCCCCGGAAGTAGCCGCTGCGGGAAGAGCTTTCACGGACAGAACTGGACCACTATGCTGCGCCGTTCACAGGCCCCTTCCGTCCGTCCTCAGTCCGCGAATCACAATGAGCACCAGACATGCCGCCCGACGGGCAAAGCTTCGGCAACGCATTCGGGAGCAAAAACTCGATGCACTGCTGGTCACGAATGAAACGAACGTCACCTACCTCAGCGGTTTCTCCGGTGATTCGACGTGGCTGCTGGTAACGCGCGACCACGAAGTGCTCATCTCCGACTCCCGGTACACAACTCAATTGGAAGAAGAGTGCCCGGGCGTTGAAACGAATATTCGAACGAACAAGGTCAAACACTCGGATGCAGCTGCGGCTTCGGTACACAAGTGCGGCATCAAGTCGCTGGGCATCGAAGGGCATTCGCTGACAATCGAACAGGGCGACCAGCTCCGCGAGTGCCTCGCCGGGGTGATGCTCGAATGCATGAACTGGGCCGTCGAGGAGCTGCGGGCCGTGAAGGATGCGGACGAAATCGCCGAGACCCGCGTCGCCGTCTCACTTGCGGCCCGAGGATTCGACTACCTCAAGGCGATTCTGACTCCAGACATGACAGAACTCCAACTGTCGCACGAGCTTGAACACGCCATGCGGCGATTCGGTGCCAGCGGGGTCAGTTTTCCACCCATCATCGCTGTGGGAGATCGCGGTGCTCTGCCCCACTACCGGCCAGGCGACCGGATGATCGGCGAGGCCGCGACTTTGCTGGTCGACTGGGGAGCACAAACCCGTTCAGGCTACAAGTCAGACCTCACCCGCACACTGGTGACCGGGAAGCTGACTCGCAAATTTGAGAAGATCTACATCACGGTGCTGGAAGCCCAGGAAGCGGCCATCGCCGCGATTCAGCCCGGCGCCAGGTGCGCTGACGTGGACGCAATCGCCCGTGAACACATCCGCAAAGCGGGCTACGGTAAATACTTCGGACACGGATTGGGGCACGGAATCGGTCTAAACATCCACGAACTCCCCCGACTTTCCCCAATCTCCCCACAGTGCCTTGAGCCGGGCATGGTTGTCACGGTCGAGCCGGGAATCTATGTTCCCGGCTGGGGTGGCGTACGAATAGAGGACGATGTGCTGGTCACACGGGACGGTTTTGAGGTTCTGTCGGCCACGGTTCCAAAGTCTCTTGCCGCTTCCGTCATCCGAACAAACAGGTAAGTCGAGAGTTATGGCCGTCTCTGAGGTGGACAGTGCACCCTCCCTGCAGCGATAACTGAAAATACGACCAGACACAGGTCCTCCATTGAGGCTGGTATGGCTAAGAAGCTTGGAAAGTCACACATGAGTCAAGATTCCAAACCTGAAGCGGCTCCCTTTGATCTCGATCGCCTGCATAAACTCGTCGAGATGATGGACCAATTCGATCTCCGCGAAATCAAGTTGAGTCGCGGCGACGAAAAATGGCACCTCCGTCGAGGGCCTCAGGAAATTGTCACCGGTTATCCGGCAGGAATGCCTTACCCGGCAGCAGCGCCAATGCCAGCACCAGCGGCCCCGGCAACGGCAGCACCTGCTGGCGATGCGCCCGCTGCGGCACCAGCCGATGCCGGCCTGGTTCCAATCAAGAGCCCCACCGTGGGAACGTTTTACTCGGCGTCTGCCCCTGGTGAAAAAGCGTTCGTCAAAGTGGGTGACCGGGTCAGTGCCGACACGGTCGTTTGCATTGTCGAAGCCATGAAGGTCTTCAATCAGATTCCTGCTGGCGTCAGCGGCACGATTGCCAAACTGGTTCTGTCTGACGGCGACTCGGTTGACTTCGGACAGGCCTTGTTCATGGTCAAGCCAGACTAGTTTATCTGCTGTCCTTTATTACTGAATTGGCTGCACAGGCAGAGGAACTGATATCGTCCCCTCTGCTGGTCCATTCCCCCAAGGGATGTGCACGAGATTTCGCCTCGTCCTTGTGGTGCCCCCAAAGGTTGTTCCATGTTTCAGCGGATTCTGATTGCCAATCGCGGAGAAATCGCCCTGCGGGTGATTCGCGCCTGCAAAGAGATGGGAATTGAGACCGTCGCTGTGTTCAGCGAAGCGGACCGCGGAGCCCATTACCTGTCGCTGGCCGACGAGGCTTACTGCATCGGCCCGGCATCCTCCAGCGAGAGTTATCTCAAGATTGACCGCATCATCAGTGCGGCTGAAATCGGAAACGTTCAGGCTATCCATCCGGGCTATGGGTTCCTTTCCGAAAATGCACACTTCGCCGAAGTCTGTCGCGATTCGGGCATCGAGTTCATCGGTCCTCCCGCCGAGGCTATGGCCAAGCTCGGGGACAAAGTGGCCGCTCGCCAGATTGCCATGGAAGCCAAGGTGCCTTGCGTCCCCGGCAGTAAAGGCCTGATTACCGACGAAGCCGAAGCGGTTCGCGTGGCCAAGGAGATTGGCTACCCGGTACTGATCAAGGCAACCGCTGGTGGCGGAGGCAAGGGCATTCGAGCCGCTCACAACGAAATCAACCTGCGATCGGAACTGAAGGCCGCTTCTGCCGAGGCCGAGAAGGCCTTCAAGAACGCCGGGGTGTACATCGAAAAGTTCATCGAAAAGCCCCGGCACGTGGAAGTGCAATTGATCGCCGACCAGCATGGCAACGCATTCCACCTCTGGGAACGTGACTGCACGATGCAGCGTAAGCACCAGAAGCTCATCGAAGAAAGCCCTGCCCCGAACCTGCCGCAGTCCGTTCGTGAGGACATCTGCAAAGCCGCAGTCCGCCTGATTCAGACAGCCGGTTACTACAATGCCGGTACGTGCGAGTTCATCGTCGACAAGAACAACCAGTTCTACTTCATCGAAGTGAATGCCCGTATTCAGGTGGAACACCCGGTCACCGAACAGGTGACGGGCATCGACCTGATTAAGGAGCAGATTCGCGTTGCCGCTGGGGAAAAACTTACGCTCAAACAGCGGACCATCCCCTGCAACGGCCACTCCATGGAAGTGCGGATCAACGCCGAAGACCCCGAGAACAGCTTCCGCGGCACCCCTGGCCGCATCACGAAGCTACGAGTTCCCGGCGGACACGGAGTGCGATTCGATTCCCACGTGCATGAAGGCTACATGATCAGCCCGCACTACGATTCGATGATCGGCAAGCTGATCGTTCACAAGCCAACCCGAGCCGAAGCCATCGCCTGCCTGAAGCGCGCCCTCGGCGAATTCACCCTCGAAGGCGCGGGCGTCAAGACGACCATTCCGCTGATCCTCAAGATCCTCGATCACAACACCTTCACCACCGGCGACGGCGACACCGGCTTTGTGGAACGCACATTCTGAGTTGCCGGGCCATCGCTGGTGCTCTCGTCCCGCAATGCCAAGAGCACAAAACGAAAAAAGCGGGCCGAACTCTCGCAGAGTTCGGCCCGACTTCGTTTCCAGAGGGTATCGCTACGTCACCCTGATACAGGATGACATCCTCCGCCTCGATTAATCGAACTGGAAGACCTCCGCACCATCACGCGAGCCCAAGCCGGCCCGAATTGAGTGGTCGACATTCTCCGACAGGAATCGAACCGAACCATCAGCCAAGGCAATGTGTGCTCCGCCAGTGTGTCGGCTGCTGAATGTGCACCGCAGGTCGCTGTCATCCGGAACGGCCCCACCACCATCCAGACCGGACGCCAGATTGATCTGTGAGCCCAGCGATCCCAGATGGTAGTCAGTGTTGTCGATGACGTTATTGCTCCCAATGTAGTGATGATGCACGGTACGCAACTGCCTGGTGTTGGGGTTCGTCCAGGAATTGAGCCATTCGGCCACAATCGCCGTGTTGCTGGTGCCGTCAATCACCTGGTCGATGGTCACTACGTGCACCGGTAGCAGAATGCCGTTCATCCGTTCGTGCCCCCCCGCATTGAGCCCGGGATTGTACGCCGCGTTCAAGTCGAGGGAATCATCCTGATGCTGCCGATGCTCAGCGCGGCGTGAAGCACTGGCGGGATTTCCGATCAAGCCAGTCTGCACACCTCCATAATTGGACGGAACCCGCTTATCGATCCCGTCATGGCTGACGAATGGCGAATCCCCTGACGAGGGACAACGGAATGCAGACAGCGTGGTTGACAGGGCTGTTTCCAGCGGACCATTGGAATCGTTCCAGATGGTTGCGGTCGAACCAGACGTTGGGCCCAGGAAGTTCGTCCCAAACGCATTCCAATTGATGCTGTTGTACAGCGGTGCCTGGTCCATGAATGGCAGGATCATCGCCGACCAGCCCACACCGTGTCCCTGAGTCGACGCTGGATTCGAATCAGGCCGCATCAGGCCCACCGGAAAGCTGCGGTGCGTGTCATGGTAATTGTGCAGTGCCAACGCCAACTGTTTGAGATTGTTCTTGCACGTAGAGCGACGAGCCGCTTCACGGGCCTGCTGCACGGCTGGCAGCAGTAACGCAATCAGGATCGCGATAATCGCGATCACCACCAGCAATTCGATCAATGTGAAACCAGACCGTCTACGAGCCATCTGCCACCTCCCAGAAAAAGAAAACACTAAGAAACACGTGCAAAGAAGGCGTGGCACCTTACAGAAGACGCAAGAAATCACGCCGAATGCATAGCTCGATTATCATAGTTTACATCAGCCGATTCAAGTGCAACATTCACCCCTCACCTAAGCAGGAATATACGAACTCAACAATTACACCCAATAAATAACACGCACTACAAGAACAAAAAACACAATCACCCAAAAACACTACAATAACCACCAAGCAATCAACCACTGCAACGCCAGCGGAACACAATACCGTCCGGAGAACGGACCGAAACTTTCCTCAACACCACACTTGCTAACCGGACAGAAAGTCCGCAACATGAACTGCGACGACTCCGCCCGCCTCTGGGCCATCCTGCCCGTCCTCGTCATTCAATCCTCGACCTACTGCGAGTTCAATCATGCGATACAGTATCTGCCTGACATTCCTGTGTAGTGCCGCCCTTGTCGGGTGCTCCGGAGGCACATCCGAAAAGCTGCCACAGGTGGCTCCGACTAAGGTAAAGGTCATGCAGAAGGGGAGCCCCGTCGAAGGAGCCACGGTGACATTTCATGGTCCCGGCGAGAACGCGAAGATGGCTTTTGGCCTGACCGATGCCAGCGGGACATGCGAATTGACGACATTCAAGAATGGAGACGGAGTTGTCCCTGGCAAGAATGCCGTGACGGTGTCCAAGATTGATGCAGGTGAGGCCAACGCCAGCGGTGTGATGCCCAAGCCGAAGGAACTGCTTCCCAAGAAGTACCAGGACCTGGGAACATCACCTTTAGTCTTTGATGTGACTGACGGCCAAAACGAATTCACAATCGAAATCGAATAGTTAATCAGCCGCCAATGGAATGCATGGGGCGATCGGGTTGAACGAAGTCGGCGGAGTTGATCTGGTGTCCGGCCCACTTTCGAGCAATGCTCTCACGGACTGCGTTGCGGACCTCAGCGTTGTCCTCTGAATTACGCAGCAGATCCCGGACGTCGGTCTCTTCCAGGCTGAACAGACAGTTGCGGAGTTTGCCATCTGCTGTCAGCCGAAACCGGTTGCATTGCGAGCAGAACGGCTGACTCACCGAGGGAATGAATCCAATGCGTCCCACACCATCGGCAAATTCATAGTCCGTTGCCGGGGCATGAGGAGGCTGAGTTCCCAGTGGGGTCAGTGGGGCCACTTCGCGAGACAGGATTTCCAGTATCTCGCTAGCGAACAGCACCTTGTCACGCTCCCAGGCATTGTCGGCATCGAGCGGCATGTACTCAATGAACCGGACCTCGCAACCTGTCGTTCGAGCAAAGTGACCGAAGGGGACAATCTCGTCTTCCGTTATCCCGCGAATTGAAACCGCATTGATCTTCACCGGATTGAAGCCAACCCGTTTCGCCTCTTCGATTCCTTCGAGCACCCGCTCGTAGCCATCGCGTCGCGTGACTTCGCGAAACTTTTTCGGACTCAGAGCATCCAGGCTGACATTCAATCGACGCAGTCCCGCCCGATACAGATCGGCCGCCTGCTCGGCCAGCAGAATGCCGTTCGTGGTCAGTCCAATATCTTCGATCCCCGGGACGCGGGCCAGCATCTCCACGAGGCAGGACAGGTCCTGTCGAACCAGAGGTTCGCCACCTGTGAGTCGGAGTTTATTGACTCCCATCGGGGCGACGATCTCAACAAAGCGGGCAATCTCCTCAAAGTTCAACAGGTCCTTTCTGGGCATGAACTGAACGTTGTCCGCTGGCATGCAGTAGAAGCAGCGGATGTTGCAACGATCCGTCACGCTGATGCGGAGGTTGTTGTGCACACGTCCAAAGGTGTCAAGCAGTGGGAGTTCAGTCGGCATGAGTCACTCCTGTTCTGCTGGTGCTGTCGAGGGAACTCCGGGGTGGACCCATTCCGTTGACCCGTCGGCCCAGTTCTCTTTCTTCCAGATCGGCACTCGCACCTTGAGTTCGTCGATAAGGAAGCGTCCGGCTTCGAACGCCTGTGCCCGATGTGGTGAGCTGACTGCCGCCGCGACGCTGATGTCACCCAGTTCCAGGTGTCCCAGTCGATGGCTGATCGCAACTCCCGTCACTGGCCAGCGCTGCTGAATGTCTTCGACCAGCCGCTGCATTTGGGCCAGAGCCATTTCAGGGTAGGCGTCGTAGTCGAGCGCGAGTGTCTGACGGCTGCCGGTCATCTCACGTACGGTGCCCAGAAACAGAACCACCGCCCCCGCCTGATCGGAACGAACTCGCTCGGTCAGTTGCGTATAGTCAATGGGGTCGTGGGTCAGTTCAATCATGACGCTCAGGCAGGTGAACTTCTGCGGCGGTCAGCCGCCGCTCACTGGAGGAAATGCCGCCACCTCGACCGTCGGTCCGAGACAGCGTGCTTCGGAGACATATTCATTGTCGACGGCAAACATGAGATGTGGAAGCAGGGATTTCAATTCCGGGCAAGTTTGTCCCAACCTGTGCCGCAGTTCCGCAACCGTTAATCCCTCGGGGACGTTGACGCACACTTCGGATTGTCCCGCCAGTTCCCTGGCGCGGGCGAACAGTCGCACTGTCACATTCATGATCGTACCGTCAATGCGCGCCGATTGGGGGCCAGTTTCTGGCGAATCTCGGGCATATAGCCATACGCGAGCGCCAGCAGCTTCAGCGGATGCAGCGTGGGCGTGGTGGTTTGCTGCTCCATCTGCAGCTTACACCCGCTGCATTCCGTGGTTCCCAACTGCAAATCGGGACGCTGCATTTCCGCCATCAGCGCCTCACCAATCTGCATCGACGTATCAAACTTGGAGGCCGTTAATCCAAACGCACCGGCCATGCCCGAGCACCCTTTTTCGATTCTATGCAGCGTAATCCCGGGGATCAATTCCACGAGATCAGCCAGCGGAGTCCCCACGTCCAACGCACGCAAATGGCAAGGTGTGTGATAGGCCACCTGCAGGTCCAACGGCGTAAAGTCTCTTTTCAGTCGGCCCTGCTCGGCCAACGCCTTCAGGAACGTTCCGGCCTCCGTCACCTGAGATGTCAGCGCGGCCAGATCGGGATGACTCACCAGTCTCGGGTAGTCCTGCTTCAGGCATACGGCGGCCGTCGGCTCGGTACACAGAATTGTCATTCCTTCGCGTGCCAGTTCGCCAAATGTCCGCAGGTTCGTCAGCGCCAGTTCACGAGCGGCGTCGAGGTCCCCCGCCGTGATCATGGCCATGCCCGACGCAGTCTGCACCGGGGGCACGTACACATCGATGCCGTGATGTTCCAAAATTGCGACCAGTGCGAAGCCGAGTTCGGGGTCGTGAAAGTTGACGAAGTGATCGACAAACAGCACCACCGGTCGTTTTCCATCGGCAATGCGACGACGATCGGACAACGTGTTGCGCACCAGATCGAGAAACGTCCGCCGGGCAAACTGCGGCAATCGGCGATGCTGAGAGATGCCGATCAATCGCTGCAGTACCCAGCGAAACCCACTGTTGTTGAGCGCCCAGTTCGCCAGTGGCGCAAAGGCTGTTCCCAGTCGTCCAAACGAGTGGGCTCGCGAAAGAGTCCAGTCCGCGCGGGACAGCCCATTCGCGTTCACATAGCTCGCTCGAATCTCCTGCACGAACGCGGGAATATCGACCTGAGCAGGGCACTCGATTACGCACTGCCGACAATTGAAGCAACTGTCGGCCAGCTGTTTGGCGTGTTCCGTTGTCAGCTCACGAGGATCAATCGTTCCCGTCACCACACCTCGCAACAAGTTCGCCTTGGCCCGAGGGCTCGCTTCCTCGTTGCTTTCCAGGTGAAAGAACGGGCACATCCGTTCGTTCAAACTCTGAGTTCGACAAACGCCGCAGCCGTTGCAGCGGGCCACCGCTTCGGGCAGTGCCCCGGGGCTCCAGTGCATCTGCAGTTCCACCAGTTGCGGTTCCGTCTCCAACGTTCCGGGCTGCGGCCGGAGGTTCTTGATCGTCAGGTGCGGGTCATCGCTGATGATCTTGCCGGGGTTCAAGAGGTTGTGTGGATCGAACAGATCCTTCACCTGTTTGAATACCCGATACAGCGGCCCATACTGCGACCGCAAGAACGATGTACGTGACAGGCCATCGCCATGTTCGCCACTGATGGTGCCACCAAAAGCAAATACGACCTCATACAATTCGCGTGCCAGAGATTCGAGTTGCCCGCCATCGGCCATCGTCGGCCATCTGACAAACGGTCGGAAGTGAACCTGTCCGGAGGACGCATGCGCGTAGAGCGACGCTGTTACCCAGTGCTTCTGAAAGACGCGCTGAGCCCGCACCAGAAAATCGTGCAGAGCTTCCGGCGGGACGGCCAGATCCTCCACGATCGGAACCGGCCGCGTTTCTCCTCGCAGCGCCGTCAGCAGCGGAACCACACGGTACGGCAGCGACCACAACAGGTCCACTTCGTCCGGAACGTAGGTTTCCCCGGCGACCAGGACCGATCGATCCGACTCCCGGGCCCGGGCGATACAGCTTTGCAGACGGTCCGCAACCTGCGCCTGGCTGTAACCGGTCTGTTCGACCAGCAAGGCCGCCTCGGCTGCCGCGGGAATCAACTTCTCAAAGCGTTCGTCTTCTTCACGTGCCAGCGACAGCAGTCGACGATCCAGCAGGTCGCAGGCACTGGGCTGTTGTTCGGTAATCCCCTGCACTGCTCGAATAGCGGACTCCAATGCGCCAAACAGCAGCAGCACCGCACCGCGATGGGCAGGTAGCGGCGATGTGTGCAGGGTCGCCGACGTACACATCGCCAGTGTCCCTTCAGAGCCCACAATCAGACGTGGCAGATTCAATTCCTGACGGTGCATCAAGGTCCGCAGGTGGTACCCGGCACAATTCCTCAGCAATGGAGGCTGACGATCGTGAATCAACTGTGAATTCACATCCAGCAGGTGAGCCAGTCGATGCAGCAGTTCATGCCGCACACGTTCGGGATCTGACTCCGATGCGTCCGCCGGAAACGGTCGATCCAGCGTTTCCAGACCTGCGTCGAGCACAACACCACTGGCCAGCACCAGTCGCATCTGCTTGACATGATCTCGCGTGGCCCCGACCCGCACGGCATGAGAACCCGCAGCGTCTACTCCGATCATTCCACCAATGGTGGTGACGCGACTGTTCGACGGATCGGGAGCAAAATATCGACCGTATTCCCGCAAACGGCGATTCAGCTGCTCGCGGACCACTCCCGGTTGCACGCGCACAGTGGCGGCATCGATCGACTCAATGTGGTTCATGTGGCGGGAGAAATCGACGATCAGCCCCGAGCCAATCGCCCCGCCCGCCAGACCTGTGCCGCCTCCCCGTGGAATCAGCGGCAGGTAATGTTCTCGCGCATACTTGGCGATGGTCACCACATCCTGCTCGTGCCTGGGACAAGCCACGCCCAGGGGCAGCATTTGATACAGGCTGGCATCAGTGGAATACGCCTGGCGCGCAACGTCATCGAACCGGAGTTCGCCTTCGAACACTCCGGTTAAGTCTTCTGAGATACGCTGCTGCAAGTCGTCCACTGAGGAGGCACGCTTCAGGAGAAACGAGAATCCATCCGCCGATCATCCATCCTTGTGTTCCGCAGCCGCCTGCTGCAGTCGAATGGCATCCTGCCGATACTTCTCAAACATTTCGTGATCGAAGTCGGAATGCCCTTCCGTGGAGATATTCCCGTGGCGAGTCTGACAGCGGTAACAGACGAGGACATCCGGCATCCAGATGTACAGTCCCATGTCGATCAGCGCCACAAGCATCAGCGTCCCCATGGCCCACAGGGGCTGGTAGTACGCGTAAAAGACACTGCTGATGATGGCGCCAACGGCAACAATGACCACTCCCCAAAATTGTGGGAAATTCTTCTGCCGCCACAGGTCGCCATTTCCGCAGGCGACGCATTGCTTCAGATGACCCGCCGCATCCACAGCCGTGGAAATCTCGCGATTCCAGCCACACGGGCACACCAGCGTCCCCGACTCTTCAACCGGAGTGGAGGCATGAACCTGATCACATTGCGGACAACGGTAACTGACAATCATGAAGGACGAGGCAGCTTTGGCAATTCAGGCATGCAATGGCAGACCTGTTCTCACCGATTCGATTAAAGAAATGCAAAATGGTAAACAAAAGCACCGTTGTCGACAGCACGATGGTGGAGGTAATCTACCCGCCCCGCTGAGGATTCGGCGGGATTCGAATGGATTCGAGACTATCTGACAGGGAGCTCATGGATGAGTCAGCTTACCGTGTATCGTGAACCGGCGTCGATTGACGAGCCCTACATTCTCTCTTTTCAGGAACACGCAGCGGAAATTCGCCGCAGCCGGTTCCGTCTCGTCGGGCACAAAGCCGCACAGCCTCAGCCCACATGGCGCACGCTGTTGGCCATGAGAACAAAAGTTCAGCACCACAATCAGTGCTGTCCGGAATGCCGCCGCGTCACAGTGGAACCCGTGGAAATGTTCGATGGCAGCCTGTCCCGTAACGGTGCTCTCATCCAGAACAGCACCACGCTGATCGGGTTTTCCTGCAGCGCCTGCGGCCACGAGTGGCCTGCTTCGTAAGTTTTGATTGAGGAATTAAGCGGTACGCCCGATCAGTTCGCTGCGGGCTGTGCCGACTTCAGACCAACAGCCTTCCCGTCCAGTTCCCATTCGGGTCGTGGCGTCACTCCCAGGTGATGCAGCGTGGTGGCGACGACATCGACCTGCCAGGTCGGATCATCCGAACGTCCCCGCAGCGCCGAGGGACCGCTGACAATCAGGAAAGTGCGACGAATCTCCGGCTCCTCGTGTCCCCCGCCGTGTCCGGTACCGAGTCCACCGTGATCAGTGCAGACCAGCACCAGCCAGTTTTCCTGCGCATACTGTGTGCGCCCCCTGATCGCCGCAACGACTTCGCCGATGTGCCGATCAACCTGTTCAATCGCTTGCACGTACTCCGGCACGGTCGGATGAAACCCATGGCGGTGACCGGTCTCATCAACCTGTCCCAGATACAGACACGTCGCATCGGGCGACTGTGACTTCATCAACTTTACGCAGGCCGCCGCTGCCTCGGCATCTCCCTCTTCGTAGGACTTTCCCTGCTCCGGGAAGTTCCGGTTGATGTCCGCTGCGGTGACAATCTTCTCTGCGATCGGCTTCCAGTCACTGAAGGACGCGGTGAAGGCTTGAGGCCGCACCTCCTTCAGGCGTTTGAAGAAGTGCGGATACCGGTCGTAGTGAGGCTCGGAAAATTCATTGTTGAGGACGTTGTGTTTGTCTGGCCAGACCCCGGTGAACAAATTCGACCATCCCGGACCGCTGATCGTATCGGCTTTGTCCTGAGCATCGGGCTCACGAATATCGGTCCCCTCAAACAACAGGCCGTCCGCAGCAAGTGCATCGAGATGCGGCGTTCTTGCAACCGCCAAAGCATCCGGCCGACAGCCATCGATCCCAAGGATCAATACGCGAGGCTGCTTGTTGTCCACAGGTTCAGCGGCAGTGAGCATGCCTGTTCCAGCGCACAGAGTGAGTGCGACCAACCCAATTGTCATCCGCCGCATGGCCATTGCTCCTGTTGAACGATTGTCTTGCAGGACAGCGTGCCGGTCGCGAGCCTCGCTGTCAACGCGCAAGCCTTCGCTTGCGCGTTGAGTGCCGTTGATTCATATGGATCGTCACATATGACACTTTTCGCGGGAACTCTGCTCGAAACCATGCGGCAGAGTGATTACAACCAAGTCCATTCCTCAACCCGGAGACGAGAATGGACTGGAATCCTGCGACAACCCCCGTCGCCAACTGGCTGGATCAGCCATCGAAACAGCGTGTACGTGAGATCACGGAGTTTCTGACGGCTCAGGGAACGTTCCGATTTCCCAAACTGCGCAGCGGCCTGTTTTCAGCGGCAGGATTCGAGCAGCATGGTTCGGAATCCACCGGTTATCACAACGCCTGGACTCGGGATGCAGTGCACATCGCGCATGCCTGCTGGGTGCTGGGAGATGTCGAGGCGGCACGCAACGCGGTTGCAGCGTTGTCGCAGTTCTACATCAAGACGCAGTCGCGTTTCGAGAACATCATCAAGAATCCCAGCCTGGCCGCTGATCCGATGAAGCGGCCTCACATCCGCTTTGACGGGGACCACCTCGTCGAACTGACCGAGAAGTGGGCTCACGCCCAGAACGATGCGCTCGGCTACTGGTTGTGGCTGACCTGCCAGATGCTGCTCGCCGACCAATTGCCCTTTTCTCAAGGACTGTCGACGGTGCTGGGCACGCTGGTGCGATACTGGGCAGCCATCGAATACTGGCACGATGAAGACAGCGGGCACTGGGAAGAAACCCGCAAGATTGAGGCCTCCAGCATTGGTGTCGTCGTTGCGAGCCTGAAGCTGTTCAACCAGGTAGTCCAACAGTATCCGGAGCAGTTCTCGGATCAAACCGAATTGCCCGCACTCATCGACGAACTGCTGACGTCAGGCGAAACGGCACTCCATCAGATCCTGCCATTTGAGTGCATCGAAGGCGATCACACGCAGCGGCGGGCGCACGATGCCGCTCTGCTGTTTCTGATCTATCCGCTCCATGCTGTCGACAGAGGGATGGGAGTTCAAATCGTCGACAATGTTCTCACCCACCTGCAAGGCCCCATCGGGATTCGACGGTATCTGGGCGACTCCTACTGGTGTGCGAATTACAAGACTCTGCTGACCGAAGAAACCCGCACCGGCGACTTCAGCGAAGCTCTCGAAAAGCGGGATGCACTGCTCGCGCCGGGTACGGAAGCGCAGTGGTGCATCTTTGATCCCATCGTGTCGATCATCTTCGGCCAGCGATATCTCGATCAGGGACAGAAATCAGATCTTGAGCAGCAACTCGAACATGCCCGTCGGAGCCTGTTGCAACTGACTCCCCCCACCTCGCGGTTCGGTCCGTGGCGATGCCCGGAATCGTACTACCTGGAAGGGGACGAATGGGTTCCCAACGACATCACGCCTCTCCTGTGGACACAGGCCAACCTGCGACTGGCTCTGTTCTGGCTGGAACAGACACTCGATTAGCCTGCATGCTGTCCGGCAGAGCCCGGCACTTGTATTCTGTATCGCGTGAATCAGCATCCCGGTCGCCGCTTCGTCTCAAACGGACCGACCGCACGTGGAGCGTTTCGACAGATCCACCCCAACCGGGCGTTGGCGGTCTTCAGGCCTCCACAACAGACATGTCCCTTCGGATAGCATTTTGAATTGAGAGTATTATGAGCAGCAAATTTCCCCGCCGAGCCCTGATTAGCGTGAGCGACAAGTCCGGCCTCGGACCCTTTGTTCAGGGACTGGTCGAACTCGGCTTCGAAATCCTGTCGACTGGCGGAACCTCCCGGTTTCTGAAGGAGCAGGGCGTCAACGTGATTGACGTTTCTTCCTACACGGAGTTCCCGGAAATCATGGAAGGACGGGTCAAGACGCTGCACCCGCGCATCCACGGAGCCATTCTCGGTCGGCCCGATCTCCCCGGCGATGCTGCTGCAATTGAGGCACACGGCATCATTCCTTTCGAACTGGTCGTCGTGAATCTTTACCCCTTCGCCCAGACGATTGCGAAGCCAGATGTCACTACGGATGAAGCCATCGAAAACATCGACATCGGTGGTCCCAGCATGGTCCGATCAGCAGCAAAAAACCATGCATACGTTGGCATCGTCACGCGACCGGAACAATACGACCGCGTACTGGGCCAGCTGCGTGAAGGGGAGTTGTCGCTCGCATTTCGTCGTGAACTGGCCGGCGCCGCCTTCGAGATGACCGCCACCTATGACCGCATGATCTCCGACTGGTTCACCGAATTGACCTCGGAAGACAGTGCGAATGAGTTGCCGCCAAAACTGAACGTCTCCCTCACACGGGCCGCCTCTCTGCGTTACGGTGAAAACCCGCACCAGCGGGCCGCGTTCTACACGGAGCCCAATCCGTCACCGGGCTCGCTCGCTGCTGCAAAACAACTGCACGGCAAGGAACTCTCATACAACAACCTGCTCGATCTCGACGCCGCGTTGTGCATTGCCCGCGACTTCAGCGACCCGGCGGCTGTCGTCATTAAGCACAACAATCCCTGCGGCTGCGCCATTGGTGACACTCTGGCCGCGGCGTTCGACAAGGCCTACGAAGGCGATCCCGTCAGTGCATTCGGTTCAATCATCGGCTTCAATCGGCCCGTGGATGTCGCCACGGCCGAACGCCTCTGCGAGCCAGGACGTTTCATCGAAGCGATCATCGCGCCGTTCTTCGAAACGGACGCGATTACCATGCTGCAGACGAAACCGAAGTGGAAGAACAATGTCCGACTGCTGGAATGCACCGGATGGGACAACACTTCGGGACTGGGGCTGGATTATCGCCGGGTGACCGGCGGCTTGCTCGTTCAGGATCGAGATGATCAGCCAGAACCGGAAGCCGAATGGAAAGTTGTCACCGAGCGGCAACCCACCGCCGCAGAATTGATCGACCTGAAGTTTGGCTGGAAGGTTTGCAAGCACGTGAAGTCCAATGCCATCGTGCTGGTTAGTGGAGGCATGGTTGTGGGGGTTGGCGCGGGCCAGATGAGCCGCCTCGACTCCTCGTATATCGCGGCCCACAAGGCCGGCGAGCGGTCACAAGGGTCGGTCGTCTGCTCAGATGCGTTCTTCCCATTCCGCGATGGCATCGACGAAGCGGCAAAGGCGGGTGTGCGGGCCGCGATTCAGCCCGGTGGCTCCCGCAATGATGAGGAAGTCATCGCCGCCTGCAACGAGCATGGCATCGCCATGATCTTCACCGGTCGTCGACACTTTAAGCATTGATCCACCACCCCATTGAAAATAGTTCAGCCCGCTGTATCCCTGTCTGGATACAGCGGGCTGTTTTCGTGGTGCTGCGTGAGCGATGGATCAGCCCTGCTGATCGCGGGAGACCCACACACTGCATTTGGCGTGATGCAGAATCTGCGACGAGACCGAACCGAGCATGAATCGTTCGAGAGAGTTCTTTCCGGTATCTCCGACGACAATCATGTCGGCACCAAAGTCGACAGCCGCATGCAGCAGTTCTTCGGCCACGTGGTCGGCTTCATGCAGGGACGTCGTGACGGCAGGGATCCGTGGCCGCAACTGATCCGCAGCCCAGTCGAGTCCCGCCTGGACGTGTTCCTGCTCCTTCATCCAGAGGTCGCTTCCGGGCTTGAGCATATCAATGCGGAACTGACTGGACCGGGGCAGCACGGAAACCACACGGACGTGTGTTTCGGGAGGATGCTCCTGCTGAGCCAGCAGTTCGACGGCCTTACGAATTCCGGGTGAGTTGTCAAAAGCGACCAGAATGTGATTGGGACGCGCGTGCCCGGCCTGTGGCCGTACGACAACCACAGAGCAATGCGCGTGTCGCACGACCCGATCCGAGACACTCCCCAGCAGCAGCCGGTCCATCGTGCCCATCCCGCGGGCTCCAATGAACACCAGATCCGAGTGCTGTTTGTGGATGGCCTTGAGCAAAGACTGAGCCGGATGTCCGCTCTCAACAATCGTCTGAATACCGGGAAACCGGGAGACGAGTCGTTGCTTCGCCTGATCGACAACCTGTTCCGCATCGCTGCGGCAACCATCCACCATTTCGTTGATGGCCGCTGGTAGTGCACTTGCCAGAGAATGCAGATCGGGGACCGGGCAGACAGAGACGACCGAGGCCTCCACTTCCTCAGGCAGTGGGAAGGCCATCGCCACATCCAGCACAGATTGTGCTGCTGCCGACTCATCAACGGCAATCAGGACTTTCATCGGATGAACTCCTTTACCGAATCCCAAAATCACCGCATCAACAGTATGGATGCGGCCCATGATCACTGCTCGGCACTAAGCCGTTCAGAGGCGATTTCCCCGCCCTTCACTCTTTCGTCACCATGACGCCACGAACGAACCGATGGCATTCAATGCAGCTCATCGTGGCATCCATCCACTTCAACGCGGCCTGATCCATGTTGCCTTTCTTGGCAGCAACCGACAACTGTTCGGTAATCCGCTGAAACTCGCCGCTGAACTGGCGATACATCACATCGTTCCGCACACGCCATTGCTCGGCCTGGCTGAGCTTGTTGAGACGGTCTGCAGCGACCCGAATCATTTCAGCGTCTTCGGTGACAAGGCCCTCCAGAATCTGATTGGAGGCAATCAGCTTCTGCCGCATGAACTCACGCAAGGCCACCGTGTCTTTCCCATCACCTTTTGGAGCATCGGCCGCTGGTTGATCATTCTGTGCGATCTGGAGCACCGCGCCCGTTTTGCCGTCCGCCTGTGCGGAAAGAGCACACATTCCTGCAACGATAACCGCACTCAACGCAAACAGTACGGCAGACGATTGAACCGACATAGACTCCTCCTGGACTGCATAGTGACCGAGACGCAACATTGCCTCCGTATTCCTGCCACGAAGAGCAATGGCCAACAGTAGCGGATAGATTAGCAATTCGCTTGCCAATCCGCGCGGCAATCACGGCCTTCCGCAAACAAAAGAGGGCCCGCCAAAGCGGACCCTCGATACTCATGGATTTGTGCCGCGAATCGCTGGGCGGGAGCCCTGCGAAGGGGTCAGCTCTTTTTCGCTGCCAGGTTCCCCAGGCTTCCGACGGACTTGTCGAGCAATCCAGACGCTTTCAGCATTCGCTGCAGGCGCTTGAGACCGCTGGTCGTTCCATCGTCATCCGATTCCAGCAACAGTTTGCCGAGCAGTGCCGCCACGGACATGTCCTTCACGTCTTCGAAGGTCAGGCCAAACTGGCTGGTGAATCGTTTCAGGTTCTCCTGAAAATCACCCTCCACCTGCCCATCAAAGAAGGTGTTTTTCACATCGGTCAGGTGACGTGAATTGTCGACCCAGCGATCAACCGACTTGCCGGCCTGAATGGAATCGACAATCTTCTCGAAGAACTTCGTTTCACCACCGACAATATCGATGCGGGCATTTCCGAGAGCGGCTCCCACCACTTCCGCCTGTTCGCGGGCAATTTCGGTCTGAGCCGCAATGGCGGCCAGTTCGATTTCCTTGTCCTTGTTGAGGCGAATCTTGAACTCTTCGTGCTCGCGACCCACGCCATCGAAAATCTTCATGGCTTCGGCCTTCTGCTCGATCCCCTTTGCTTCAGCATAGAACTTCTGTTCGAGCACTTGCGCTTCCGCCAGTCCTTCTTTCTCAATGGCTTCCGCCCGCGCTTTCTGACCTTCGGCTTCGGCCAGCGCTTTCTTCTGAATCACGTTGGCTGCAGCGGTCCCTTCCTTCTCGCTGGCAACGGCTCGGGCCTCCTGCACCTGTGCTTCTGCCAGACCGTCAGCCGCTGCTTCGGCCTGTCGTGCTTCGGCCAGCATCTTCTTGGCCGCTGTCTCCCGTTCCGCCGCAGCACGCTTGGCATCGGCATCAATCAGGACTTGTTCGGCTTCAAATTCAGCGGCCTTCTTGCGGGCTTCCGCCGCCTTGATTTCTTTTACCAGTGATTCTTCCGCGTCTTTTTCCGCAGCAGTGATGGCCACTCGTTTCGCACGATCGGCCGTCGCGAACTCTTCGGTATCCTTGATTTTCTGCTGTTCCTCGACGACCGAGCGTTCCACCGTAACGCGTTCCCGAATCACATCCTGAATGTTCCGCTTCTCGACTTCGATGACCTTTTCTTTCTCGATAGTCGCCAGGCCGACGATGCGTTCACGTTCGGTGACTTCCAGCATGCGGTCTTTCTCAACCCGCTCACGTTCGATCGCGTCGGTCCGTTCCTTGTTCCGCTGGGCCACGATTACCTGCCGCTGCCGATTCTCTTCCGCCACCTGAATTTCTTCGTCGGCAGTGATGCGGGCCCGCTCCGACTTGAGCCGTTCCTCGGACTGCACCTTGGCAGCTTCCGCAGTTTGTCGGGCGGCAATTTCAGCGACCTCGCGCTTCTGCTTCTCGACCGCTTCAATACGCTGCTTCTCCAGTTCGAGGATCGCTTCCTGAGCTTCCACGTCCTGCTTCTT
>JAGQPW010000219.1 GCA_020426515.1 Planctomycetaceae bacterium | reverse complement strand
CCGGTCTGGCCACAGTGCAGACCATTGAAGAAGACGGGCTCCTCGAACACAGCCTCGAAATGTCCGCCCGCTTTGGCGAAGCATTCGACGCGCTGCGGGAAGAGCTCCCCATCATCCGCGAAGTGCGACGCTGCGGCATGATGATCGGCCTCGACCTCACCATCCCCTCCACCCCCGCCGTCGGCAAGTGCATGGAAAAAGGCCTGCTGATCAACGCCACCCACGACACCGTTGTCCGCCTGCTCCCCCCCATGAACGTCACCGCCGAACAAGTCGACACCGGCTGCTCGATCCTCGCCGATGTGCTGCGTGACATGGCGGAAGAAGCGGCCTGACGAGGGAGCTGAGAAAACGGACAGGTCCGCAGGGCAGGTTCTTGCCTGCCTGCAAATGGTCTCGCAAACCTGCCAGCCACAGACCCGTTTTCGTGCTCCCGTTCCGCCTGACCCTCAGACCTGCCCATATCAGGGAAACGGCAGGCTTGCTTGGGGTGTGTTTTCCGCGATCATTCAATCGAATACTCTACAGTAGAGTTTTTTCAACAGAGAGTTTGCCAGCGTATCGAGAACTATAGGGATGGAAAAAACTGCGATTCCACCTTGGACGCCAACCGGCGTACTTCCGCCGGTAAATGATGCCGATCCGGTCGGGCCGGATCGCTCCCCGTACCAGGTTTCTCTTGTCGACATTGTTCTTCGATTCGCTACATCTCGCGAACGACGCCAGATTCTGGACGGACTACTTCGCTTTCGTCGAGAACTGCACTCAACCGGACTTGTTGAGGGATTTCAGTGGATTGACGGAAGTTTTCTTGAAGCGGTTGAGACACTCGAACGCCGAGCGCCAAAAGATGTCGATGTGGTCACTTTTGTCGAACCTCCGGCAGATTTTGCCATCAGCGATCGCGTGAAAGCGATCTTGAATCACGATTCTGTAAAACGACACTACTTCGTAGACCACTACTTTGTAGAATTAACGTTGCCGAGCAAGAACTTGGTGGAACAGTCGACGTACTGGTCAAGCCTATGGTCGCATCGACGGTCGATGCAGTGGAAGGGATTTCTTCAAATCAACCTTGATCCAAGCGAGGATGTAGCGGCTGCGAAGAATTTGGAGGAAGCGGGGAACGTGGAGACAGCGGAATGAATAGCCAAGAGCAACTGCAACTGGAGTCAGAGCGTAAGTTTCTGAAGCAGCAACTCGAATCGCTGCCGCCGACTGCCGTCCTCACGCGATCAAGTGCAGAATCGCGAATGAAAATCGTCGAAGCATTCCTCGCATCGCAACCTCGACAGCCAAAACCAATGAAGGCTGTGTTGACTTTTCGTGGACGCCCCGTCGTTGGTAGCCACGGCATGTTTGCTGAATTTGGTTCACGGGCCGCAAACGCATTCACGGAGGCGGTAGTGACGGTTGGAGCGGCATTGCTCGGACCTCTCGCCCCAACCGGACCTCTTCCCAACCGTGAACAGTGCCAACTTCTGATTACAAACACAGCAATTGGATCGTTCGGTTTTGAATTCGAGGAACATCGCCTTGGCCAACTCCCATTCAGTGAAGAAACTCCAGTATCCCGAGCACTAGAGATCACACGTGGGCTTCTCGAAAGCAGCGCTCAGGGAACTGACGATGAATTGGCGGAGTGTGCTTCCGGAATCAGCCCGCGCTCAATCGAGGCGGTCAGAGGATTCGTTCAAGCCCTAGCAACAAACGAGGCAGTGTGCACGCTTGTATTCGGGAAGCAGCGTTTCGGCTTTCAAGACGTGGGCGAGGTTCGAAAGAGCCTAGATCGACTTAGCCAAGATAATCTACACGAGACAGAGACCAAACTATTCGGTGAGTTTCAGGGAGTGCTTCCGAAGGGGCGTACATTCGAATTTCGCGTCGCCGAGGCCGAGGTTGTACGTGGCAAAATCGGCGTAGAGATTGACAATCCGGAGGAAATCAATCGGCACTTGCATCAGCCTGTGGAGATCACCGTTCTTGAAACTCGCGTAGGCATGGGGAAGCCGCGATACCAGTTGCTCAAGTTGCCAACATGGCGTTAGACAAGCGATTCTGATCGGCGGGGTGGCATGCCTGCAAAATCGGGGTGCCATGCTTGCATTGCGTTAGCAGGGCAAGCATGCGGAGTGACCATGGGACGCCAATTCGTGCTCACGTTCCGCCTGGACGCCCGGACCTGAATATAACAGTGGCAGGCAGGAGCCTGCTCAACCTACTGTCCCAATGATCATGAGATGCATGAACGAGTCAACATGATTCTAGAGCCGATAACCCCAGAGTTGGTAAGCAGCCCCGATGTTCGGGAGTCGGAGTTGCTGCGGGAAATTTGTTCGTCAACGCTGGCCATGTACAGTAACACACATCCCGAATTGCCCTGGGTGGGCTATCTCGCCCGTGAGCATGACGCAATCGTGGGGACATGTGCCTTCAAGAGCCCGCCCGTAGAGGGGGAAGCCGAGATCGCCTACTTCACTCTCCCCGGCCACGAAGGACAGGGGGTCGCAACCCGAATGGCGCAGAAGTTGATTGACTTGGCTGCTGGCACCGATGCAATTGCGGTGCGTGCTCAAACGCTGCCAGAGAAGAACGCCTCAACGCGAATCCTCGAAAAGCTGGGGTTTGCGTTCTGTGGCGCTGTCGTCCATCCGGAAGATGGAAAGGTATGGGAGTGGCGCAAACAGATCCAAAAGGCAGGCTCCCGCCTGCCTTCAAGTTGACTCACCAACCTGCCTGCCGCGACTTAATTCGTGCTCGCTGGCAGCCTGCCCCCCCGGCCCAACCATACCGGGAAACGGCAGGCGGGACGCTGCCTGGCTCGCCGGAAACTCATCTGCGAGGCAGGCTGTCGAGTCCCGACTTCGGTGACGGGAGCAGCGTTTCGTGCCAGATAAGCTCAAACCCCTCTTTCATGCAGGACCGCGTGTTGGTAAGGACGAGGCTGCCGGTCGCCTACGGGCCTCTCCTCACTCCTGATTACCGATTGAACGGACCACATGCCTTCTCCACAGCACTGCGAGTTTGTCCCCTACCTGAGCATCACGGACGCCGCGGGGGCTGTCGCGTTTTACTCCGACGTGTTTGGGGTTGCTCCGCACCTGCTGCTCAACATGCCCGATGGGCGTGTGATGCATTGTGAGTTTCGCATTGGATCATCTCGGTTCTTCATCAGCGAAGAGTTGCCAGAACATGGCGGCACTCCCAGCCCCGCGCGTCTTCATGCCACGACCGTCGCGATTCACCTCTATGTGGATGACTGCGATTCAATGGTCGCCACCATGGCGAAGCACGGCTCGACAGTTTTGATGGAACCGACGGACATGTTCTGGGGCGAACGATTTGCCCGTGTCCGGGATCCATTCGGACACGAATGGGGCATCGCCACCCAGACACGGGAGATGTCTCCCGAGGAAATTCGATCCGCAGCCAGCAAGATGTTTGCTGAAATGTCGGAGTAGCCGCAGTCAGGCAATGTGCATTTGCCGCCGGGTCACCCCAGCCTACATCTCGCCAACTCACCATGACCGAATGCTGACTCAGCCCGTCTTGATGGCAACCGGCGCAATGGCCACTGCTTTGGTGGCCGCTTGTCGGGACATGTTCTTCTGAATTGAACATGTCCCAAAGACGATCAACTCGCGGGGAGTTGATTGCCTTGACGCTGACCTCGCGGACCGCGCTGGTTGTTGCCGCCGGGACGATTTTCATGCAGGAAGATCAGCGCCTGTGCCAGTTCCTGGGCGTTGAGTGCCTGATCTCCCGAGCTGTCGAAGCGTTGCACAAGCAACGAGGCCATCTGCTGAGGATTGGGCCCCTGTGGGCGTTGCCCTTGTGAGTCTTGCCCGCTGGCACCTTGAGGACAGGTTCCTCCGCCTCTGGGACTCTGTCCCTGAACGGGAACCACAGTCGATCCAGCAAACAACAGACCGGCAGACAGCAGCGTTCGAATGAACCATGGAGATGGGCGCATGACGTGCCTCCTCAGTAAGAGTGGAAGTGAACTGCGAGTTGCATTGGGACTTAAACGCGAACGTCTGCCCCTACTCCACTGCATTCTTTCCGCCTCCGGTCATTTCACTTCCCAATGCAGAACCGGCTGAAAATGCGGTCCAGGATGTCATCGGTGTAGACCTCACCAACAATTTCGCCAAGGCAGTCGAGCACTTCGCGGAGTTCAACGGCGATCAGTTCATCCCCGGCCTGATCGATCGCCAGTTGCTGCGCCCGCTCGGCGGATTGAATGGCTCCGGCCAGCGCATGTCGACAGCGTGCGGCGGACGAATGAAGCAGTTCACTCCGACTCTCCCGCAGTTCTCGCAGATGCTGCACCACGTGTTGCTGGAGTTCTTCCAGACCGCGTCCTTCGTGAACCGAGAGATGCAGCGTTGCCGATTCCCGGTCTGGTCCCGGGCAAAGGTCGGCTTTCGTCGTTGCGGTCAGCAGGTTGACCCCCAGGCTTTCGCAGCTTGTTCTCAACTGATCGTTGACCTGCTGCTCAGCGGCATCGAGTGTCGCGGCTTCACACCAGACGATGAGATCAGCCCGCTCATAGCGGGCCTTGCGCTGGCTGTCCGCCGCAGCACCAAGGGATTCTGTCAGCGCCTCTTCCCAGCCGGCGGTGTCGATCAGGTCGAAGGTCATGCCGTTCCAGCAGACGGTGCGTTGCAGGTAATCGCGTGTTGTACCAGCGACATCAGAAACAAGTGCGTCGGACGACTG
>JAGQPW010000218.1 GCA_020426515.1 Planctomycetaceae bacterium | reverse complement strand
TCACTCTGCTTCGATTGCTCCCGCGAGTGTGCGGCCTGCGAAGAACGCTTCTGCCGCAACTGCCTCTCCCGCTGCACTGATTGCCAAGACCGCTGCTGTCGCGACTGCCTCGATGAGGGTCGCTGTCCCACCTGTCATGACGCTTACCTGGATTCCGAAGATGCCGAACCACAAGCCCCACCCATTGACCCGTCGTCACCTGCGACGTCCCCGCCGCAAACGCCAATCTCAGCGTCCGGTATTGACGTTCACTCCAACGGCGTGGGCCAAGCTGCTCTACTTGCGTGACCTCGGCCCCACCGAAGTCGGTGGGTTCGGCATCACGGAGCCCGATGATCTGCTGTGTGTGCGGGACATCGGGCTCGTACAGCAGCAGTGCACCGAGACGTTCGTATCGTTCGATGATCTGGCGGTGGCTGAGTTCTTTGAATCGCAGGTTGATGCTGGCCGGCAGCCACAACAGGTTGGACGCATCTGGATCCACACCCACCCCGGCGACTCAGCTCAACCCAGCAGCGTCGACGAAGAGACGTTCTCCAGAGCATTCGGCCACTGCGACTGGGCAATCATGGCCATTCTCGCCCGCGGCGGAGAAACGTTCGCTCAACTCCACTGGCGGCACGGTGGCGGATCACGCATTTCGATGCGCGTCGATGTCCGGTTCGATGTTGCGTTCGCCGGCTCGGATCACGACGCGTGGCAGGAAGAGTATGCGGAGCACGTGCAGGATTGCTCCCATCATGTACGCCGAGTCAGAAAACGCCGTTTTCCAGACGATCGAAGTGTTGACCCACTCGACGAGTTGCTCCTCCATGAATCCCTCGATCACGTGACCGAACGATGGGCGTAATGCAGCACCGACCCTCTCTCTCTCCACTCTCAACACGGGTCCACGAACCATGCAACGATTCACCCGACAATACGACCTCGTCCCACTCGACACATTTCAACAACTGCACATCACCGTTATCGGCGTGGGGGCCATCGGTCGTCAGGTGGGCACCCAACTCACCGCGATGGGTGCCCGCCACCTGCAACTCATCGACTTCGATACAGTCGACGAGTCCAACATCACGACACAGGGCTACTTCTGTGATGACGTCGGCCACCCCAAGGTCGAGGCCACCTCGAAGCATCTGCGTCGCATCGATCCCGAGATCCAGATCACCAAGATCCCCGACCGGTTCCGCCCGGACCTGGCTGTGGGAGACACCACATTCTGCTGTGTCGATTCGATCTCCGCCCGACAGGCCATCTGGCGGGCGGTCCGACACCGTACTCGGTTCTGGGCCGATGCCCGCATGCGCGGCGAAACCATTCGCCTCCTCACCGCAACCGATGAGGCATCGAGGTCTTACTACGCCAGCACGCTGTTCCCTCAAAATGAATCGCAACCGGGTCCCTGCACGGCCAAGGGCACTTTGTTTGCAGCCAGCGTCGCTGCCGGACTACTGGTCCACCAGTTCACACGGTGGCTACGGGGCATCCCCTGCGATCCCAACCAGCTCCTCAACCTGCTGGCGGGGGAGTTGACGATCCCGAACTCGCAATGAACAATGTCGGTGCCGCTTGTCTCCTGTAACATGACGCTTGCAGGTCTGTCGACAGTGATGCCTGCACAGTGAGGTGCCCGCCGCTGATTGTGCGAGGTACCCCGATGAGTCAGCAACCGCGTCAACCTCTTGCTGGTAAGCCACCGGCGTCAGTCCCTGATGCCAGCTCCTCCCCACACTTCATTTGTGGTTCGCCATTGAAAAGGGGCATTCTCTATTCCACCAGTGACGATGGCACGAAACTGATTGCCCGTGCTACAGCAACGGAGCCGGGCACTCTGGTGAAACCCCAAATCTCCCCAGAGCAGATCACGCCACTTCCAGCGGACGCTCCCCCGGACGCACGCCTACTGGAGAATCTCCCTGACGGGTTGGTCATTGCCATTCCGGAACCGCTGATGCAACTGACCATCAATTCGTTCGGGGAGGAGCGATTGGGGGACGAAGCGATCAGGGAAGCTCGGCGACTGAACAAACTGGCTGACATCTTGGGGGTATGTGGATTCTGGAACCAGCGGGGGATTGAATTCCGCTTTCTCTTACCTCAGTCCGGTCGTCTCTCGGCGCTGATGGGGCGTTTGACCAATCGCAGTGAAATGGAGCAGTTGCCGATTGCGAGAGCGTTGGAAGAACGTCTCAGCAGAATTGATGATCACATCCGTGCCTATGTTGGCTGGCTGGTGACCAATCTGAACTTCAAGACCGAGCATGAGCAACTGTGCGAGGAGTTTCGCGAGGAACTTGCGATGCAGGGATTTCCCACGCGACGTCAAATCACCTCGGTTTGTGAATCGAAGCGATCGCTATTCCATCAGCGTTGCTGGGATCACTACGAACACTGGATCCTGGACGGAGTGGCAGCGCCGGGGATGCCGATCCCTGTGTCGCCACACTTTCCAAATCTCTTGCAGGCCGATTCGGAAACCGGCGTCCTGAATCATACCATCCCGGACTACTTTCCAATCTCTGGAAACAGCTGGTTTCTCGACATGCTTGACGAAACCCGCCTCACCAGTCAGAGGATGCCTCAGTTGGCTGGATGGTTGGACATCATTCGCAAGGAAGACGCCCAGGCCAATAAGCTTGCTGGATACCGCCGCCGGTTGCTGCTGGTGATCTACTGGCGGGGTCTGATGTCCGCATTTCCCGAATGTTTCGTGCGAAGCAAAAAGAAATTGAGTGCCGTATTTGCTGAGTTCTTGAAGGTCAGTGAGGACACGATCAAGAACGATCTCAAGCAGCTTCAGGGTGTGCTCGATTGGCCATAGACGGCCACACCAGCATCGATTTTCCCAACCCAGCCGCATCCAAAATCCACACCAAAGGGGGAAAGTGCAGTCCAGCACTTTCCCCCGATTTTTTGTGGTTCCCCCGGCAAACTGTCATCGTCAAGTCCTGAGCATCTCAGCGTGGCGAAGAGCGATGACTGCCCCAATCGAACCTGATTACTTCACTGTCGACGCAGCGGCAGCCCGACTGTCCATCTCGGTCGAGACGCTCCGCCGACGCATCCGCAGCGGCCAGATTGTCGCGTGGCAACCGGGCGGACCGGGAACGCGTTTGCTGGTCCCCAAGGAAGTACTGCGGCCTGCACAATCCGCCGCGCCACCGTCTGCCTCCGCTCAGCCTATTCCGCCCCCCGAAAGCCCACGCCGCTCCGGGCCGAGAGCTCGGTGGCGCAGGCCATAACACTCACACAACTGAAAAGCCACACATGCCATGCCAAAACCACGATCCAACGAACTCGTTCAAGGCCGGTACTTTCGCTGGCTGCTCGGAAAAAGGGACGGAATCTACGTCGCCGATGGTCGGTCCAATACGCCGAAACTGGGCCGCTACTCACTGGAGACGGGTCAGAAAGACGAAGCCCTTCGCGCACTTCAGGAACTTGACCTGACCATGGCCGTCAGGCATGGGCTGGCGTCTCCGGACTTGTTGAAGTCGGACCGGTCACAACTGCTTCCACTGACAGAAGGTCGTAAGCTCTATGAACGCTATGTTGGACGTCCGGCGGTGGCCAACGGCCCCAAGCCAGCGACCGCGAAACGCTATCGTGCTGTCCTCGACAAGTTCGTTCAGCACTGTGCGCAAAATCGCGTCCGGTACTGGAACGAAGTCAACCGCGAACTGTTCGACGGTTACGCGGCTTGGCTGGATGATGAGTCCTATGCCTACGCGACGGAATACTTAGAACTCACAACGCTCAAACAAATCCTCAAGTATCTCGTTTCGATCGAGCGGCTGCATGCTTCGGCACTGTTCCCATACCCGATGCGGAAGCCCACAGGCACCGACACGTACTGCTGGACGCCTCAGGAAGTCGCGGCGATCCTGAAGCAGTGTGAGACGCCTGAGTTGGCCTGGCTCAGGTCGTTGACGCTCACACTGGCGTACACCGGGATGCGGATCAGCGAGTTGGCTCAACTACGGTGGTCCGACATCGACCTACAGCGGCGAATGATCACCATTCGTGACGAATCCACGAGTCGATCCTCAGCAGGTCGTGAACGCCGGACGACCAAATCCGGCCATAGCCGCACATTCCCCATCCATCCAGACTTGGCAACGTCTCTGGAAGCGATGGACCACCACCCGGACGGGGTTGTGTTTCATGGTCCGCTCGGAGGGAAGATCAAGCCGGACAAGGTACGTCGCAGTCTGATCCGCGATGCCCTTACCCCGCTGGCACCGCAATTCCCCAAAGACGGGGACGAGCCCGGATTCATCGACGGTCGGCTGCACTCGTTCCGACACTACTTTTGCTCCACCTGCGCCAACGCAGGCATCCCCGAACGCGTGCTGATGGACTGGCTGGGACACCGTAGCAGCAAAATGGTGCACCGGTACTACCACCTGCACGATCAGGAATCACATCGCCAGATGGCCCGACTGGCGACACTCGGAAGCAGTGATCCCGGCTCAGGGTGAGCCTGGATGAATTTGTTTGGACCTGAAAGGAGACAACTTCCCTCAACCCACCTGAGAATTCCAGCCCGATGGCCTCTGTCCGACACACCTTGATTGGCACAGTCTTGACACAGTCCCACTGTGCCAATCAGATTCTCGAATGTAACCCGTTCTGCAACTGCATGTTACAGAACGGGCGTCATTCAATGCGGAGAGGGGGGGATTCGAACCCCCGGTCCCGTTTCCAGGACACAGCATTTCCAGTGCTGCACAATCGGCCACTC
>JAGQPW010000217.1 GCA_020426515.1 Planctomycetaceae bacterium | reverse complement strand
GCCAAACTCGAACGACAATGGGATGTGCAGGTCGTCGGCGAATGTTGTGCACTTGTCGGCCCGTCCATTGCCATCGGTGTCTTCGAGAATGATCAGCTTGTCGTTCGGCTGCTGGCCAGGATACACGTGCGGATAAGTTGTGGAGCACGAGACCCACAAGCGGCCTTTCGAATCCCAACGCATCTGAATGGGACAGGCCAGTTCCGGGAACATCGTTTCATCGGCAAAGATGTTGACCTCGAAACGCGGATCGATTTCGAATTCGCTGTACTCATCGACGGGCGACAGCCATTCGTTCGCTCCGCGAGCCTGCGATGTTTCTGGCAGCGACGGAAGGTGACTGGCCTTGATCTGCAGTTGACCGCGCGCTTCGGCAACGCGGGAGGCCGGGGCAGGAATCTTTCCTTCGCGGGCCAGCTCCCAGATCATTTCGTCATGCTGTTGAGTCAGCAGTTCGAAGTTGCGCATGGCGGGGAGAAAGTCGAGGTAGCCATACGCCTTGTTGCGGCCTCCCGTGTAATAAAAGGTGTTGAGTGGGCGATAGCGGCGAAAGTATTCGCGGTTCTTGTCGATGACAATCTGCCGTACCGGTTCGCTGATCGCCGGGGCACGTTCACTGAACAGTCCTTCGTACAGCGCATTCGCGAACGCCGCATAACCCTCTTCGTTGAGGTGAGCCCCGTTGATCGTCAGGTCGCTTCCCAGGCTTTCCATGGCCTGCTGAGTGGGGGTGAAGACATCGACATAACCAACCCCTTCCGCTGCTGCGACCTCCTGCATGACCTTCGCGTAGGTTTGAATACGTGCGTTGTTGAGATCAGCAGCCGGGATGGCGGCAATGTTCTCGTTGGCAATTGGTGAGACCAGCACCACGCGCGGAGCGGATGTGCCGTTGTAAGCATGGGACTTGAGATGCCGAAGGTACCTGGCCAGTTGTTCGCGAAACTGTGGCAGTCCCTCTTCACCGGCGAAGGACTCGTTGAAGCCAAACGCGGCGAGAATCACATCAGCCCGTTCGTGCTTCAGGTGTTGTTCAACATCGGCGAAATTCTCGGGCCGAGGCTGCAGTGCGATTGTGTCGGCCGACCACGACAGATTGCGGACGACCAGTTCATTGTCAGGGTACTTCTGCTGAATGAGAGCTTCCACATGACCGAAGTGCTGCGCCCGGTCGAACAGCGTGTTGCCGATCAGGGCGATGCGATCTCCATGTCGCAGTTCGAGGGGCAGCTTCGTTGCGACGGGCTCAATGGCATCCGGCCGCGGGGCGACCTTCTCGTAGATGCCATACTTCGCAAACTGGGGGTCCTCCGCCGGTGCCGGAGTTTTCGAAAGCTGGTTCCGGGCATCTTGCGGGTTCGCCTTGCGGGGATCACGCCCTGCCTCTGGTTGAGCGAGTGCAACCGATGACAGCAGGAGCAGCATGAGGGGGAGCGTTGACCAAGACTGCATGGGCGCATCCATCAGTGAGTGTGAGGGAAGAGCAGAGAGACGTGATGGAATTTTATGCGGAATGGAATTCCAGGAGGTCCCGTTCGTGTCCATTGTTCTGTCAAAAGTGAAGGCCCACCACGGTGGCTCCGCGATGCGGAGGGAGGCAGCGCGAGTTGCAGACACGCTCACTCTTCAGGCAGACAACGCACCATGAACGAGTCTGGCCACGCAGAAATGATGCGTGGCCAGACGGGACAATTCAATTATGCAGCGGGTTGCACCATCAGGCGATTTCCCAACCGGCCCGGTACTCCTTGCGGATGTACTTGTCGGCAGCCGAGGTGTTGGTGGCCTTCAAGTTGACTGCATCCCATTCGAGAGCTTCGCCGGTGCGGTAGGCGACATTGCCCAGCAGCACGGTTTCGGTCAGGGCTCCGGAGTAGTTGAAGTTGCAGGTGGTTTCGCCACCGGTCTTGCAGGCTTCGATCCATTCCTTGTGGTGGCCGATGGAATTGGGAATCGTGGGTGCGGGCGGCTGGAAGTCCTTGAACTTCTCTTGTGGGAACAGGCGATGGCTGCCGTAGTCGGCGAACATCATGCCTTCTGTTCCGATGAACATCACGCCGCTGCCAGGTACACGCTGTCCTTCGATTTCCTTGGGGATCAGATTGCCGTCGTACCAGGTGAGCTTGCAGGGGGCGAGTTCACCCCGCTGCGGAAACTCGTATCGCACGATGAGGCCGAGCGGGCAGGTTTCCGGATGGACTTCTGGTCCTTCAGCCACACATGAAGTGGGGTGACGCAGCTTGAGGGCCCAGAAAGGCAGGTCCATGAAGTGGCAGGCCATGTCGGCCATGGTGCCGCCGCCGAAATCCCACCAGCGTCGCCAGTTGGCGGGGTGATACCGACCGGCCGCATAGGGGCGTTCGGGAGCTGGGCCGAGCCACAGATCCCAGTGCAGCGTTTCCGGTACCGGGTCACCCTTCTCAGGGCGATCGCCGCCTCCCCAGCCTTTTCCGACCCAGACATGCACATCGGTCACATCGCCGATGGCACCGGACTGAATGATTTCCACCACACGGCGGTAGTTGTCGCCCGCGTGAATCTGCGTTCCCATCTGTGTGACAACGCCGTATTCGCGAGAGGCTTCAGCCAGAATGCGGGCTTCTTCAACAGTGTGGGTCAGGGGCTTCTCGCAGTACACGTGCAGCTTTTTGCGAATGGCGCGGATAGCTGCCGGAGCGTGGTTGTGGTCGGCAGTTCCGATTACGACCGCATCAATCTTGTCGGCTTCGGCTTCGATCAGTTCTCGATAGTCGATATAGGCGCGAGCGTCTGGAAATCGTTCCTTGGCACGGTTCAGGTAGTTGTCGTCGATGTCGCAGATCGCCACGATGTTTTCGCTGACAACACCGTCAATATCCGCCTGGGCACGATTGGCCGTTCCGATGCAGGCGATGTTCAACTTCTCATTGGGAGATGAGGAGGCAGCATGGGCTCCTCCGGCCCAAATCCCTGCGGACAGGGCAGCAGCACCGGCACCGGCGCTGGTATTTTGCAGAAAGCGGCGGCGGGAAAGATTCTTGCGGACGGTCATGCAGGTGGGTCCTCATTCTTTGGGGGTGGGACAAATCAGCGAGCCTGTATGGAATACTATGACGATTCAGCTGAGGAGGGACAATCGTCAGGTCCGAATCTGTGACACATTGCGGTCAACCTTTTGCGTTCCAGTCAAAGTCCTGAAAGCGGTAATCGAACGAATCCCGATGGCAGGTGACGACGCCAAATGCTTCGGCATCTCCAAAAACCGGGCCCTTCCACCACATGCCGCACACCGCTCCGGATTGAATGTGGGTGATGCCGACGAGTTCAATGCGCTCGCGGACATGGCCATGTCCCGACAACACAAGTTTCACGTTGTGCTGCTGCAGCAACTTTCGAAATTCGAAGACGTTGGTCACCAGTGCGCTGGGCGGAATCGGCTTGGTCGGACCGGAGAGCATCTGGTGCATGGCCGAGTAAAACGGAATGTGCGTGACGATGACAATTGGTGTTGCTTTTCCCGTGGCTTCCAGATCTCGCTTGAGCCAGTCCAGCTGCGCTTCATCAATGTGCCCAATGTAGTCGGGGGAATCGGTCGCCTGACCAATCGAGTCGAGCAGGATGAAGTGCCAGCCCTTATGGTCGAAGCTGCGATAGGTCTTGCCATCGCCATACCGGTCGGCAAAGACTCTTTTTCCGTAGTAGCGGTCGTCTCGTGAGAGGGTGCCCTTGGAGGACCAGCCACCCACATCGTGATTGCCGACGACGTGGTAAGCGGGAATCTCCAGTTCTTTCATTCCGGTATCGAACAAGGACCACTGCTGCTCGATACGATCGGCATCAACCGCCAGGGCATCCATGATCAGGTCGCCCCCGGTGATGATGAAGTCGGGACGCGGCGAGAGCGAGTTGACCTTCGCAATGCATTGCCTCCAGCCTTCCGTTGCTCGCAGCTCGGGCTGTACATGCATATCGGTCAGATGCAGAAAGTGGAAAGGGGCGGTCTCTTCGGCGGCGGGCAGTTGGGCTGACATCAGGCCCGAAGTGCTCAGTCCGGCCAGAGCGAGACCGCTGCGACTCAAAAACTCACGACGATTGGCTTGATGCGGCATGGTGACGGTGATTCCGTGAACGGTTTTGCGTCGCAGCGTTCGCTTCTGGGCATGATGTGACTGCGTCGAACAGACGCGTCGCGTGGCGGCCCGTCAGGTTACCGATACGGAGCCCTTTTTGCCATCGCATGTCGGTCTGTTGATGGGTGTGGCGGGTCGCTCGACCTGAGTTCCTGCGGTCGATAAAGTTTGGGATTGGTCAATCGTCTGTATGACCGGGACAACCTGCGGCTCCGCTGTTCATGTGGGGCGGTAGAATTGTCTCTTGCTTCCTGCCGTTGTGAACCCTGCTCTCAAGTACCATGAAAAACGATATCGGACTGATTGGTCTGGCCGTGATGGGTCAGAATCTCGTGCTCAATATGGCCAACCATGGCTACTCGGTTGGGGTGTATAACCGCACGACGGAGACAACAGACGAGTTCGTGGGCGGATTGGCTGGCGAGCCAGCCGACAAGGTGTGGGAAGGAACAGCCGACCGAATCACGGGTTACCACACCATTGAAGAGTTTGTGAAGAATCTGAAGCGTCCCCGCCGCGCCATGATCATGGTCAAGGCCGGAGCCCCTGTGGATGCGGTGATTGAGCAGCTCAAGCCACTGCTGGAGCCAGGCGATATCATCATCGATGGTGGCAACAGCGACTTTGTCGATACGAATCGTCGCTCCAAGGAACTCCGCGAAGCGGGCCTGCAGTTCATTGGCACTGGTGTTTCCGGCGGCGAAGAAGGCGCCCTCAAGGGGCCTTCCATCATGCCCGGTGGACACATTGAAGCGTGGC
>JAGQPW010000216.1:2753-4965 GCA_020426515.1 Planctomycetaceae bacterium | reverse complement strand
TCAAGCGCCGTCTTCTCGGCCTGCGTGGCAGCGGTCACTGCGGCCTGTGCTTCAGTGACCGCCTTCTGGGCTGCATCGCGGGCCTGAATCGCTTTGTCCTGATTTCCCTTGGCCTGATTCATTGCCGCTGCAGCTTGCTTCAAAGCCTCTTCTGCGGCCTTCAGCGCGGCTTGCTTCTCCTGAACCGACTTTTCGGCCGCAGCCTTGGCTGCCGTCGCCGCCTGTGCCTGCTGTTGAGCGGCGGTCATCTGCTCTTGTGCGGCTTTCGCAGCCGCCTCGCGGTCGGCCTGTTGTTTTTGCAGATTGGCCAACGCCTGAGCCTGCTGTTGCGAAGTTCCCTGAAGGGCGACGAGGTTCTTTTGAGCCTGATCGATGAGCATGGCCAACGTAGGAGGGTTGGTATCAATCTGGCCAACGACAGCGCCATCGTCCGCATTCCAGACGTGAACAACGCCCGTCCAGTCACCTGCCAGCACACGCTTTGTTTCGGCGTCGTAGGCGACTTCCATGCCCAGATCGGCCAGGCCACCAAAGTCCCGGACCTTGGCTCCATCGCCGTTCCAGAGTCGAGCGAGACGATCTCGTCCAGTGGAGACGAGCTGACCTTCGCGAGTGTAATCCATGGCTTCAACTCCGCCGCCATGTGCTCCGAAGTTTTTGACGCGGTTGCCCGAGTTCATATCCCACAACATGATCTCGCCGTCACCACTTGCGGAGGCCAGAACGTTGCTGTCTGGCCGCCAGCTGACGTCGTTGATGCTCCCCTTGTGTCCCTGCAGATCGTAGAACAGCCGTCCGGTGTAGGCTTCCCACACCACGAGACCATTGGCTCGGTCGCCGGATGCCAGAAGCACGCCGTCGGGACTGAAAGCAACGGATGTGATCCAGTCGGTATGCTTCTTGTTCTCGTAAATGAGCTCACCAGTGCTGGTCGAGTAAACCCGCAGCATTTTCTTTGGGCCCCCCAGGGCAATCATCGTCTGATCCGGACTGATGTCGGCTGCGAGAACAGCATCGTATTCTGCCCCCACGGTCATCTTGCGTTCGCCCGTCCGCACATCAAAGACCACGACCACGCCAGAGGCTCCACCCCGTCCGCCGCCGACCATCAGCAGATCGCCGTTTCGGCTGAACTTGAGGATGTGTGGCTGACCTTCCGGGAATGGGAGCACCCCCAGCAATTCCAGCGTTTGGGTGTTGTACAGAGCAACCTGCTGATATCCCGAGACAGCGGCCAGCGGAGCCCAGGGACTGACGGTCAGTGCAGTCACCGCATTGCGGGCATCGGTCCGGATGACTGGGTCACCGAGGTACTTCACGGGAATGGCCACCTCTGCGGGACGCGAGCCGGTGACTTCAATCTTGGCCAAGGCAGGCTTCTTGGAGACCATCGCCTTGCTGCCGGAATTTTCCAGTGCCCCAAGTTCAATCCACTTCCTCAACAACGCGAGTTCCGGCTCCGGCAGCTTGTCGGCATTCGGGGGCATCTTGGGTTCGCTGTCGTGTGTGACGAGGGAAAACAGATAGCTGTTGCCCGGATCACCTGGCTCAATGGAGGTCCCCGAAGAGCCGCCTTCCATCAGGGTCGCATACTGATCAACGATCAACCCGCCCTTCTTGTCGTTGGCATTGTGGCACGATCCGCACCGCATCCGCAGCAAAGGCAGAACGTGATCGGCATAGGTAACCTTTTCCTTCGCATCATCGGCAAAGGCGGGTGTTGTAACCAGGAACAGGGCAATGAGAGTCAGTGCTCGACGCATTGCGTCACCTCAATGAAACGTTCGTGAAGGCGAATTGTATCCGCCATTCTGGAGTTTAGGGAGACGACAGAGTCGCCCCGGTCTGCCTCAACTAGTGGTTGAACAGGAACTCGCGGCTGTTGAGCAGCGCCCAGAAAATGTCCTGCAGCCCCTGGTTGACGTCGGTGCCTTCGGCAATCAGCGGAGCCAGTGCGGCCAATTCCGCTTCCGTAGGCTTCCGAGACAGACAGCGGATGTAGAGACGCTCCACAATCTGCGGTGGGGTAAGTCCCTCCTTCTGCAGGGCCGGAATCAGACCACCTTGAGCCATCTTCGAGTTCACCGTGTCGCCATTGAGAAGATGCAACGCCTGCGAAAGCGTGGGCTCCATCTTCACTTCGCAAGAACAGGCGGTTTCCCGCGTAGCACGTCCAAAGGTGGTCAAAAAGTAGGTGCTGATGCGGCCATCG
>JAGQPW010000216.1:0-2654 GCA_020426515.1 Planctomycetaceae bacterium | reverse complement strand
TTCACTTCGCAAGAACAGGCGGTTTCCCGCGTAGCACGTCCAAAGGTGGTCAAAAAGTAGGTGCTGATGCGGCCATCGGCGATCTGAGTCGCCCGGGCACCAACAGGAAGCTTATCGAAGTCGTCCTTGGTGTTCGTCACCTGACTGATCACATCCAGCATCGACTCCGCCTTGATGCGGCGCACATTCTGGTGAGCGAAGTTCTTATCGTCAGTCATATTCGACTCATTCCGACGAGTCGTTCGCTGATAGGTCTGCGAGACGCAGATGTCGCGGACCAGCTTGCGGAAATCGTAGCCGTATTCGGTGTACTTCTGAGCCAGGGCGGCGAGCAACTCCGGATTGGATGGCGGGTTGGAAACCCGCACGTCGTCGACCGGCTCGATAATTCCAATCCCAAAGAAATGCTGCCAGATACGGTTTGCAAAGTTCTGAGCAAAGTACGGATTCTCGGGCGAGGCCAGCCAGTTGGCGACCAGTTCACGGCGGTCAGTACCTGGCTTGATCTCCGGCTTCTTGCCACCCAGGAAAATCGGCACTGCATTCTGGCCGGTCACCGGGTGCTTCACTTCACCACCACCCCGGTTGAAAATGATCTTCTCGCGATAGTCTTCTCCGGTCTTGCGACCAATCTGCGAGAAGAACGCCGCGAAGCTGTAGTAGTCATCCTGCGTCCAGCGATCGAACGGATGGTTGTGACACTGAGCACATTGAATCCGCATCCCCATGAAGATCTGAGCAACGTTTTCGGCAACCTTCAGCTGGTCCTGCTCAGTTTCATAGAAGTTGGTCTGTGGATCGCTGAAGGTTCCTCCGGTCGCGGAAAGCAGGTCGGCGACCATTTCGTTGGTCGGGCGGTTGTTCGCAATCTGTTCGACCAGCCACTGGTAGTACAGAACGATCCCCTTCTCCGAAACGCGATTGTTGTCCGATCGCATCATGAGCCACTCGGCCCACTTGGAAACCCAAAGCTCCGTGAACTCTTTGCGGCTCAGAAGTTCATCAATCTTTTTCGTCCGCTTTTCCGGATCGCTGTCAGCGACGAAGGCGTTGAATTCTTCCGCGGTTGGCAGCAGGCCAATCAGGTCAATTGTCACGCGACGCAGGAATTCCTCGTCAGAGCAGAGTTCGGAAGGATGCAGTCGCAACTTCTTGTGCTTCGCAGCCACCAGTTCATCGATGTAATTCACCGGGGTCGCGGGGCGCTCTTCATATTGCAGGCCACTGGGCAATGCCAGGAATTGCGATCCCACAGTATGGACATCGAAACGAGCGAAAATGTACGCCTCACCCCGTTCACCGGCGGTCACCAGTCCAGAGTCATCGACGTTGGCGGACGTTTCGTTGTTCGTGAAGAACGAAGCCAGTTTGGTCACGTCCCGCGTAGTTCCGTCTGAGTACCGAGCGATGGCGACCATCTGCTGCGGGGCGCCTTTGCCATCCAGCACGGCCTGAGTGGGATAGAGTTCCAGATCGATGCAGGTGGCCTGATCATCGGGGTCTTTGGGAGTTCCCGCAGCAATCCATTCGATCATCGTCTGGTTCAATTCACTTTCCGCGCTGAACCGCTTTCCGCCGGTGTGTGGCACTGCGCCGATCGACTTTTCCACCAGCAGGCTGGCGCTGGGAACAGCCAGATCGACTCGCCGGCCGGGTTGCTCCCGCGTAATGCGATCGAGGTCACCATTGGGATCGTAGCCAAACAGCGACAGGCGGAATCCGTCCTTACCCCGTGCGGCCCCGTGACAACTGCCAGTATTACAGCCAGCCTTCATGAAGACAGGCATCACATCCAACTTGAAACTGATCGGGCGGTCGGCGGCGGCCTGCTCCACCTTGCAGGGAATGGCCTTGGTTTGTCCCTGAAACGTCACCCGCAATTCAGTCTGTCCATCAGCAACGGGATACATCACGTTGCCTTCACGGCGAATCAAACCGTCCTGCCCGAATGCCCATTGCGCCTCGGCTGTCACATCTCGGGTGATGCCGTCGGCGTACAACGCCTGCACGACAACCGACTGCCGATCGCGCTTGGTGGTCAGACTGACGTCCTGCGGATAGACCCGCAATTCGGCCAGATCTGCGGCGAAGGCTGCACTGCTTGAGAGAGCGACAACTGCGGACAGCAGGAGAGACCTGATGGCCATGACGGTTTCCTCTTCAGTAAGAACAGGTCCGGCAGAAACGTTGCTGCCGGTTGATTCAATTTGGCTGCGGCAGGGGCGTCGCAGCGCGGGGAACAACTGAAACTTGACTACTTTTCGGCCGCTTCTTTTTCCTGCTGCTGCAGGCGAAGCATCTCAAGACGGGACAGCGGCTTGGGAGGGGCTTCAGTCTTGGCGACCGGTTCTGGCTTCTTCTCCGGCGGGGCATCTTTCTTGGGAGGCAGCGGATTATCGACCCGCAATCGACCGGTTCCCAAGCTGTGGTGGATCGTGGTCCCGTTCTCTGGGATCTGAACCTGACACAGCAGATTCTTGTTGTCACCTGCTGGAGTGTTCTCCGCAGTGACCACGTTGAACACCAACTCCGTGGAGTCCTTGGTGATCTTGAGGGGCTCGGCCGTGGCATTCGCCGGCAACCCCACAAGCTTCACTTCAGCCTCGCCTTCAAAATCTTTGCGTTTGTTGACTTTGACCACCATCGGAGTCTCT
>JAGQPW010000215.1 GCA_020426515.1 Planctomycetaceae bacterium | reverse complement strand
AGGAGATCGGGCAGTAGGGCTTTCACCGCCTCAACATCACGCTGCACAATCGCGCGGTAGCAAACTGTCAGCCGGCGATCCTGTTCGGTTCCCCGCGCAACGCCCACCTGTTCAGGGATCACACCATTCAGGAGCCGCTCCGCATTGCGATGACAGATCAGCGTGTTGATGATCTGATGCAGCAGATAGATTTTGACCTGCAGCTGAATGTCGTATTCAATGTTCGCATCGTGGTCCCCGGTGGGAGGGTCGATTTCATAGTCCCACACGGTCTCCATCAACTCGGCCAGATCAATCTGCCACCGCTGCGACTGACGATGCCACCGGACCAGTGCCTCCACGGTTTCCGGCGAGACTTCCGCTCCGGCATGCACATCTGCAGCAAGGGAAGAGGCCGACAGCTGGAACAGGTGTCCGACCGCCAGCAGGAACTTCAGTCGCGGTTCAAGTTCTCGGTTGATGGTTTCAAACTCGGAGTTTTTGAGCGCGAACCCTTCATCATCAACTGTGTTACCCCAGTTGCCATCGTCGGCCGTATCGCGAAACACCATCTCATCGTAGGCCGCTCCGAACAGATTGTCCTCTTCCTCGTCGTTGTCTTCGAGGCCTTCGAGGTCACCGAATTCTTCCAGTCCGGTTGGCTCACCTTCCGGTTCACCTCCATCCACCCCCGGAAGCGTGGGCGCGCTCCACCAGTCCTCGGCATTCGCTTCCAGAAAGTCGAACAACCGACGCATCAGCTTCTGCCGCTCCGCGGGATCAATGGAGGATTCATCACGGCGGGTGATGTCACGCAGCCAGCGAATCAGCAACTCGAAAATCGAATGCTGCGGCGACTCGAATCCGACTTCGTTGACCTGGCTCATCCATTGCATGAGCAGCGCCATCGACGCCACGTAGTCGCCTTTGTCGAGCAGGGCGGAAACCACCAGGGCATACGCCTGAGCCGACTGGAATCGCTCCACGTGCTCGCGCCAGAAGGAAATATCTCCAGCCGCCTCGCCCGCCGCCCGCCACTGGGCAAGCGCTTCCGAAACGTGTGTCGCCGATTCCCAGGTTTCCTGACCGGAGACATCCGGCAGGTCTTCAATAACATCGCTGCCAAAGCGATCCCACCATTCGGCCTGCGACTGGAAGATGTTGCTGATCATTTCCCGCAGTTCGGGACGTCCCTGAGCCGCTGCTTCCCCCAGACATCGCGAGTAGGCGCCAAATACGCCCTCCATCACGCTGACCAGTGTTTCAACACGATTGTCGGGAATCGCATCTTCACGCGCCGCAAACAGCGGGAACTGACCGTGAAAGCCCAGAATGTTCCAGGGGTCGACCAGCGCACCACACTCCACGCTGCGCTTGAGCAGGTCCGGCAGCTTGGTGATCTCACTGCAGGCCAGTTCGAGATGCCCCTGGTCAATCGCCCGATGAGCCGATGTGATGGAGCATTCCAATTCGGTTTCAAACCGGATCGATGCGGCTGGTATGGCCTGAGCGTGTCGCCGACTCGCCTCCGCATAGCCCATCACGGCATACAGATGAGCCAGTTCACGATGCTGCACCTGCTGGGCTCCATAACCAGCCAACTGCATATTCAAATGCTGGCGAATATGGCCAAAAGGTTGCTGCGTTTTCTTTTCTTCGCGTTTCAGTCGATCGCGTCGCGGCCCCGTCACCTGTTCCATCAACCGGGCGTAAAAGGCATCGCGACGCCGGGCGACAATGGGGAGCAGATTGGTCAAGGAAATTGTCGAATCGTGAGTGGCCGGTCCCGCTCCGCTGATGGAAGACGCCATCAGCATTGTCCCGCACAAGGCCGCAGCGGCATCAAACAACCGCTCGTCCCGATCGACTCGAGACTTCGGATTGTCGACCCATTCCATCAGGGCATCGAGGATGAGCTTGCGGATGACGAAGCGGCGATAATCGCCCTTGGTGTCAATGCGGTGCGGATCCCACTCACCGAACATGTAGTTCGTTCGCTTGTTTACGGGATGCAGGTGATCGTGAGCCCGCACGTCGCAACACAGTTCTTCGAGATGATCCATATCGAAGTAGGATTCTCGCAACAGATCTGCGGGAGCCTCCTGCATGAACTGCAGCACGCGCGTAATCAGCACTTCGTACGGCCCATGGGCAACCCCCACTCCAGCAATGTACAAGGGGACCGGATGGAAACGCTCGTGGGAGTAGAGCTCCATCTTGCGGCCATTTTCAAGCACAGCCACCGGGCGATAACCCACGTAGTCGTTCAGGTACTTCAGACTGCCGTCGATGATACGGTCGCGGTCTGTCCATGGAGCCCCCTGCTGCAACACCGCCTCGAACATTCGCCCCAGCAGAAACGGAGCTTCAAATTCTTCGGAGGAGAGATGGAACAGGAGATCGGCATGAAAATCGCGATAGGCTGGCGCCAGTTCCAGCAGCGTCAACCGGGTGACCTGTTCCGCCTGGGTGGTGTCCGCGAACGCAGCCCCCTCCGACTGGAGTTCTTTGATTCCCTCCAGCAACACTCCGGCCAGCGCAGCAGCTTTTCCCACCTCTGGAACCGCGGTCCACAGCTCATTCAGATTCTTCAGAAATGCCGGTTCACTGTTTCCGCTCGAGAAATTCAGGTAGCCGATCACCTCCCGCAGCTTTGCAGGATCAATCGGTCCCAGGGACTCTCCGTCCGACTTCTTCTTCCGTGATGCCATCTTGAATTACGCCTTCACGTCAACGTTTTTGCGCCCAACTCGGGCCAAGACAATTATTGTGACCGAGCCCCGCGGGCGGCGTAAAGCGCTCGCAGCAATTTTCAGCCTTTTCAGGGAATTTCAAGCGATCTGCGCCACTCGAACCGTGTCATAGACGTCTCGCCTGCCAGCCATATGGCCAGCAGAACCGCCCTCAAGCCTCGAGGTCAACCTGATCACTAAAACCTGCTGCATCATTTCGCATCACTGGCAATCCAGCGTCAATCCCTTGAAGTTGCGAATCTGCCGGTCGATGGCCGCTTCCGTCGGCAGACTTTCCGTCGACATGGCCCCTCAAGATCCGCCAATCGCAGGGAACTGGCTCAGGATGAATGCAGCATCCGCAGGCATGGCGATGGGCCCCCCATGACACAATACGAACACATCCTCCCGGACCGTCCGCCTCGAATCCGATGTCGGTCCCTTCAAGGCTGGCCCGGAACAGTCCCACAATCAGCTCTACGTTGGGGAAATTCCGAGAAGCCCATTCCCTTGAGTTCCCCGCAGCACGCAATGCCCCACTGCACGCACGGGTCGGCGGCACAAACTACAGCCAGCACTGACGTTGAGTCCACCATCGTGAGCACCTGGCACGCCATGCCCTTAACGAGCGGATTCACAGTTCCGTACGGCATTAGCCCGGCGAGCGAGCCCCAAACTGCCATCGGGTCGCGGCCCGAGTTGTAAATCACAATCAGGTTGATGCCCCGCCTCCTGGCGTTCTGTTCTGATGCCAGTCCCGGTTCCGCCCCCGAGCGCGGGTTGGCCCACCTCTACCTGCTTGCGCAACTTCGCCCGGACCTCACTCCACACAGACGTCGAACGTCCATACCGCGTCGCAATTCGCAAAACTTTCTGTTACCACATCTGCGAAGCAACGTACCCGCATTGCTCCGCAACCAACATGGAACGTTCCTCACACTGAACATGGACGGCTCACCTCCGTCCTGCGACTCGAGATTCCACCCGGAAAACGATGGCCGACAAACGCGACTTCGACGAATTCCTCGAAAAGTTCCGCAAACACCGCGAACTGATGACTGAAGAACTCCACAAAGTCATTGTGGGGCAGGATGCTGTCATCGAGCAGATTCTTTCCGCCATCTTTACCGGCGGCCACTGCCTGCTGGTCGGCGTGCCGGGTCTCGCCAAAACGCTGGTCGTCAGTACGATCGCCAAGATCCTCGATGTCGAATTCAAACGCATCCAGTTCACCCCCGACCTGATGCCCTCCGACATCACCGGAACCAACGTGCTGGAAGAATCCGACTCGGGCCGTCGCGAGTTCCGCTTCGTCAAGGGGCCCGTCTTCACGAACATTCTGCTGGCCGACGAAATCAACCGCACGCCCCCCAAAACACAGGCCGCGCTACTTCAGTCGATGCAGGAACGACAGGTAAGCGTGGGACAGGAAACGTACGATCTGCCCGACCCGTTCTTCGTCATCGCCACGCAGAACCCGATCGAGCAGGAAGGAACCTATCCGCTGCCCGAAGCCCAGCTCGACCGTTTCATGTTCAACATCAAGGTCGATTACCCCAGCCTCGATGAAGAAGAGAAGATTCTGCAGACCACAACGTCCGGCGTGAAGTCCGAAGTCCGCAAGGTCCTCTCAGCCAAGGCAATTCAGTACCTGCAGAAGCAGATCAACCAGATCGAAGTCAGTCCGATGGTCATCTCCTACGCCACCAGACTGGTCCGCGCCACCCGTCCCGTGGATGGCACCGCCCCGAAGTTCATCAAGGAACTCATCGACTGGGGAGCCGGTCCCCGCGCTGGCCAGTACCTCATTTACGGAGCCCGCGCCATCGCCGCCATGGACGGCCGCCCGGCCGTCGGCTTCGACGACATCCGCCGTGTCGCCATCCCCGTCCTCCGCCACCGCATCGCCGCCAACTTCCAGGCCCAGGCCGAAGGCTACGACACCGACAGCATCATCAACCGGTTGGTGGAAGAGGTGCCAGAACCGTCCGTGCCGAAGTATCAGAAGTAATCCCGTAGAGCAGGACCTGCGGCCGAATGAGTGACGCCGGGTGCCACTGCTGACTTGTTCAGCAGTGCCTTTGTGGGGCTGCATTTCCACCGAGCGTTTGGGGCCGCTGTACGGCATCGTGCACAGTGGAACGTGACCACGATGCCGCCTATGGACTCGCCTTCTCGCCGTGGTGTTCGAAACAATCGAGGCCGTACAGGCAATCACACTGCTGGACGTAGTTACCGTAGGTCCGGTTTCACCGGACGGCAATGGCGAATGGCAGCATTATGAGCGAGCGAAAGG
>JAGQPW010000214.1 GCA_020426515.1 Planctomycetaceae bacterium | reverse complement strand
GAAAATGCTGGTGGCTCGATCGGCCCGTTCCGGGATTTGAGCACGAGCTCACGCCCATGCAGTTCGTGAACCAGCGGATCACTGCTGCGGTCAATGAGCGCTGGGAAATTGGCTGCCCGCAAATTGGACTGCTCGGCCTGAGCATGGGCGGGCAGGGGGTGCTCAACCTGGCGTACCGCCATGGTCGCCGCTTCCCCTGTGTCGCCGCGATTTCCCCGACCATCGACTTCCACAGCATTCACGGCCGAGGACTCGAAATCGACCAGATCTTCGAAACGCCCGAAGCGGCCCGGCAGGAAACAGTCACGCTGCACCTGCATCCGCTCAACTGGCCCAAGCACCAGTTCTTCGCGTGCGATCCACAAGACCCCTTCTGGTTCGAAGGGACACAGCGGCTGGCCAGCAAGCTCTCTTCTTCAGGCGTACTCTACGAATCAGACCTGCTCACCAGCCACGGCGGGCACAGCTGGACGTACTTTATTCACATGGCAAAGCAGGCCATTCCATTCTTGAGCCGCAGCCTGGAAAAGGTCTCTCACGAGCTGCCACGGGCGTGAGGTCGCCAAAGGCAACCGGTAACGATTCACCACGCCCCGTGGAACTCCTGTCCACGACAGGCGGAGGTCGCCCCGGGTCAGTTTCCCGGCAATGCAGCAGCCGCAGCGGAAAGGGCCTGCAACTGGGCATCAATAGCGTCCTTGGGGGCTCGTTGCTGGTAGAGCTGTTGCAGCTTTGAGGCCTCTTCGACAACCGGGGCAAAGTCGTCCCCAAAGTTGGCGAGATATGCGTCCAGTGACTCCTTCATCACGGTCAGTGCCAGTGGCGCGCCCTTTGGATTCTTTCCAGCGGCGTCCACAAAGTCTTGAACCGACTGCTTTGCCACCTTGCCAACTTCCTGTGTGGCTGGTGGCGGAACGCTTGCCCGACCTGAACAGCCAACCATCCCAAGTGCGAGCAACAGGAGCATCCGAACGAGAGTCTTCATGAGAATCGACTTGAATCAGACAACAGAAAAGGAAGCGATCCCGATCAGAAACCCCCGATCGAGATCGCCAGTACGTTTGCCGTCGCAAGGGCAGGTTTAGAACTCACCCAGTACGTTGCCGTCCGCGATGGACAGCAGATTCAGATACGTCGCCTGGTCGATGTTCTCACTGAAGAAGCGTACGCTGCCATCACACATCACGGCCTGCACTCCACCAACGTGAAAGCTGCGTGCCGCCACACCGCCATTGTTCGCGTTATCGGGATCGTTGCGCAGATTGAAGTTCCTGTTCGTGTTGTCGTTGCTGGCGTAGTGCGATGAATCACTGAGGCTGGTGGTATTCGGGGTCATCGGAGCCCCATTGATGCCTCGACCGCCGAAGGTTGGCCCGGTACACCAGCCCCAGGCACCGCGGTCGTCGCCACCATTGTCCACTTTGCAGATTTCGGAGGCCAGAATGGCCTGGGAAGTGCCGTCAGTGATGTCGCGGAATTTGGCACCATACTGCCCAATCACGCTCATCGGCCCTTTGTAACTGCCGTTACTGAAATCCGCCTGCCGGAGAAATCGACCGGCTCCCACGTTGACGGCGTAATTGCCCTTGGCAAAGCCATCAAAATCCTGTGTGAGTCGTGTCCCGACAAATGGGTGAGATGGACAGCTGATGAATGGCAGGTTCTGCCGCAGCGGGGATGTTGCCGAGTTGCTGTTTGCAGAACGCGCCGGAAGGTTGGAGTCGTACTGATTGTACAGCGGAGCCTGATCCAGGAATGGCAGCGCCATCACTACCCACGTCGCGCCCCAGGATGCGTCGCGAGCGTTTTCTGGCGCAGTTCCGCCAACACCACTGTTTCCCTGCCAGACAGCAGCAGGAGGAAACTGCTGATGCACATCGTGGTAGTTATGCATGGCGAGTCCAATCTGCTTGAGATTGTTCTTGCACTGACTCCGGCGCGCTGCCTCACGAGCCTGCTGTACTGCAGGGAGAAGCAAGGCAATCAAAATGGCGATGATTGCAATCACCACCAGTAGCTCAATGAGTGTGAATCCAGAACGACGGGACTTTGGCATGGACGCGAATCCTCAAAAAAAGAAGACACCTGAAGACGTTACCGGAATTGTAACTCGTTAGCGTCTGTCGGAAACGAATGTCATCCAATTTTCTCGGAACATGAACCAATGTTTTCCGTGGCCAGCAGAAGAGATGCACGTAAACCACACCACACAATAACCAATCCGCTATCAAGCAGAATCCGTGGTGCGGGGGAGCGTCAATGGCTGTGCACGACGTGCGATTCGGTCAGGCAAGACTGACTACGGCAGCTTGAATGCGGCTCGCAGCTCGTCGATGACGGCTTCGGGCATAGAGGAGACGGTGCCGATGGCTCTGGCGTTGATGACGGCTTCGGCGGTCGATTCCAGGACCTCAAGCCTGTCGAACGTATCCAGGATGCTGGAGCCTGTGATCAGCACACCGTCGTTTTCCAGAATGGCGGCGGGAGAGGCCGCAGAGATGAAACTGGCGATGCGGCCATCGTTCTCATACTGCACTCCATAGGGAACCCGATGGACATCCCGCAGGAAGACGTAGCTTTCAGGAATCGTACGGGTATCAAAAGTCGATTCTGTCACGCTGAAGGCGGTTGCGTTGACGGGATGTGCAAACGCGATGGCCTGCACATGCGGGTGCTGCCGGTAAATCGCCAGATGAGCCAACACGGCCCGACTGGCTTTCTTTCCCGGTTCCCGTCGGCCTCCTTCAATCAGCACAAGGTCCTCGATCCCCAATGTTTCGCGGTCCTGCTGTGTTGGTGTGATGACGAACGAATCGTCGCCCACGCGCGCTGAAAAACTTCCTTCCGTACTAATCAGTAATCGTTGCCGGCAGCCGCGGCGAATGAATTCGCACAGCAGCCTGCGCAGTTCAATCTCTGTCGTCGACGCGGGTCCGGGATCAAACGAATCGAGCGCCACACTGCGATTGTGCGCCTGCTCCAGTTGTGCTTCGGAAAGATAGCGGACCTCGCCCAATTGCCGACCTTTGACGATCGTCTTGGCGGCGAACTCGAACGCCTCAAAACGCTGAAAGGCATGTGAGAGCGACTCACCACCGACGACAACGCCATGGTTCTCCAGAATCACACTGTCGCAGCCCGCCTGAAAACTCTCGGCGATGTTCTTCCCCAGCTGACTGCTTCCAGGCAAGGCATAGGGTGCAAACCCAACCTGCCCGCATACCGAATGAGCCTGATGAAACAGATGAGTATCGGGCGTTTTGCGGCAGATACTGAAGGCCACGAGCGCCACAGGATGGGCATGCACAACCGCCCGAATGTCGGGACGGGCGGCATAGATCGCCTGATGAAAGGGAAATTCCGACGATGCCGGATGCCGCCCTTCGACTGTTCCATCCGGCCGAACGCAGACAATATCGTCCCGCGTCAGGTTCCCCTTGTCGACCCGGGCGGGTGAAATCCAGATTGCCCCGGAATCATCGCGAATCGACAGATTTCCGCCTGACGTCGTGGTCATGCGGTAACGATAGATCCGCTGCATCGTCTGCATGATCTCGTCGCGGGGATGAATCAATTGCCTTGGCATGTCTGCACTTTCCAGTGTTGAGAGTCGCTTCAACGTGAAACCGACCGACTCGACCAATTGCCGGGGAGCTCGCGCCGCCCCGCTCGCCAAGTGGCTAACGATTCTCCGTGGGCGTGGCCGGGGGGACGCTGACCATCTGAATCCCAAACGACTCAGCCAGCACGGCGTACATCGCCGGGACGACCAGCAGCGTGAGCAGCGTGGCGACCAGCAACCCGTAAATCATACTCCAGGCCATCCCTTCCCACAGTGGACCGCCCGCGACTGCCAGCGGAATCAGGCCGCCGACTGTCGTGGCTGTCGTAAGAAAAATGGGAAGCAGACGCTGCCGACCCGCATCGACCAGACAGGCCCGGAACGCGGCAGGGCTCAGCCCCATCACCGGCCCCGATCGATCGGATTTCGCGATCTGCTCTGAGACCAGCATGTCGGCAAACTCAATGAAGATGATGCCCGTGTTCAGCACGATCCCGAACAGCGACAGGATTCCCAGCTGTGGCATAAAGCCCAGTGGGTTTCCGGTGAAGTAGAGCCCCGGGAGCGCCCCGATCAGGGCGAGTGGCAATGTAGTCAGGATGATGAGCGGCTTGGACCAGCCGTTGTACTGAATCACGAGGATCATAATGATCAGCAGCAGCGAGATCCCCAGACAGACGCCAAGTTGCTGCGAACCCTCCATCGAGTCCTCGTAGGCACCGCCCGGCTCAATCCAGAACCCAGGGGGGAGACTGGCCTGAATCTGCTGCAGTTCCGGCGACGACAACAAGCTGCGAACGATGTCGTTGCCTCTGTACCCGTCCTCGACCTGACTGGTTACTTCAATCATCCGGTTCCGGTCACGTCGTTCAATGCGGGCCAGCGTCCACCGCGGTTCAATATTCGCGATCGATTCGAGAGGTACCTTGCCGCGGCTCCCCTCCACAAACGTGGCCTCCACGCCATCAATCGTGTCGCGCTGTGTGCGTTCAAGCCGCAGGTAGACGGGAACAAGGTGGTCCCCTTCACGAAAGGTGGAGAGCTGTTCGCCACTGAAATAGGTATTCAACGTGCGGGCCACCTGGGCATTGGTGACCCCCGCCAGATTGGCTTTGTCGGGATCAATCTGCACGCCCAATTCGAAGCCGGGAATGCCCCACGAGTCGTTCGCATCCCAAGTCCCTGGCGTGTCGCGAACAAGCTGCTTCACTCCCGATGCGGACTCTCGCAAAGTCTCCTCATCGGCAAATCCAATGCCTGTGATCCGCAGCGAGACAGGATCGGATGAGGGGCCGAGAAACAGTTCGCGCGGGATGACGCGGGCTCCGGCAATCGGCTTCAGATGCAATTCCGCATCGCCCGCTTCAGCCACTTGCCGCACTCGTTTTGCCAGCCACGGAGTGAACAGGGGGTCGGTTGTGCGAATGAGAATTTCGGCATAGTTGGCCTTGGTCCCTTCAGGGTCCCAGGAGAGATACCAGCGTGATCCGCCTCCTCCAACAATCGACCGCA
>JAGQPW010000213.1 GCA_020426515.1 Planctomycetaceae bacterium | reverse complement strand
ATCGCCAGCCGCATTCGCGCGTGGAGCAAGAACAAAAAGCTCTCGGAGACAGGGCGATACCGTTGGCACTGTGTCCTGCCTGAAACGCAGGGCGCCAATTCTGTTCGGGCCGTAGCTGTCATGGCGTACTCTGAGCCTGATCGCGGCGAAATCTCCACACCCTTACTGGATGAGGCCTCGCGGCTCCTGGAAGTCCCTGTTCCTCCGATGGATGGGGATCCTGACTGGGGCGCGAAAGACCAAAGCCTCTGGATCGGGCTCGATCCCGTTTGGCGGCAGCGACTGACAGGCCATTCGGACGCGGATGCCCAGGCCACTGCGAAGGAGATCCAAAAGTGGCTCGACACGCCTTCCAATCTTCAGGACGCGAGCTGGGTTGTCTTAGGTCCTCGAGGAAGGATTGTGTGCTCCGGAAATGCCCCCAGCCTGACGTTGGTATGGCACCACAGCACGGGTTCAATTGAGATCATCTCTTATGAGGGTCCGGACGATGTGGCCTGGACCATTGGAGCGACCGAGGCGGCGATCAGGAATTCCCTGTTCCAGCGGCCGAGTGACGAAAATCTGCGACTGGCAGCGCTGCTGACGGTTTCCGGCGAGGACACGTGGAAGGCCTTAAAACTACGGCAACATCCGGATTTCTGGTGGAAGTAAGTCCTGGCTCGGAATTCATCGGTCAGGCGATATTCAAGCACTTGGGGAACAGGAGCAACATTGTGGGCAACACCATGGGAAGTGAGCCTCGTGCAGGGCGCGAACTGCTGGTCTGGATTTGGTTTCTTGTGCTCCTGTGTCTGGGGGCCTGGTCGCTGGTTTGCATTCCCTGGGGCGTCCACTGGTGGTCGCGCAGCGAAATGGAGCGGCTGTTTCCGGGGGAATGGCAGGGCCCGTTATCGACCGCCGAACGCGACACGCAGATCGATGGGGAACTTGAGGACGAGTTGGTAGCGGCGGCCCTGCGCAAGGGAGGCCTCATCTCGCAGCAGGCGTTTGATAAGCACAGAGGAAGTCAAATCTGGACCAGGAATAGCCTTGAGGCCAGGGATTCGCTCTTTTATCTCCACCCAGGCATCACTGGTGCACTGCATGTGCGATCAGGGCTGCTGGATGCTGCCGATGGCCTCGACAAGCAGGCCTCCATCTGGATTGGTCGCCGCTTTCCCGAACCACTCTACGCACGTAATCGCGGCCAGTTGATGTTGACTGTCGGGTTGGAAACGCCTCGCGACGCCGGTCCACTCGGTGCAGAAGGAACGACAGGCGAAACACCGCCTCAAGGGGAGAAAGGGAAGATTGGTTACCTGCTGCAGATCCATTGGAGGGTTTCAGGGAACGCGAATTCGCTAGCCGAGGATGTGTTTGCGTCCGACAAGATCGCCGAAGCCAGCATCGTCCGTTTTGAGAGTGACCCCAGCAAATCTCGTTACACTGCAATTGCGCACGACAAACTGAAAGATACGCTGGAATTGTACCGAATGGATTCCGTTAAAGTCTGGTCGTGGGTGCCTTATGTCACCGGACTCAACTCCTCCCGGTTTCCACGCACGATTACCGTGGTCTCCGACGAAGAAGCAGTGGCCACGTGGTTCTTGAGTGTTGTGCAGCGGGAAGAGAGCTTGCGACGGCAAAGCGCCGATCAAAACAAACCGGAAGAACTGCAGATTACCAAGGATCTCAAGGGCAAGCTGGTCCGCACCATTGAAGAACTCATCCGCTTCCGGCTGGCTGGCGCTGTGGAGACGCCGACGCCAGGCGAGAATTCTTCAGACGCCTTTTCGGCTGGCCAGGACATCTCACAATACCTGCGGTGGCCGATGTGGTTGAGTGGGTCCGATACCTTCGGGACCTGGATCATGACAGCCATTTACAGCATGACCATTGTTGGTCTCCTGACCGTCCTGTTTCGGCTGGTCGTCTTGTGCATCTACGGGTCTATCCCGGAGTCACACACGGCAACCAGGAGCGATGCAGGTCCCCTGATGACCAGGATGGGCAAATTGGTTCTGATCGGTCCTGCGCTGTTGCCTCTGCTGCCTGCGTGGCTCACCGTCGTGACTTTACTTGCGCTTGCCCTGCTGGTCCTTGTGTCTTGCCCTGCCGTGTCGCGTGCCAAGGTCGCGATTGAGTGGTTCTGGCGTGCGAATGGACATCGTCCGCAGCCTTCACCGCAACTCACTTGGATCACACTTTCCGATCTGGTTTCAGACATCATCACCTACATGCTTCCGGCTGCAGGTTTCCTGGGGACCATTTGCGGGTTGGGGAGAGCGTTTGGTGCGGTGGGTATCATTTCGGAAATCCTGTTACTGCAAAAGCAGGCACTCATGGGCGTGCTGCTCAACCTGGGTACGGCCTTCAGCACGACGTTCTGGGCACTTGCCGCAGGCTTGCTCGTGGTCCCGTTGTTCTTGATCGCCCGTGCATTGGAGGCGCCAGTCCTCCAGCGATTGGATGAGGAGGCGGAACGCGAGTTGATGAAGAAAGCCATGTCCGACGCTCTCCACGAGTCCACCCTTCACATCTAGGAGTCCCCATGAAGCAATTCCCCAAATTCATCGTCGCCCTCCTGCTGGCCGTGGGGAGTCTCGGCCAGGCCAACTCGTTGCTGGGCCAGAGTCAAATGAGCGACGCAGATATTAACGACAAGGCTACGGAGATCATCCTCGCCATTATGGAGAGTGTGCAGAAAGGGCACGACGCGGTGAAGAATGGGAGACGATCCTCGTTTGACGTGTGTGCTGTTCCGGTAGAGAAGTCGCCGATCACGGTTAAGACAAATGCGACGGCGTCCCGTGCTGTTCTGGCGACAGCGATGTTGCGACTACCGAAGGACTCGGCTAGAGAATTTGGACCAGTTCGAAGCCGCGTGCTCGACGTCCTACTTAGCGATCTCAGTGCCCATCATGCCTCGGGCAAGTATCCCTGGAACCTCAATCTGGACACATGCTACTGGAAACACGATCAAATGGCTTACGTGCTGCTGTTCTTGACGGAACTGAGAAGAAAAGGAGATGATTTGGGGATCGAGCATTGGCAACGAAAGCTTGCGGTCAATCTGTCCGACCAGATTTTTGAGGACTTGAAAAAGGGCGTTCAAGACAACTGTTGTGAGGCGGGAAATTGCTCACCGCGTTTCAACTGTACCGTCCATTCGTCGTGTTCCCTCGCACTCAATGTGTTCTCGGCCAGGTTTCGTAGCCTTGAGCACGAATCCATTCGCAATACGGCGACGCGTGATCTCGATAGACTTTGGAAAGTAGACGGTACATACATGTACGGTTATGACAAAAATGGGTCTCCAAAACGTCAATGGTCCAACACGCCCATGGCGCATGCTGCCATGCTGTCGTTTGACTTTTCAACAGCATGGGATGCTAGAATGGATAGACCAAAACAAGAACCCGTGCGATTCGACTATGAGGCGATGGCCGACTCCAAACTGGCATCGATGCTGTGCCGCGAATTCGACAAGGGCGTTCGCGACAAGTATTCGACGGATTTCGTCAATCACTGGACTGCGAACTGGACGAGATTGAATACAGGAAATCAGCACTACACCGCCTATTTGGGTTTCCTGCTGGACGCTGCCGTGTCGGTCTACCGGAGGCACGACCTTCACACGCAGGGGACGTACGATGACAAGACCGGGAAGTTAGCCATCTTGATGAACTTGAATAGGAAATTTTGGATTCGATGGGACTTCGCCACCGGCGTCGACAAGAAACCGACAGGGTTTGATCCGACAGCAATGGAGGGAATTATCCCCGACCATGAGATCAACTTCGAAAATGGAGTAGCCACCTTTGGAGCGGGGAATGGGAGTCCTCAATTGCCGCAGCGGATTCAAGATGCCCTGAAGACGAATCCAATGCATCTCTGGATCTACACGGTGGATCAACAGGGGACGAGAGCATCCGTGACCGCGAGTCCAATCGTCATTCGCCCTGCTGTGCTGGCAGAGTGACAGGCAGCAGCTTCCCCTGAGGCGTGTTGATGCTCGTTGCGTTGGATCGCTCTGCGGCGGTAAGAAAGGGGCTTGGGGCGACTTTCGCGAACAGGCAGTGGTCGGCGCAGGCCCAGTGTTTACTGACCTCACCCATCAATGCCCGACGGCGAATCTCCACCCACTGCTTCGACTCTCACGCCGGACTCAGAAAGGCACATGTTCGCGAAGACTGGTCACCCTTGCTGTTCGGAGTCCAGAAAGGCTGGCCTACTGGCCCACAATCTGAACATTCGGCAATAGGGAAACTTCCCAGCGATGCACTTCTGCACTGCCGCCCCACCGCTGCATTTGTTTTGGTACCTGCAGATTGCTACATGCATCTGATATTGGCAGCCACCCAGTACTCGAATTGAGATTCTTTGATCTGGTTGGGTTCGCACCAATCGGTTCCTTGATCGGCGATCAACATTCCGGTGATCTTGTCTGATGAATCCTTGGCATACCGGAGGAATATAAACGAGTGGCCGATATCTTGAGGCACTTTCCCGTCCCGGACACGTTCGAAATCGCTTCTCAATTTCCAGGTTTGGATCACAGCGCCGGGCTGCAGTTTGCCGTTCCAGATGTCATCACCTTCGACAAGCGTACCCATGCCAATGGACGCCATTGCTCCAGCAGCGCCCTTCCCCCGATAGTTCACATCAACCACGATCCATGAACTCTGTGGGTCGTTCTTGCTCGCCCAAATCCGGTCAAATGCTTTGAACGACCTTAGATTTGGAAGCTCTTGCGCGACACCGCAGGTCTCTTTTACAGCAGAGTTGATTCTCTTGTACATCACAGCGTAGCAATCACCGCCTGGCTTCTGCTGAGCTGGTGGTAGCGCCTCGTATAGCTCCACGACCTTGTCCCCCAGCGTGTTCTGAGCTTCTGCCAAACTGGTGAATGTTCCAAGTCCGAGAAATAGAAGTAAAGCGACTGTGTTTATCTGCTTCATGGTTCTTCTCATCGCTGCGAGAAACTCAAGATTCGGGTTGTCGCTGTTTTAACCGGCATCTGCCAATATCATAGCCGATGGATTGATCTTGGCCGCATTGGTTGGCACGTCCCGATTTTCGGGTTTACCACCCCACCGCTGCATTTGTTGCTGCCTCAGGGGTC
>JAGQPW010000212.1 GCA_020426515.1 Planctomycetaceae bacterium | reverse complement strand
ACACCTTCCTGGCTGTCAATCTCCAGAGACCCACCGTGGGCCTCGATGTATCGCTTCGCTGTCGGCAGACCAAACCCCGTGCCGTCATGTTTCAGAGTGGTCTGTCCCGGAATGAATTGCCGGATCAGACGCAGGTCTTCGGCGCCGAACCCGATCGCGTTGTCTTCGATCACCAAGTCCACAAACCCCGGCACCCTTTGCTGGCCGGTAATCCTGATCCAGAATGTCTCGTCCAGTTCCATTCGCGGCCGGAAGCCATCAAAGGCATTCTGAATCAGATTGGTGAGCGCCGAGACCAGATGAACTCGGGACGCTTCGATGGTGAACCCCTCGGAAACCTCAACCCTCAGTGCGATGAGGTCGACGTCATGCCCAGACTTGGCGAAACAGGCTCGGGCATTGTCGCAGGCTTCCTGAACGAGGGCCGCCAGACGTTCCCGACGTCGTTTTGTGGGTACTTGCTGTGAAAAGCGGCGGACATCGTCCATCAGGTGACCGAGATCTGCGGTCGCATCGACGATCCGTTTGAGATGCTTCTTGAGTTCCGCCTGAGTCGCCTTCCCTTCCGTGACTTTCTTCAGCAGTGACTGAGCACTTGTGCTGGCCGGGGTCACCAGCCCGCGCATGTTGTGAATCGTTGCTCCCACCAGCATGTCATACAGCCGCTCGGCAATCTGCCGTGACATCTTCGTCGCCAGCGTGCCGTGCAGCCGCTCCATCATTTCGTAGTCGTCGGCCACACCTCCCAGCATCCGTTGCCGGCGGGACGACGCCTGCTGTCCCTTCCGCCGGCGATCCAGGGATCGCTCGGCCGCTCGGCGGACATACGAGTTCTGATCTTCAGTCAGGCGAGCAGCCAGGCGGTTGAGTGCATCCTCCGGCAGATGGGAGATCAATTCCGCTACGCGGCGACGAACCTCCCATTTTGGATCACCAGCCAGGAGGTCCAAGACCGCGATCATTTCCTCAGTGGGACGTGCAAACGCTGCGGAGTTATCCGCCAGCAGGGCTTCCCGTTCGCGCCAGCGGAGAGAATCAGATCGCAGCGTCTCAGCAAGTTGTTCCCAATCGACGGGAGTGGTGACGGAATCACTGACCATACCGTTCTCCCCGTCGCCGAAATGCCTCTGCTCCCCCTTCCAGCAGTGTCACGATTTCGTTCTTGCACGAGTCGACATTCCCTTCCTTGGTGACGCGAGCCCGCGCCCCGTCTGATTCCAGCACCACCACATGGTCCGCCTCACCGAGCACCGGGATGTTCGGGTTGTGGGTGACGAGGATCAGTTGCCGCTTCTTCTTCACGTGCCGGATACTCTCGACGATCGTCTGGAAGATGAACCGGTTGTCGAGGTTGTCCTCCGGCTGGTCGACGATCAGCGTGCCATCGCTTTCCAGCAACAGGATTGGCAGGATCGTCGTGCATTTCTGGCCGGTCGACAGAGATGAGGTGTCCTTGTACTCCTCACCATCCTTGAGCTCGATCAGCGGCTGATCGTCCAGTTCCACGGTCTCCAGCGTGAACAGAAACTCTGGGTCCAGCAACGTCGTGGCCACTTTGGCGGCCTGGTCCGCGTTCAGTTCTGACTGGTCGATGAACGGGTTGAAGTCCCGACTGCGGATCACGGCTGTCAGTTCCGTCGGGTGCATCGATGCGGCAATCTTCTGCGCCACTATCCCTTGTTTGAGTCCGATCCCTTTAAGTCTGGCTTCGATCATCTGCCGATATGCGTCGGCATTGCCGTACTGCACGATCGTCACGCGGATCGTCGGTGAGAGCTCCTGGTTGATCCGCTCAGCGACGGAGTTGCGGGCCTCGAACCGCTCGTCCCGGACAAGCGACAACTGTTCCAGCAGCTCTCTCCGTCGCTCGTAGAGGTCAGAAACCTGCTTCTGCAGATCAATCTGCTGTTGCTGCCGCGCCAGCAGCTGATTGCGGCGACGTTCCAGTTCCGTCCGCTCGGCCGCCTGCTGCTGCGCCTGCTTGTGCTTCTCGATCGTGGTCCGGAACGCCAGTTCCTGCTCTCGGTGCCGCTGAGCAATAACATCGGTCTGCTCGCCGATACCCCCGCTGGCCTTCTCGATCCGTTGCACGGCCTGGCTGATCAGCCCGTCGACATCGCGGGAGCAGGCGGCCAGCTGTTTGAGGACCGTCTGCAGGATGTCGCCGTTCGGTCCCTTGAGCACCTCAGGATCGGCGAGGTTCTTCGATCGCGTCGCCAGGACGCCGGCCTGGCTTTGCAGAGCATCTCGATACTGGCCTACCAATTCTCGTAACTGCCGGAGCGACCGGGTTTCCCGATCCCGTAGGCTCTTGAGGCGATGGGCCTCATTGATCTCAGCGGTCGCGCCGTTCCCGGTACCGGAATACGCCTTGAGGCGGGTTTCGATCCCGGAAAGGGAAGCCAGTTCATCGGTGATCGCCGCGACCTCGCGTTCGAGCGGAATGATCTGATGAGCGTTCGCCTTCAGTGTGGAGATCAATTGCTGCTCACGGGCAAAGACGTCCGCGATCGGCTGGCCGGCGAATGAGTCAATCAGATCGAGCTGAAACAGCGGCCGGTCGGCAATCGACTCCACGGCGTTCTGGCTATAGATGTCTGCCCGGAAGATGCCGGACTTCAGGTTGAGCGAAACCGGCTGCTCCTTCGCATCGAGCACGATCGGCTCGTCACCAAAGGACCGCGTGACGTTGTAGCGGGCACCGTCGCTCCCCAGGATGCCGACACAGATCCGTCCGCCGCCCAAGTTTCGTTTGACGAGGGTCTCAATCCGCTTACGCTCGTCCGCCGCGTGTTCCCGGCTCGGCAGGGAATCCAGCGCGTAGCCGACAAACTCAATCGCCGTCGTCTTCCCGGTCCCGCGTGCGCCGATGATCGTGTTCAGCCCCGGGCCGAACGAGAGTTCCAGGCCGTCAAGAAATCCACCGATGACCGAAAGCGACAGAATCCGGTGGGGTGCAGGTCGTGGTTCCACGAAATGCTCCAGATGTCATCTCTGAAGCCAACCTGGCGCACGCCGCTCGCAAATGGGGTCGCATGAAAGCATCAGCGGCTGAAGAGCCGCGTTCAGAACCCGAGGAGCGTTGTCTGCCAAGTGCTTCGATGTCCGGCATGACAGAGCCGGCAGACTGGGTTCCACCGCACAATCGCGGCTTGGGTGACATGAACGTTTGTATCTTATTCGCAGCCGATGTCAAGAGCCAATCGCCGCCGATGAATCATTTTGGCAGAGACGCTCGCGTCACCTCGGCGTGGCTGCAAGACGCCTCCGGAGAGTCGCAAGTCGCAATTGACGCGGAATTTCTGTAGGATGGCCGACACTCAAACGGATTACCCTGATGCCAAATCGCGGCCATCAGTCCAATGAATACCCAATGACACCACATAACAATGGGAACGTCTCGCTGTGCGAACTCGATTGTCAATTCTTTCAGCGATGGCGATGCCGCAATTGGCAAAGGTCGCTAATCGTTGCGAGGTCAATCGAGGCAGACTAAAAAAAGAGGCGCTCGTCGAGGTGATTGCTGATTGCCGACGGTTCAGCATTGCTTCGATGCTTGATTCATTGAAACTGGAGGAACTCCGAAATCTCGCCGCCAAACTCGGTGTCTCGACAAGTGGAAAGAATCGAGACGAACTGATTGCCGAAATCTCAGGCGATCAGCGACGAGACATGAGAGCCCGAATACTGAAATCCCTCCGCCGTCAGGGATTCCAAGTCAGAAAAGGACGACTGAGCTTACCCGAAGAGATCGACAAAGACTGGCTCCGCCAGCTACATGCCGAGGCTGTCGACCACAAGCGTGAAAAGGCCAGAGAGTCTCTTGGACGCAAGGAACCGGCGCTACTGAATTGGATCGCTGACGGAAAGGAAGTCGATCCATGTGCGATCTCTCCAGCACTTGTAGAAGTGCTCCCTGGGTCGATCGAAGAACTGTTGTTCCGCTACGCATGTCTGCACTGGTCCATTCCCGTTTCTTCGGGATACGGACGACGCCTCCGCTATGTCGTAGTCGACCAGTCAAACAACAAGTTGATTGGATTGATTGGGCTTGGAGATCCCGTATTCGCGCTCGCACCAAGAGACAACTGGATCGGATGGAATTCAGAACAACGGCGTAAGGGGCTCCATCATGTCATCGACGCCTTTGTGCTCGGCGCAGTGCCACCGTATTCGTATCTGCTTTGCGGCAAGCTCATCGCAATGCTCGCCGCGTGCCGCGAAGTTACTGCGCGATTTCAGGAGAAGTACGGCGGCCAACAAGCGTTGATCAGCCAGACCGAACGGTCTGGGGAAGTTGCGCTCATTACAACCACTTCTGCTCTTGGTCGCTCTTCACTGTACAACCGGTTGACATTCCGATCCGACAAGATGTTCGAGCCGGTTGGTTTCACGCGCGGATCGGGAGAGTTTCAGTTCTTGAATGGTCTCTACGATGAAATGAACGAGTTTGCGACCAAGAAGCTCGTGCCTACGGCAAAGAACGAGCTTTGGGGAAGCGGATTCCGGAACCGCCGTGAAGTTGTGAAGAAGTGCATTCAAGCCGCTGGATTGCAGCAAGACCTCCTGTATCACGGGGTGCAAAGGGAGGTCTTCGTTGTTCCGACGGCGCGGAATACATGTGAATACCTTCGCGGCGAAGACATGGAGATTGACTTCTTCGAGAGAAGTGCCGAGGACGTGTTCGAGTGGTTTCGCGAGCGATGGCTTATGGATCGGGCTCAACGCATGCCAACCTACCGGGAATTCACCCGTTCCAGCTACACGTTGTGGCCGGAATAGTTTCTCACGTCTCAAAACCCTGCAGTTGAATCGCACCAGCACGACGCACATTGGAGAGAAACTCTCGCCCGCTGCCAAAAGAGATTTGCCACAATTCGCGAACCCCGTGTGACCACTGCTTCCGGTTATATTGTTTGGGGACAGAAAAGAGAACGCGGACATCTGAATGTCGCAAACAGAATAGCGTAACCCCAATTGCCTGCAGCTTTGATCCCAATGGGGACAAGGTGATATTGGATGCTTCCCACCTATCATCATAGATTGACTCAAGGATGCCCCACACTTCGCGGTAGTCGAATGTGCTTGCTTCGCACACCTTCGCATCACTAGCGATGCGGTTCAGTTTTCGCATTGCATCCCGTCGCCACAGATCTTCCGCCAAGTGAGGACATCCCAAAACCCAGACCACGTCGTCACTCGTCTTCATTAGCAGCGCTGGGTCAACGTGGCTGAC
>JAGQPW010000211.1 GCA_020426515.1 Planctomycetaceae bacterium | reverse complement strand
ACACCAATTTCTTTCTGTCCACGCACCAGTCGATGGACCAGGAGATCAAATGAATACTGACGTCCGCCCGATCCTGTCCATTCGCGGGTTGGTGAAATCCACAAACCGAACGCCATCGCCGTCCATTCGGTTTCGCGCTCATCCAGCCGGAAGTCCTGCAAGGACTGCTGCAACACATCCCCGAGCGTCCAGCCATGGCGGCCGGGAGTGAAAATCGGAGTACTCAGAGGGGCTCCCGCTTCGGTAACACTGGCCAGCCAGTGGTCGTGATGCACACTCTCTCCCTGAACGAGCCCATAACGGACCGAAACCCCGTGAGGCTTCTCGACCAGCAACGGTCGCGCTTCCACGCCCCACGAATCGGTAAAGCTTGCGGTGTCGGTCAGGAACTTCAACATGTCGGCTCCAGAGACCGCATTGGGATTCTGAAACTCGGCATTCACACCCCATGTCCGCAGTGCATGCTCGATATGATTGGGCTTCATGTGCCGGCGATCAAAGCGAGGCTGAATCCGCTGCAACACGGTGGCCAGAGCTTCGTCAGAAACAAAGTCGGGGCGGTTGTAGTTTCGCGCGATGCGCAGCGGCTCCACACGTGGCACCGGCACAGGCTTGAACGTATCAACCTGAAGCAGGTCACGTTTCAATGCCTCACGCGAAGTCGATGGAGAAATGGCATAGGCAATGCCGAAGGCTGCCAGCACAAACAATTGTACGGCCAGAAACATCTTGAGATTGAGACGAGAAGCGGACATTACCGAATCCGGTTTGGAATGAATGATTACTCGATGGGGTGACGCCGCACGAAAACCGCTCCCAGGCGATCTTCGTAAGCGCGTTCCCAGTGTTCGTTCTTCTGCAAGGCGTCGATCATTCCCTGATGCGACATCTTATCCATGATCACGGTGTTCACGCTGTAGCGATCCAGCTGTCGTTCCCAGTCGCCGGACAATCCGTACGACGTGTTGCGATAGTCACGCCACACTTCCGGCGGAATCAGGTGAACGTGCGACGTCACGAACAGCTGTGCATCCTGAGGCCCCGCCCACATGAGGTAGTCGCCCCATTCATAGCTGTTGAAGATCTGGCCAGGTTGAGGATGCTCGACCAGCCACTCCGTGATTTCCACTGGAGTGTCTCGGGACACCGTCTTGCGAAATCGCTGAGCGGCTTCTTCAGCCGTCTTGGGACCACCATGCAGCAACCGAACTCCGAACGGTGTGTAGGCAAAGAAGATCCATGACAGTCCCAGGGCAACAACCGTATTCAAACCGGCCCGACGGGAGGGAAGGGGAGCATGCTTGACGTGTGCTCGCCATGCAGCCGCAGTGTGCAATCCCATGTAATAGGCGGCGAGCGGTCCCCACCAGACGATCATGCGTGAAGTCCACAAAGCCAACAGGCCGAATCCAACCAGCAGCAACAATTCTCCAGTCGTCACCCGACGCGGACTGACACGATACAGACAGGCCAGCACAAAGGCCGCAATCGCAGCACATTGTCCCTGAAACATCCGCATGGTGAGTGGTTCCCACTCCAGGAGATCGCGCAGGTTCACGTTGTTCGCAACGGCGAAGACCTCACCATAAATGCCAATACCGTATGGATTGAGCAATACAGCCACTGCTCCGAGTTCAGCAGCAACAAACAGCCGTCGAAAGGTCGCATCGCGAAAGCCAGCCAGCGCATGCCGGGCGCGCCAGGAAAAGTCGACATATCGACCGACGGCGAGCGTCCCCAGCACCAGCAATCCCACCGGAAACGAACCATGCAGGTTGGCCCACAGGGCAAACGTCAATGCAATGGCCACAGTGTGCCACTGACGATAACGCGGGGCAGTCGCCAGCATGAACACGATGGCAAAACACGCCATTCCGGCCAGCTGCGGACGCGTGATCATCTGCAGGTTAAAGACCAGCTGTCGCGAGTCGATCGCGAGGAACGCGAACAGCGTCAGCAGACTGGCCCAGACATTCCCAGTCCGACGATAAACCCCGCACGAGAGCAGGCCCATCACCATGGCCACAGACGCAGCTGAAGCAAACTGCAGCCCCGCAGTTCCAAAATTCTGAAACAACGCGAATCCGCCAACCTGCGACAGCCATGCCGTATCGATAAACGATACGCCGCGTGACAGCGGCATCAGAGGTTCCCATTGCGGAACGCCGTGCTCGACAATCCAGCGACCGTAGGCGAGATGTCCCCACACGTCGGTATGCCAGATGGGGAGGTAACTGAGAATCGTGAAGATCAGCCCATTGGCCGCCAGCAGCATGATCGCAGCGCGGGAGACCTGCAGATGAGGCGGCATGCGATCCTGCAGAACAGACGCATCCGGACGGCCGTCTGGCAGCAGGTAGGTCGTCCGTTTACCGCTCGGCTGAGACGGCTGAGTTGCTGCTTGTTCGGTGACCGCTTCCGCGGAAAGTTCGTGAGGCGTCATCGATCTGGTTCTAACTTCCAATGAAAGTTCCGGCATCTGACTGGGCTACCCCATGCGGTATTCCGCAGGCAGCACGCGCATGATGCCATCCGGCAACATGGACATAGACACATTCAACATATGCCCCGCCCCTACGATGGGCGAGCAAGAAGTTTCAACAACCCGGAGGACAGGAGAAAACAGCAGACCTGTGACAACTGCGCAGCCTGAGGCAACTTTGCGGATACGGCAGGCTTCGGCAATCAGCGACATCGCATGTCATATCAATTATGCGGGTTGCGTGCCTTTTGATGTAGCACCTCATCAGCCACGGTCGATGTCGAGTGACAGACTGTGCTCCTACTGCCGGAACAATCGATGTCTCCGGCAGATTCTGCCGGTCGACAGGGCAAACGGATGATCGAGCCAACATTCCGAATTTCGACGATGCGCCGTTCCCGGCTCGCAGCAGCCGGGCTAATGTGGCTCCCATGCGCGCTCTCAATGGTCTTGATGGGGTGCCCTTCCCAACAGTCCGGAACGATTCCTTCGGCGACACCCTATATTGCTGCCGCGACGGCGATTGAATACCCGGACCTGGATCGCGAGGTCCAGTCCGACGCTCACTCCACCATTCGGCCAGTTACGCTGATTTCGGAAACATCACCCGAGTACTGGGAGATGCCATTCGAAGAGTGCCTGCACGTCGCCCTGCAGAACTCCAAGGTTTTTCGTGATGCTGGGGGCGTCATTCTGCGTTCCCCGGCAAGTACACGAACTCACCTCGATCCGGCCATTCAGGAAGCGGACCCTCGCTTTGGCCCGCAGGCAGCGCTGAGTGCCTTTGATGCAACCTTCGCTGCGAGCCTGTACTACGAGAATAATGACCGGGCCCTGAACAACGTGTTCTTCGGGGGCGGAACTCGCCTGTTGCAACAGAAATCGAGCGTCTTTCAGGCACAGATCAACAAGCGGACTCCGTTCGGCAGCGAGTTCACTCTACGTCACAACGTCGATTACGACAGCAACAACGCACCCGGGAATCAGTTTCCCTCGGCGTGGAATACCAACTTTGAAGCCGAATTCCGGCAATCGCTACTGCGTGGAGCTGGCAGCGACTTCGGTCGCATTGCCGGAACCAGCAACATCCCCGGCGTCTACAACGGCATTCTAATCGCCCGGACGAACACGGACATCGCGATCGCCGACTTCGAAATTGCGGTCCGGGATTTCATCAGCGACGTCGAAAATGCGTACTGGGACCTGTATTTCGCGTACCGGGATCTGGATACCAAAATTGCCGCTCGGGATTCCGCCCTGGAAACCTGGCGACGCGTTCAGGCACTTGCGGAGCGTGGACGTGTCGGAGGTGAGGCCGATAAAGAAGCAGAGGCTCGCGAACAGTACTATCGCTTCCAGGAAGAAGTTGAAAACGCGCTGTCCGGCCGACTGGTCGATGGAACACGAACGCACAACGGCTCCGGCGGCGGCACGTTTCGGGGAACCGGCGGTGTCCATGTCACCGAGCGACGGCTGCGGTACATGATGGGCCTGCCGGCGAACGACGGAAAGATCATCCGTCCAGCGGATGAACCGTTGCGGGCAGCAATTCTGTTCGACTGGGAAATGAGCCTGAGCGAAGCACTCACGCAGCGACCAGAGCTGCGCCGACAGAAGTGGCTGATCAAACGACGCGAAATGGAACTGATTGCCAGCCGCAACTTCCTGTTGCCGGAACTGGATGTTGTCGCCCTGCAGCGCTGGAGGGGCTTCGGAGATGATCTGATCAGCCAGAGCAATCCCGACCGCTTCTCCTCTGCTTGGTCGAATCTGGTCAGCGGCGACTTCCAGGAATCGCAGTTGGGCGTCGAACTGTCGTTCCCGTTCGGGAACCGTCAGGCGCACGCCGGTGTTCGGAATGCGGAATTCCTGCTGGCGCGGGAACGCGCACTCCTGAGAGAGCAGGAACTACGCGTTGTCCATGACCTCAGCAATTCCCTGGCCGATGTGGAACGTGCCTACCTGGTGCTGCAAGCTGTCTACAATCGCCGTGAAGCAGCCCGTGAGCGTCTGCAGTCGCTGCAGGCGGCCTTCGAGTCAGACAAATCCCCATTGAATCTCGTCCTCGATGCCCAGCGACGTCTCGCCGCCGCTGAGAGCCACTACTACGGGGCCATTGTTGAATACACGGCTGCCGTCAAAAACATGCACTACGAAAAAGGGACGCTGCTCGCCTACGACGGCGTGCATCTTTCAGAAGGGCCTTGGCCTGAAGTGGCCTATGGCGATGCGGTCGATCGCCTCGAACGACGCCTTCCACTGGAAGGCGACCATCTTCCCTCGCATCGCATCGTCTCTGATGGGGACCCGTTGCAGTAGACGCAACATCGCGTCGGCTCACCCCACCCCTCAGCTCTTGAAACTTTCCACGACGATTGACGCAAGTGCGTTCGACCACCTGATGAAAACAGGCTGAGTCAGTCGAACACTGCTCCAGCGATGCCAGATTGGGCCGCAGCGGACAGCAATGAGCCTCGCAAGGCTTCATTGACTCCGAGACAGTGGTGTCTGCACACACCACCCAAGCCTTGGCCTCAATCGCAGAAGTGCCGCGAGACCGGACGTTTGAGCCGCCTCGAGAACTGGTGGTTCGGGACGTTTCCCTCGTTGGCAGAGACCTGCAGCAACAACTGGCGTTCCACTGGCGACGAAGTGATCCATTCGCCTTGCGAGGCTTTCGCGCTCAACCAGGTCTCACGACTCCAGCGGAACAGGTTGGCCGCATCGCCAACGTGACATCCACAGCCTGGACAACATCT
>JAGQPW010000210.1 GCA_020426515.1 Planctomycetaceae bacterium | reverse complement strand
CAAGAATACGTTTCAGCAGAGTCAGAAGGCGGTCGACGAGCACAAGCGTGTGCCGCTGGCGCTCTCGACGCAGTCTTCGGACCAGAGCGTGTTGTCGTGGGAGTCATCAACGATCCCGATCGACGTGCGCCGCTCGACGTGGCTGTCAAAGATGAAGCCGATACATTCGAAATGGCGTTTGAAATCAAAGATAAACCGATCACGGATCCTCACGTTCGAGCAAGCATTGAGAAAACGGTGGCCGACCACGGGACATGTAATCTGACGTTCCTTGGGTTGAGCACGCGTCAGAAGGAAGTCGACTTCTCGGACGTCCTGCTGTGGGCATCTCAGCGAGGTGTGAAGGCCACGATTATCCTCGACTGGACCACGTTTCTGGCAGCTTGTCGGTGCTTTGCTCCGGCACAGAGAGACATTTTTGAAGGCCGAGTGTTTCGGTCGATCATTGCCCGAGCCTCAGAGCTCGGAGTTCGCCCGAACGACTTAGAGACATTCATCGAGAAATCCAAAACTTGAACATGCCTTGACGTTGCGGGGACGATCGCGCCTGATCGTGGCCGTTCGATCAACCGACATCCCCAGGAGATCAAATGCCTACCAGAGAAAAACGGACAAAAGGACGACAGACAAAACTGCCGTTCAGATCCGACCAGAAACCACCATCGATTCGTGACGCTGATCCCTACTACGTTACCGATGTGGGAGCCGCGTACTGCGGTGACTCATTGGAACTCTTGAAGAAGGTGCCAACGGGTTCGGTCAATCTCGTTGTGACGTCGCCTCCGTATGCTCTTCACTTTAAGAAAGAGTACGGGAATGCGGAGAAGCACGAATACATCGACTGGTTTCTTCCCTTCGCATCCGAGATTCAGCGTATTCTCGCTGACGATGGCAGTTTCGTCTTGAACATCGGTGGCAGCTACAACAAGGGGACCCCAACGCGATCAATCTACCACTTCAAATTGATGGTGGCGTTGGTAGAAGAAATTGGATTCCACCTGGCTCAGGAATTGTTCTGGTACAACCCGGCCAAGATGCCGGCCCCTGCCGAGTGGGTGACTGTTCGCAGAATTCGCGTCAAGGATTCGGTTGAGTACGTGTGGTGGTTCAGCAAGACGGAATGGCCGAAGGCATCGAATCTCGGCGTCCTGCGGCCTTACAGCAAAGACATGCTGCGGCTCAATGCCAGGAAGGTTCGTGAAACGACGCGTCCTTCAGGCCACGTCATCCGAGCTGGGTTCGACAAGATCGAAGCCGGGGGCTCGATTCCACCCAACGTCATCGAAGAGGAACCGATTCCTGAGGACGTCATCAAAGTCGGCAACAATGCTGCCAACGACCAGTACACAAAGCGATGCAAAGAAGCCGGTATCAAGATTCACCCGGCTCGATTCCCCGCGGCGCTCCCCGAGTTCTTCATCAACTTCCTGACGGAACCTGGCGACGTGGTTGTTGACCCATTCGCTGGCTCAAACACTACGGGCGCAGTAGCCGAACGTCTCGATCGCAAATGGATTGCGATGGACCTGAGCGAAGACTACCTGGAGGCAAGCAAGTTCCGTTTCGATCATTGACTGAGATTCTCCGAAAAGCTTGGCATGACACCATGACATCTGACACTGGTCTCGAACGCGAAAGTTTGAGAAGCCTAATCGAGTTCGTCTTCGAACGTCGAAACGGGCTCCTCACGCCGATCACTTATAGCGAACTCGCTTCGAGGATTGGTCGACTCAACAAGCACGGAGACGGACATGGTCACGGAATGGGATTCATTCTCGGAAAGATGGGGCACCTGCTTCGAGGAATTGAAGGGGACTGGGGCGAGCGAATCCCGCATATTCAAAGTCTCGTAGTCAACAAATCCGGACCATTGGCTGGCCTTCCAGACGAGGGAATCAAGGAGTTCTGGCCATCGTATCCTGACCTGAGCCATCAAGAGAAATTGAACAAGACTCGTCTGGAGCATGTTCGCATTACGGAATTCGGAAGTCGATGGAATGATGTGTTGTCGGCGCTCGGTTTGTCGCCACTTGTCGTCTCAGGCAGCGGTTCGCCAGACACTCCGCCACACTTTGGAAAGGGCGGAGAATCGGAATCGCATAGACGGCTCAAGGCATATGTACTGTCCCACCCAGAACTCGTTCAGGCCACAGATGATTGGGATGTAATCGACGAATACGTTTTGCCAACCCTTGACAAAATTGACGTTCTATTCCGCTCTGGCGATTCGTGTATTGCTGTTGAGGTGAAGTCCTCGCTTTCGGACCTCTTCCCCTCGGATTACGAAAGAGGCCTGTTTCAGATCGTGAAGTACCGCGCTCTCTTGGCAGCAATGAGTGGCGTTTCCGGGTACCAGATTCCGTCACGTATCAATTGTCTCCTCGTACTTGAGTCACGTCTTCCTGCTGAGCTGAGGGAACTTGCTGTTTCGTTGAATGTTACCGTGCTTGAGCGAATTCGTGTCGAGGTGGCGGGATGACCAGGCGCATCACAAGATCACAGTTCGAAATCTATCTGAAGTACCACCTCCACGAGGACCAGAATCTGTTCGACCGGGCCGTCGGAAACGACCGGCAGTGTTATTGAGGTGGAACATGGCGTTTGATCTCGCAATCCTTGGATCGAAACTATTCCGGTACCGGGAGCAGTTCCAGGCAACCGTCGACGACGTGGCGGCTGGGACAGGCATCCCTGTTGAAACACTCGTCGCGTATGAGAAAGGCAGTCGTGAGCCAACCGGCGACCACATTCTGATCCTCGCTGATTTCTACAAGTGCGACTACAAGTTTTTCGTGTCGAACGAAAAACTCGCTCCATTCGAACAGACGGAGACACTGTTCCGAAAGCACGGAGAGGCACTTGTGTCCAGCGACCGCTGGGCAATTCAGGAGTTCTTGTTTCTGTGCGAGTGCGAGGAGTTTCTGTTGGAGAATCTCCCGGTCCTCAACCGGACGCCGTTCGCATTCAACAAGCATGGCACGCACTACAAGAAACATGGTTGGGCTGCAGCGAAGGCCCTCCGTTTGCATCTTGGTTTTCAGACAAATGAAGTCCGGCTCGACGTCTTTCGAGACTTTCGGTTGATTGGTCTCCACGTGTTCCGCCGGGAACTGGCGAATTCCAAGATTTCCGGACTTTTCGTCCGTCATCCGACCGCCGGCCCTTGTCTCCTGATCAACTTTTCGGAGGACATATACCGTCAGCGCTTTACGGCCGCTCATGAAGCCGGCCATGCCATCCTCGATGACGGGAGTGACATGAACGTGTCATTCTCCAATTGGGACAAGGGGAATCTCTCTGAGATCAGAGCCAACGCGTTTGCATCACGATTTCTAATGCCCCCGGAATTTCTGCAAGGGATTCCAGAACCGAAGGTGTGGTCGACTCAGAAGGTTCTCGAATGGGCCTCCCAGTTGAAGGTGAGCACGACCGCACTGGCAATTGCGTTGAAAGATGCAGGATTGATTGCCGATGCGATGGTCACGGAGTTGCGGTCGGTTGCAGTCCCTGCGGACGCAAAGGTCGATGCAGAGTTGCCCGATTCGCTATCGCCAAAATCTCGTTCACGAAAACTCGACATGCTGAAACGCGGATTGTCGAGTTTCTACGTCGACCTCTGCTTTCGCGCCTATCGCGAGGACGTGATTTCCGCAGGCCGACTCGCGGAAATGCTGCTCGTGTCACCGCACGAGGTGCACTCCGTCGCCGAGTTGTATGGGGAGGGATTGGCCCATGGCGATTGATCCCTCGCAATTCCATACGCTGAATGTGGCGGACACCTGTTCGATCTGGAACGTGTTGTCGTCCCTTCGCCTGTATGCGGCAGCACGTGAAGCCAATTGCTCGTTCTGCTGTACCGAGTTTGTGATTTACGAATGTCTCTATAAGCGCAGATCAAATCACGTTCCGGAAGAACAGGAACTGATGCAGCGATTGCGGCGAGAGAACGAGCAAAAGAGGATCGTGGCCTACAGCCTCGATATCGCAGACCTCCAGACCGTGGAAGTTCTTGAAAACAGACGCCGACTCAGCAAGGGCGAGTTGTCCTCGATTGCGTTCGCTCAGAAGACCGGTCAGGCGTTCCTGACTGACGATAAAAAGGCCAGAAAACTCTCGGAGTCGGTTCTGCCACAGAGAATGACCCAGACGACGCCACACCTGTTTGGGTGGTTGATTTTCACCAGTAGGTTGACGGACTCCGACAAAGATCTCGTCATCGGCCAACACGAAGAGCATGGTCGTCCACTCCGAAAGTTCTTCGAAGAGATGTACTTCGAGGCATTGCGGTGCAGATACCACGCCCAGAGTGCGTCGCAAGAGGAATAAACCGCATTGACACTTTCGCGTGCAGGTGTCGGCACAATCTCCTTTCTTTCGGCTCTTGACATCGGCCACGACCGTCCGCAGCAACTGCGGTTTCTGGCTCGGCTTGTGAACGAACCCACTGACGACCAGGCGGACTTATGCGGCCCGCTGACCGGTTAAAGCACGCGCAACAACCCGCTGCGTGACCCTGATCAAAGTCCCGAACAGCCCCCGCGAAGGCGTCGTAAGATATGCTCGCAACAGCAATCGGTATCACAAGATACTTGTCCCCACTCGATTTCGGCTCCATCAGTACCATTTCCGGGGTCCAATCAGGGTCATCTGCCGAACAATCGGTGTCACTTTCGTGGTCATTGGTATCACAGGCCCCAGACGCCCCCGGATGTCGAACCTCATTTGAGGCGAATAACTGCTACCGATTCGTATATAATCGTTGATAATGTCGGCGAATCGTCGCCGCAAGCAGTGTGCATGTCTTTTCCGGATGAACGCGCAGAATGAGCAAGGCCAAGGCTAGCAAGAAGCGAGTATCAAGTCCGGCAGCGACTGGAGGAGCGGGCACGTTTTTCGAGCAACATGCCAACGCATCTTTTTTGGCGCTGCTGCTTGTGCGGGGAATCCCACCCATCTGCACCAATTGCAAAGTAGTCGAGGTTCATGTTCAGACCGAACATCTGGGATGGAACACGGACGACTTCCTGATTGTTGGGGAGTCGTCCGCTGGCCAACGGCAGCGGCTCATTGGACAGGTCAAGCGGTCGTTCGCAGTCAGTTATTCAGATGACGACTTCAAGAGTGCCATCGTTGATGCGTGGCGTGATTTCAAGACTGGAACGAATTTCGACAAAGACTCTGACCATTTTGTCTTCGTAACCCTGCTCGGATCAAGTACTCTCATCCGATTCTTCTCAGCGCTCTTGGATTGCGCGAGAGC
>JAGQPW010000020.1:48306-50204 GCA_020426515.1 Planctomycetaceae bacterium | reverse complement strand
AGCCTTGGCTTGTGCCGGGAATGCTGCCGGATCGGCAGCTTGAGCGATCGCGGCTTCGATGGCCTGTCGCAGGAACAGTGAGGCGGCATCGTCGGGCAGCGGTTCGTCGACCACGATGGCGGACGGTCGCCACATGCGGATCTGTCCGACGAGTTCGGTGAGGACGACTTCGGCAAAGCGCCGGTCGGTCAGCAGAGACCAGTCTTCGAGCAGGCGGTCACGTTGCCGGGCAATCCCGGGAACAGCGAGAGGGAGCCTCCAGCCGGTCACGATTTCGTTGCCACCTGCCGACTGCACGACGCTGTGGAGTTCAATCCCCTGCCCTTGTGCCGTGTGGGCATCGGGACCAACATCCTGCCGACTGAACAGTGAGACGCCGCAGCGGTAGCCCTCTTCGCTGGCCTGTCGAGCGATGAGCGGGATTGACATACGTTCGGGATGCGCGTGGAGTGCCAGCAAGGCGAGTCGCCGATTCTGGCCACGCGTGGTGGTCCATGTGGCCCCGCCATCTTGCGTGATGCTGATGCGACCGAGACTGCCGACCGCGCAGCCGGTGGATTCGCTGCTGAACTGTATGGCGTGGATGGGATTGGGGTCCCCCGTTCGCTGGACATCCCAGCTTGTTCCAGAGTCAGCAGAGTGCCAGATAATGGAGCCCGGCGAGCCCGCCACCCAGACGTGCGTTCCCTGCTGAGTGACTGTTTGAAACCGCATGAAGTCGGCCAGTGCGGCCGGAAGTGTTGTTTCCGGAGGTCCCCAGGAGGCTCCCGCATTGTCGCTGGTGAGCAGCAGGGCTCCATCTCCGGCGATCCAGCAGCGGCCTGAGCGGTCGGCGGAAACGCCATGAATGTTGCGAAGGCCCGAGGCTGGCAACGTGGGCGGAACGATCTGTCCACGGGCAACACCGGCCTTCTCGCCCAATGGACCGACGAGAATTCCGGCATCGGGGGCGACGAACGCGGCGGCATTCCAGTGGACGGTTCGGGTGGCATTGCCGGCGGTCCAGGTGCGGCCACCATCGGAAGTTTGCAGCAGTCCGGAGGGATACTTGCGCGAAGGTTCTGCGAGCGCAGCGCCCGACTCCAGGTCGAACATGCGAATCGTTTTGAGGTAGGGCAACTGATCGGTCAGCGGCTCCCACGTGGTTCCGCCATCCTGGGTGACGTACAGCACCCCTTCGGGAATCTGCTCATAGGGGCGGACTCGGCCTCCGGCGACCCAGCCGACGAAGTTCGTCAGGAAGCAGACGCTGCGCCAGGAGACGTCCGCTGTTTCGGGCGACATGGGGACAAAGGTCCAGGACTGCCCGGCATCGGTCGACTTCCAGATGGTGCCTCGATCACCGACTGCGTAGCCCGTCTTGCCGACGAAGCAGACATCGTGCAGGGTCGCATCGTCCTGGTCCGGAGTGGCCTGGATTTGCGGTGTGGATGTCAGCGCAGGAGACTGGGCGGCGGCAGCGGACTCAAGGACGATGAGGCTGCTTGTGAGAAGCAGTCCCCAGAGGAGTCGGCGGAACGATCGAACGGCAGGTAAGAAACTCATCGGTTCACTTTCCGGGCCGAATGAGGTGAACTCCGGTCGCGGACGGGGGCGAATTCGTGGGGAATGCCCGCGCAGCAGTGAATGGTCCGTACTCTGCCGGACGGGTGGCTGCTTCTAGCCCGTTTCCTGAGAAGAGGTCAAGAGCGGTTCGCCGGCGTGTGGCGATCGCGCGTGCTTGCAGAGAGGGACGGCGTCAAGCGATGGACGTTTCGCTGGCTGCGGCCGCCTTGAGGTGTCGAGGGAATCCTCAGGGACAACTCAGGACCGGCTCTCAACGAAGGCTCAGGCTTCAGGTTTTGGCTGGCTGAGTCATCGCCGCAGGATGTTGCGGTTGAGAGACTGGCGGGGGAGAG
>JAGQPW010000020.1:0-48207 GCA_020426515.1 Planctomycetaceae bacterium | reverse complement strand
TGAAGGCTCAGGCTTCAGGTTTTGGCTGGCTGAGTCATCGCCGCAGGATGTTGCGGTTGAGAGACTGGCGGGGGAGAGGCTGGCGCAGGGGCGAGCAGTCGGAGGACGACGGGGATGGCGACGAGTGTGATGATCGTGCCGGAGACCAGTCCGCCGATAACAACTCGGGCCATGGGGGCCTGGAGTTCGCTTCCTTCACCCAGTGCCAAAGCGACCGGGAGCATTCCCAGGACGGTGGTGAGTGTGGTCATCACGATGGGACGGAAGCGGCGGACCGAGGCTCGCTGAATGAGTAGGGTCTGTTCGGTTTGAGGTTCCGCGCGTTTGAGTTGATTGAAGTAATCGACGAGCACGATCGCGTTGTTGACCACCACGCCCGCGAGGACGATCAGGCCGATGAAGGATTGCACGTTCAGGGTGGTGTCCCAGAACACGAGGACCAGCAGCACACCGACCGCGGCAATAGGGAGGGTGAGAAGAATCAGCAGGGGGTCGCGCAGGGATTCGAACTGGGAAGCCATGACCATGTACATCAGAACGATGGCCAGGATGAATCCTTTGACGAGCATGGCGAAGCTCTCGGTCTGTTCTTCCCAGTCACCGCCGATTTCGATGCTGAAGCCCATCGGGACAGGAACCCGCGACAACGCCGCTTCGAGATCCTGAATGATTGCTCCCAGATCCCGCCCTTCCGACGCCGCCGTGACAACGACGACGCGCTGACGGTCCAGACGATTGATGGCCAGTGGAGCATCGCCGGATTGATAGGAAACGAAGTTGCCAAGGGGAAGCAGGCGGCCATCGGCTGTGGCAATGCCGACCTGATCGAGGTCGCTTTGCTGCGAACGGTCCACTTCCTGCAGCCGCACGACGACTTCGAATTCATCGCCGTCTTCGCGAAAGACGGTGGCCCGCGCTCCACGAAAGGTTGTTTCGAGAGCTTGGGTGATGTCCTGCACGGTAACGCCCAGCTGACTGGCTTTAGCGCGGTCGATTCGGGTGATGACTTCCGGGCGTTTTTCGTTGGCCTGGAGTTCGACGTTGATCAATCCGTGGATCGAGTTCATGGCGTCGGTGACGGCCATGGCCAGCTGTTCGGCCGTGGTGCGATCATGTCCGCGAATCAGGACGGCAATGTTGTCGCCTTGGGAACTGAAGGCGCGGAACAGCGGCAGGCTGCTGTAGACGCGGCTGCGAACGCGCATTCCGGCGATGGGGCCGAGCTGTTTTGCGAAACGTTTGCGAATTTCTTCGGTGGTCGCGGTTCGTTCGGCCCGTGGCTTGAGCTGCAGGATCGCCCGGCATTCGTTCCAGTCTTCACCTTCTTCGGCTTTGTCGCCAATGAAGACGGAGAGCGTTTCCCGTTCGGGAATGTATTCGGCGATGGCCTCTTCGATGATCTTCGTCTGCCGATCGAGTGTGTTGAGCTGAATTCCGGGAGCCATGACGCCGGTGATGCCGAGTCGGCCGTCATCCGTTTTGGGAAGAAAGTCGGTTCCGACGCGGGGGATCAGTCCCAGTGTGGCGCAGAACAGACAGACAACCGCGAAGCCGGCGAATTCGGGAAATCGCAGAAAGCCGCGCAGGCAATAGCTGTAGAGGCCTTCGACTTTGCCAAAGATCCATTCGGGGATTCGCAACAGGATGTTTGTTTGTTCGCCCTGATGCCGTCCCAGCCAGTAGGCTGCCAACACGGGAGTGAGCGACAGACTGACGAACAGCGAGCAGACCATGGAACAGCAGACGACAAACGCCAACTGATGCAGCAGCACTCCAGTGACGCCAGAGATGAAGGCCAGCGGCAGGAACACGATGAGCGTGGTCAACGTGCTGGCGACGATGGCCCCGGAGACTTCTTCGGTCCCTTCGATGGCCGCATCGATTGCGTTTCGCCCGTCTTCGCGTTTTCGGAAAATGCTTTCGAGAACGACAATTGAATTGTCGACCAGCATTCCGATCCCGAGTGCGAGGCCGCCGAACGAAACCATATTGAGGCTGTAGCCTCGGAAGTAGATCAGCACGAACGCCGCCATGACCGAGAGCGGCATGGAGATGCCAATGATGATGGTGCTGCGGAAACTGCGCAGGAACAGCACCAGAATGAGCATGGCCAGTCCCATTCCGAGAATGGCCGAAACGCGGATGTTCTGGATGGACTGCCGAATGAAGATCGACTTGTCGAGCCGGATGACCAGTTCGGCATTGCGGAGTTCTTTGTTGAGATCGACCAGTTCGCGCTGGACGGCATCGCTGACATCAATCGTGTTGGCGCCTGCCTGTTGGAAGATGTAGACCATGATGCCCGGCAGCCCGTTGGTGCGGGTTCGCTGGGTGATGCGTTCGTGCCCGTCGATGACCTGGGCGACATCCCGCACGCGAACAACGGCATCGCCGCTGGTGCGAATGACCAGGTTGCGAATGTCTTCGGTGGCGACAAATTCACTGCGGCTGCGAATCAGCCGGTGGACGTTGCCTTCTTCAAAGTCTCCCGCCGGTTGGGAGACATTGCCCCGCTGTAATGCGGTGACCACTTCGTTAATGCCCATGCCGAGCGATTCCAGCCGTGCCCGGTCGATGTCGACCTGGATTTCGCGGCGAATGTCGCCTCGCATGCTGACGCGGGCGACGCCATCGAGTCGTTCGAGCCGCGGGAGGATGGCACGTTCGGCAATTCGGGTGAGTTGGGTGACCGGGAGGTCGCTGTTCAGGCCAAGGTAGAGAATTGGCGAATCGTTGGCGTCGTAACGCCGCATCGTGGGGGCTTCGACACCGTTGGGAAAGTCGTTGCGGACCTTGTCGATGGCCTGTCGCATTTCGTCGACGGCACTGTCGAGATTGGTGCCCCAGCGAAACTGCAGTCTGACGGACGAGCTCCCTTCGAAGCTGTTACTGGAGATGCGTTCGAAGCCATTGACCGAACTGAGTGTCTGCTCGAGCGGACGGGTGATCAGTGTTTCCACTTCTTCCGGACCGGCGCCAGGATAGAGTGTGGTGACCGTGACCGTGGGGAATTCGAGACTGGGCATCAGGTCGACGGGCAATTCCGTCAGCGAAACCCATCCCAGCAGGGCGACAATGATGCACCCCATCAGGGTGGTCACGGGGCGACTCACAGCGAGGCGGGGAAGTGACATGGCGACCTGACGGCTCTTGGCCGCCCCCAGTAAGGGAATTCTGGCGAGTACGTTGCTCCGGGGAGCGTTCCCGGGGCCGGCAGAGACCGGCTTGGTTGCGGCTTAAGGATCCGATGTGGAGGGGATGCCTTCGGACTCGTCGATCGACGCGAGTTGTTCGGGCCAGTCCACTTCGATGACCTTAACCTCTTGTCCTTCGCGGGCGATGCGGTTGCCCAGTGTGATGACCTTGGCGTTGGCCCAGAGACCTTCCAGGACTTCAACGGCATGTCCATCGGTGACGCCGAGCGTGATGGGGTGCCGTCGGACAACGGGGGGAGTCCCCTCCACTGTCATCACGCTGGTTCGTTCTCCGTCGTCCAGAACGCTGGAGAGCGGAACAGCCAGACTGCTGTGAGAGAGTTGTGACCGCAATGAGACCCGCGCGTACATGCCGGGCTTGAGCAGGTACTTGGGATTTTCGACGTCGAGGCGAATCTCGGCTGTGCGGGTGTTTGGATCGAGTGCCGGGGCAATCTGTTTCACGATCCCCTTGAAGATCGTCCCGGGATAGGCATCGATCGTGACATCGGCCTGTTGGCCGAGCTGGATCTTGCGATAGTCCTTTTCGACAACATGGGCGTTCGTCTGCACTGTGGCCAGACTGATGACCCGCAACAAGGGGACATCAGGTTTGGCGAGGTCGCCAGCCTGAACATAACGGGCGGAGACAAAGCCGGAAATTGGCGAGGTGAGCTCAAAGTCCTTCAGGGCGATGCGGGCCTGTTCGAGATTGGCCATGGCTTCTGACACGCGGGCGCTTTGCAACTCAACCTGAGCGAGGGCGATGGTCAGAGCGGCCTGGGCTGCTTCCAGTTGCTGTAGCGTTCCAGCCCCTTCGTCAGCGAGTCGACGCTGACGTTCGACATTCTTCTCCGCCTGATCCTGTTCGGCCTGTTGTGACCGCAATTGGGCCTGCGCCACTTTGAGGCTGGCTTCGAAGCGGGAGACCATTTCCTGCTGGTCCCGGGCATCGAGGCGGATCAGGACATCCCCGGCGGAAACGCGAGTCCCGACTTCGTGAGGTTGCTCGATCAGATAGCCACTCACGCGGGCACGGACTTCGGTTTCGGCAATGGGATTCAGGCTGCCGACGAGAGTGATTCGTTCCTCCAGTGGCTCTTCTCTGGCCCGCATGACTTCGACAGCCAGCGTTTCCAGTGGCCGCGAGGCATCCGGAACAGCGGAACGAACAACGGAGTCCCGGTATACGACATACCACGCGCCCCAACAGGCGCCGATGGCGACAAGACCAAGTACGAACTTGAGGATGTTCCGAAACATGTGTGCACCAGAGGAAGGAGAGTGGGCACGGCATTCGGCTGCTGGGAGCGGCCGGAGGCGAGACAACAGGTGTTGCTTAAGTCCTACTGTAGTTTCGGGTCGCCTGACGCATCAACAGGCAAGCATGGAATTCTTGTCAGGTTCCGCCAGATGCGGAGATCTCCCCCGTTGTGCAATTTGGGGAAACTGCACGAGATTTGACGCCCGTCAGCGAAATTGCGGAGCTTCGCACCATCCGAAAGAACCTCAGGACCGCTGATTTCCGGGCATTCTTTACAGATGGAGCAACCCCCCCGTCGATAAGAACCGGGACGGAGTGAACGATGCTTTGCTCCGGTTGCGCACATATTCACGCCGGTCGGTTCTCACGAACGTTGTCTGGCAGAGTCTTTCCATTGGGGAATGGGGAGATTCTCATTGGGGGGGAAATCAATGCGAAAGTATCAGCGCTTGGCTCTGTGGGTGGCAGCACCTCTGGCCTTTGCTTCTGGCTGTGCCAACGGACCGGGGCTGTTTACGTCGTCACGACACGGTCAGACTGGCGATGCCAGTCAGCGGATGGTGCAGGCGGCAGATGGTTTCGATCAAGAGTCGGAAGCTGCGTCTGCTGCCAAGGCTCGGCCGCTCAAGCCCAGTGATCTCAGCCGACAACACGCAGTGGCCAGGAGCAAGCCGAAGGGCGTCCCGGAGACGAAGGGGACTCCAGCGGTCGTCAAGACTCCGGCTCAGCAGACGGATGCGGTCGAAGCCAAGGCTCCCGCCATCGCCTCTACTGCAACGGCACCGGCTCCAGGAACAGCGATCGAGCCATCAGGAAAGCCGGTGGAGTTTCCGAGCAACTGGGAAGAGTTGCGGAAGGAACTGCTGCTGGATGAGTCAGTGCGATCAGCATCGACGGCCGAAAAATCAGAGTTGCCGGAAGTGACGCCTGCGAAAGACGGTTCGGATTCCCCTGAAGCATCTGCCGTGGCGGAGGCGAAGTCCGAGTTGCCCGAATGGTCGTTGACAGAACAACCGCGGAAGGCTGCTGCTGCCACTTCTGCATCAAAGACCGCCCCGGCTGCTGCTCCGAAAGTCCCGCCTGCTGCTCCGGCAGAGGCTGAGTGGACTGTCGAAGTGGTACCGGCTGGGACTTCAAAATCGACCGAGGCTGCGGTTGCGGTCACTGAAGAACACTCGGCCCCGAAGTCCATCGCGGAAAAGCCGCAGGCTGCATCGCCATTTGATGCGGATGTGTTCCCCGAGGATGCGAACAAAGCGTTCGCCAGCAAGGGAAACTGGGCCAAGGAGAAATCCTCGCCCAGCGAGTCCGAGGAGGCCATTGACAAGGCCGCGACGCCCAAGACAGCCCTTTGGGCTCGACTGGAAGATGAGGCGCAGAGCGAGGATGCTCCGCTTGAGGTCCCTGTGCTGGCGGACGCTGCGTTTGCCGACACTGCACTTGCGGATGACTCGTTTGAGGACGCCCCGTTCGCTCCTCCAATGGAAAAAGAATCTCCCGTGGATCTGAGCTCGCCATTCGCGATGGCGGCGGCTCCCGTGGAAACAGAGGTGGGGCAGTCCGATGCACCGAATGTGTGGTCACAGGTGATCGCTCAATCTGCAGAACCCTCGACGCCAGCGGTCGACGCAGGTGAGAATCTGCCAGCCTGGGCGGCGACAGCGGAGTCGGATTCCCGAGTTCGAACCGCATCGGCGACTTCGGATGTGACCTGGACGCGGACTTCCATTGAGCGACTTTGTCCGGAACTGGCCCCCGAGCTGTATCCGATCGTTGATCAGTTGGGTGACGAGAATTCGGCAACCCGGCTGGCGGCCCTGGCCGAACTGGCGGAACGAGGAGAAGCGGCTGCGACGGCCGATCTTGCCGTGCGAATTCTTCTGGATGATGCCGATCCGGTGGTGCGGGCTCATGCCGCAGCGACACTGCGGGTGATCAAGCACGATGCCTGGGACTCGGTCAAAACGTTGCGGCTGCTGGTGTTCCATCCGAATCCGGAAGTTGCCAAGCTGGTGTGCTACCTGTTGCGTGGCGTTGGCCCCGAAGCAATGGATGCGGCTCCAGAACTGCGGACACTGCGTGATTCCAAACGAGGACTCGTGAGCTTGCATGCTGCCGAAGCTCTGCTTGAGATCACACCTCATGATGCGGAATCGGTGGCGTGTCTGATCACGGCCTCAACGAGCCAGGATCCGGCAGAGCGAGCTTTTGCGGTATCGGCCCTGGGCGTTGCTGTGGGACCCCATCAGGATCTGGCTGTCTCTGCTTTGACGAAGTCTCTCAAGGATGACTCGTTGAATGTCCGGGCCGTTGCGGCCTTGAGTCTCGGGGGGCTGGGTGCCGCCGCTGCTCCGGCTCGAGGGGCACTGGAGCAGGTTGCTGCGAACGATGTGCCTGAAGTTCGAGAAGCGGCTCGCGTCGCCCTGGACTGCCTGGCCAACTGACGGTTGTCAGTGAGGCATGTGAACATTGAGGGCGAGTCACGCGTGTGGCTCGCCCTTTTGCGTATCCGGGAGGTGCGAATCACATGGACGGTTTCGCCAATGGCCCGGGAATTCGCATCACGACCCAATAGACAATTCTTGACCCGCCCCGGCGGCCATCGTACTATCGGCATAATCCATCTTCTTAACGGCCAGTTGCCAGAGGTCGATTGCGCTGGCGGAACGAAACTGAGGATGTGCCCGGTTTTCGTCGATCCGAAAGAAGAGGAGTTCTTGTGACTCACGTTTGTCTATGCGCTCACACATCGGGGCATTGACGCTATTGCGGACTGTTCCCCCGGGAGTTTCTGATGCACAAGCTCGGCAAAGCATTTTTGTGGCTGGCCGTCCCCGTCATCGTCGCTGCGTTTGTGTTGACCACAATGCTGCTGGATGTTCGCAGCAAGTGGCGCAAGGCCCTGGAGACTGCTCAGGCTTCGGTCGCCGAAAGTTCTGAGACTCGGGCGAAGGAACTGCGCAAGGTTCTGACTTTGGAAGAAGAGATTGCTCGTGAGCAACACGCCTGGGGGGATGCCTGGACGTCGCAGAATTCTCAACCTGCTGGTCGCAGTGGAATGGTTCAGTTGAGTGTGGGCTCTGGATCAGGGTTAGGGCAGAAGGAACAGGCTCAGCAGAAGCCGCTTCCGGAAGTCTTTTTGTTCTCGCTGATCGGAGGACAGTCTTCAGAATTCGTCGGGCAGTTCAAGCTGGCGGCCCTGAATGTGGACAACTCAACGGCTCAACTGGCCCGGACGCCCTACCCTGGTGAAGAACAGGCGTGGGTGGCTGGAGCCTACCGGGTTCGCGATTCGATTCCATCGGGCTGGTTGCACACGTTTGCTGATCTCGAAGGCCAGATGCTCATTGCCACCCGCAAGCTGGAAGGGCAAAAGGAACTGCTGGAGACTCTGAACAACCAGATCGTCGAATCCCAGAAGAGTCTGGATCAGCGGCTGGCTGAGCTGAATGGTGACGCGGACGCACCTGCGGGGGCTTCTCAGGAAGTGATTGACGGACTGGTGGCAACGGTTCGACGGCTGGAATTCCAGCGGGATGCTGTACTCGCCGAAGTCGATCAGCTGCGGCACGAGCTGAACCTGCAGTATGTTCAACTGCGTCAGACGATGGATGCCAATGCCGCTCTGTTGAAGGATCTGAGCAGTCAGGCTGCAGCCGCTGATGGTGAGTTGGCCCCCAATCAGGTTACGGTTCGCTAGGCAGAATGCGTGCAGGCTGTTCAGAGCCTGAGCCTCGCATTATGGTGAAGGCTGATTTCGTAGCCATGATCACCTTTGCGCAGCGCTCGACACATGATTCAATCAGCCGTCACGATTTCACTCGTCACCCAGGCCCGTGGTGGTCCGTTCGTTTATTGGGATGATCTGGCTGGGTCGATGCAGCGTGCCAAGGACCTTGGCTACGACGCCGTTGAGTTGTTCTTTCCCGGGCCTGATGCTGTCGATCGCAGCGAACTGCGGCGGCTTGTCGATGAGATTGGGATTCCCGTGGCTGCGGTGGGGACTGGGGCCGGGATGGTGATCCATAAGCTGAGTCTGACTGCCGAGGACGCGGCAGTGCGAGAACGGGCTCGGCAGTTCATCCGGGAGATGATCGATTTCGGGGGCGAGTTTGGTGCCCCGGCGATCATTGGTTCCATGCAGGGACGCTATTCAGAACAGGTTCCTCAGGAACTGGCCCTCTCTTATCTCGTGGAGGCTCTGCATGACTTGGGGCGGCATGCGGCTCGACACGCGGTACCGCTGCTGTATGAGCCACTCAATCGGTATGAGACCAATTTGTGTGTGACCGTGGCCGCCGGCGTGAAGTTGCTGGAATCGTCCGGCGTGGCGAATGTAAAGCTGCTGGCCGACCTGTTTCACATGAACATTGAGGAGCAGGACTTGGCGGCTGCACTGCGCGAAGGTGGAGCGCACATTGGGCATGTGCACTTTGTGGATTCCAATCGCCGACCCGCCGGTTGCGGGCATCTGGATTACGCGCCCATTGCTCAGGCACTGCGGGAGATGAACTATCAGGGGTATGCTTCTGCCGAGGCATTCCCCTGGCCGGACTCTGATGCTGCGGCACGCCAGACGATTGAGAAGTTTCGGGAGCTGTTCGGCTAAGTTTTCCGTAGAGAGTTCTTGCACTCTCGCCCCGGTCGGCTCCCCTGCACTGTTCGAGGTGCCGGTGGTTCTGAGGAGTCCGGGAGTCCGGTTGTGTCGACTAGTCCGGTTCCTCTCATTGCATGCATGAGTCATGCCGCAATGATCGTACGAAATGTTCTTCGTGGAACTGTGCATTCGAATGCGGCGGTCGCGCCGGCGGTTAACTCGTGCGGCTTGTGCAACCGATTCCATCTCCAGCGAACCGCCAGGAAGCAGTCCGCTCACACGGAGGTGAAGAGATGTTTCGTTGCCATCGCAACCATGGATGGGGTGCGCTTGTCGCGTTGTGCATGATGCTGGGGTGCCGGTCGGGTGCCCAGACATGCTTCTACCAGTTTTTAGGTCAAGCCTCGCACCCTGCTGATATCACAGCGGCTGCTCATGAGGTTTCGACCGAAGAGCCCAAGCCGGAGGAATCCGCGGAACAGGCCGCTGCTCCCGAGGGCCAGCGTTTTGCGGTGCCCACCGAACTTCCGGGCGCAACTGCTGCGCCGCTGAAGTTGCCTCCGTTTGATGCCAGCCAGACGCCGGAAGCCCGTCGTTCGACTCTGCAGGCGATGTTCCCAGAAGTGCCGGATGTTTTCATTCGCACATCGGAAAGCAGCGAGTCGTTTGGACTGGGTGAACTTCAAAGTCTGGCTTTGCAGTACAGTCCGGTGGTGCAGCAGGCAGCGGCTGAGGTTGAGAACCGGCGGGGAGCCATGGTTCAGGCGGGCCTGTATCCGAACCCGACCGTCGGCTACGAAGGAGATTCACTCGGTACGGCGAACACGGCTGGTTACAACGGTGTGTTCGTGACTCAGGAATTCGTGACCGCCGGGAAACTGTCGCTCGCGCAGAGTTCTGCGTTGATGAGCATGCGGGCCGCCGAGCAGGATTTGCGAAAGGCTCGGGTGGCGTTGGCGAGTGATGTGCGACGCGGCTACTTCAGCGTGCTGGTCGCGCAGGAACAGTTAAAGTTTGCCCAGGCGATTTCTCGGCTCTCGGCTGAGGTGTATCAGGCTCAAATCGATCTGGTCGCCGCCGGTGAAGCGGCTCCTTATGAACCATTGCAGCTGCGGGTGTTTGCGGTTCAGGCTCGCAATGGTGTGGTGCGGGCAGAGAACGGGTTGCAGGCGGCCTGGCGGAAATTGGCGGCCTCAACCGGGTTGCCGCAGATGCAGCGTCATGTGGTTCGCGGTTCTGTGGAGATGGCTGTTCCGCAGGTGGACTATGATGCGGCCGCCGCGTTTCTGTTGAGTCAGCATACGGATCTGTCTGCTGCACGGGCTCGAATCTCCGGCGCCTGTTACAACGTCCAGTTGCAGGAAGTGACGCCCATTCCGAACATCACGATGTACGGCACGTTCCAGCACGATGACACGACTCCACTGAACAACTTCGCGTCGAATATTCAGGTTGGTTTTCCGTTGCCGATTTACAATCGAAACGAAGGCAATATCTCGTCGGCACATGCTCAGCTGACGCAGGCGAATCAGACGTTAACAAACGTTCGCAATGGTCTGTTGGCTTCGCTGGCGGATGCCCACAACCGTTATGCGACGAGCAAGGTTGTTGCTGAAAGTTACCGTCGCGATGTGCTCAACGATCAGGTGCGTGTCTACCGCGGCGTATACGAGCGATTCCGACAGGCGGGTGGCGATGTGGACTTTGCGCAGGTGGTGGTGTCACAGCAAACGCTGGCGACGGCTGTGACTGAATATCTGACGGCGCTGGGTGACCAGTGGCAGGCCACTGTCGACCTTGCAGAGTTGCTGCAGGTGGACGATTTGTACTCGATGAGTGATATCGTCGGTCACGCCCAGCAGCCTGTGGAAGCCCCGCTCGAGGCACCGCTTGAAGCTCCATTGGTTCCGGCTGCACCTGCGAACAAGGAATAGCTTCAGGCAACATGGCGTAACAGCCGCACAAGCCGCTTGCGTCTTGTCGTCACCCGTCAATGGACGATGCGGTGACACGTCATGAAAACAAGTCGAGCCGACGGGATTGCTCCTGTCGGCTCGACTTGTTTTTGGTTTGGCCTCAGCTCGGGACGGACTCTTCAGCTGAAGCCAGCCCGGGATTAATTTCCGTTGTTCAGAACGTCCACGGCGGCTGACGTGTCGAGTGCTTCGATACCCGTTTCGTAGAACTCGGATAGCTGGACCACGGCCGGGCCCATCAGGAACAGATACACGGCGGGCATCAGACAGAACACGGTGGGGAACAGCAGCTTGAACGCCGCCGAGTTGGCCTTTTCGTCGGCCCGCTGCCGCATCGTTGTGCGGATGCTGTCGCTGTAATCTTCCAGTGCGTTCGAGACGCTGGTGCCGAGTCGTTCGGTCTGGGCAAGCAGTGATGTCAGGGAGTGGACTTCCGGGACGTCGACGCGGCTGCTGAAGTTAATCAGCGCCTGTTCCAGTGAGCCAACGCGAGCTTGTTCCGTGACGATCTTCAGTTCCTTGGCGAGATCCGGATAGACGGGAGCGATGTCACGGGAAACACGCTGCAGTGAACGCGGCATTGTCATGCCCTGGCTGACGCACATGTTGAGCAGGTCGAGCATGTCGGGCATCCCGTTGGCGATCTTCTGCCGACGGGTTTGTGCCTTGTTCTGAATGTAAATGCCGGGAAGAGCCCAGCCGGCGAACGGGAGGGCAATCAGGCTGATCATCAGCCATGCTTCCAGACTCTCCGGGGCAATGACCAGCAGCAATCCGCAAGCCACGATGGGCAGCATGATGGCGAGGTAACGATAGGCACTGAAGTTCTGCCAGGCATGCGGGCTGTAGAAGCCGGCGTTTCGCAGGTCGCGGGTTTCTTTGCTGCGAGCCTGTTCAGAAGCAGGAGCCATGGCGGCCAGCACTGGAGTGATGGGGCCAAAGACGTAGTCGCTCTTGTCGGCGTAAGGAAACTCTTCGAACTCGTCGTCGGTGGTCGACTGGGTTGCGGCGAGAACCGGTTGTGGCTGGGCCTTGGCTGGCTCTTCCGTCGGCTTGGGGGCCTCGGCAGGCTGCCTGGGCGTCTGAGCGAGTGAATCGCTGGATTCTGACTCGGGGGGACGCGAGGTTCCGGGCGGACGCATTTTGGGTTCGGGGCGTGAAGGACGAGCGCCCATTCGGGACTGCACGATCTTCCAGACGACGTACACCGCCACGGCGACGCCAATACCGACGAACAGAATGAGTTGTTGAGTGGTGTTCATGATTCAGCTCGTGAATTCAACGTAAGGAGCATGACTGCCGGGCAAGAGTGATCAGGTCGAGACTTATGACTGTTCACTTCCCTTGAGGATGCGCCAGACAAAGATGGCTCCGATGAACTCCAGGAAAAATGCCGTGATCGTCATTCGCCAGCCCCAGGTGGACTGCAACAACTTGGTCAGATATTCGGGGTCGCGGAAGATGAAGAAGGCCAGAATTGCCGGAGGGAGCAGAATCATCAGCACGGCCGTCGCACGACTGGCGGCGGTCGCTGCTCGCAGGCGTCCCTGGAACTGCAGACGGTCACGCATGGTTTCCGCCAGTCGTTCGAGCACCTTCACGAGGTCTCCCCCGTTCTGGCGGTGAACGCCCAGTGCGGTTGCCAGCAGGCTGGTGGCCACGACCCCTGTGCGGCGTGGCAGGTCCAGCATGGCATCTTCAATGTTGAGCCCAAGGTTCAGCTTGCGGGTGCAGAACTGCATTTCGGGGCCCAGTGGAGCGGGTGTATCGTTGGCGACCAGCGCGAGGCAGTTCTCAAGACTGCGTCCGGTCTTGGCGGCACGGGCGAGTTCTTCGATCATTGGAGGCAGCTGCTGTGACATCTTCTGTTGTCGGCGGCCGCGGGCAAACATGGCGACGAGGAACGGGCCCAGAAAGCCCAGCATTCCGGCCAGCGATGTGGCGAGCAGGTCCTCCTGGATCACGAAGACGAGTCCACCGACGATGACTGCAAAGAAGACCGACAGCAGCAGCACAATTTCGGGAGATACTCCCCAGCCGCACTGGAGCATCAGTCGGTCGAACCAGCCGTTGATCTGATTACCGACGGACTCGTCGTTCTCACTGGCGTAGGATTCGCGTTCCCGGAGGATCCCGGAAAAGTCGGTGTGCTGTGAAATTACTGGCGTGTCCATGGGGATACTCAGTGGTGAAGCCTGTCAACGGATCAATGTGTGGCAGCGATGATCGTGTGAAACTAATCGTGTACGGAACCGCTGCCGGTTTTCAGTTCACGAGCGGCAAACATACGCGGGTTGAGGTCGAAGCCCTTGGACGCCATGCGTCGCAGGCACTGAGGTTCGTAACCGGTAGCGTAAAACGCTCCCAGCACTTTGCCTCGACTGTCGATTCCGGCGGTACGGAAGATGAAGATGTCTTCGATATCGAACTCGCCGTTGGTGACGCCGGTCAATTCGGAGATTCGCATCACTTTACGTTCCCCGCTGCTCAGACGGGCGACGTGGACGAACAGCTGGATGGCCGAAGCGATGTACTGTCGGGACACGCTGGTGGGGAGTTCGGCTCCGGAGAGCGCGATCATCAGTTCAAGTCGATGCAGAGCATCGCGTGTTTCGTTGGCGTGGACTGTGCTCATCGACCCGTCGTGACCGGTGTTCATGGCCTGGAGCATGTCGAGCACTTCAGTTCCACGAGCTTCGCCGACGATAATGCGGTCGGGACGCATACGCAGCGAGTTTCTCAGCAGATCGCGCTGCGTGATGATTCCCTTCCCTTCGACGTTGGGCATACGTGTTTCCAGTCCCACGACGTCGGCCTGCTGCAACTGCAATTCCGCGGTTTCCTCGATCGTGATGACACGTTCGGAGGCGGGGATGAAGCGGCCGAGGTTGTTGAGCATCGTCGTCTTACCGGCACCTGTACCGCCGGAAAGCAGAATGTTCATTCGCGAACGGACAGCGTGGATCAGGAAGTCGGCCATCTCGGGGGCGAGCGTTCCCATTTGCACCATGTCTTCAAACTCGACGATGTCGGTTTTGAAACGGCGAATGGACAACGTGGGACCACGCAGAGCCAGTGGTGGAATCACGGCGTGCAGACGAGAACCATCGGCGAGTTTGGCATCGACCATCGGCGAGACTTCGTCGATACGCCGACCAGCCTGACCGACAATTCGCTGAATGAAGTGCATCAGGTGGTCGTTGTCCGCGAATCGAACGTCGGTACGTTCCAGAATCCCGTGACGTTCAACGAACACTGAGTCGGCCCCGTTGACGAGCACGTCGCTCACGGACGGGTCGTCCATCAGGTGTTGAATGGGGCCGAATCCGTAGATCTCGTCGAGGAGTTCCCGAACCATGCGGGGACGGTCCTCGGCGGACATTCCGTTCTCTGGCCGGGAGACAAGGTGGTCGGCCAGTGCTTCCAGCTGTCGCCGGAATTCCTGATCACCGATTTCCCCGGCCTTCGACATGTCGATCGCATCGACGATCTGCCGGTGCAGACGAGTCTTGAGCTGCTGAAAGTGACGAGGTGGGTCAATTGTGTCCGAGAAGGCGACCATAACTGCGTTCTCAACGGTTGAATTCGGTGTGCTGAAACTGGGAGGGCACTCGCCGTTCCCTAGTTTGTCAGCGACAGTCGACGAATGTATTGGTTTTGAAATTGAGTGGAGCTGGCGAACGGATCTTCGTTGACCAACGCCAGACGAGTATTAATGACGGTAGGTTGCAGAACCATTTCCAATGTCTGCTGACCGGACTTCACATCCATGATGCGTCCGGCAACCAGCCGGGAAATCTCAGCGGATGTCACGCCATTCGGGCCACCAGGACCTGTGGCGGAGTACAGGAGGACGATGCGGCTCTTGCCGATCATTTCCTGCAGGCTGTGATTCAAGGTGTTCTCAATTCGTTCGCAACTGCGAAGTTGAACGGGCCCCTGGTCCAGTCGCAGTTCGGTGCCCAGGTCCTGCAGGTCACGCCACGACCAGCCGTGAGTGATCTGTCGCTGCACCTGCTGCAGTTGCAGGTTTGTTCCCAGGTCAACAATCTGCACGTTTCCTCGCTGTTCCTCTTCTTCTTCGCTCCCGGGAGGAGTGCTGTGCAGCACGATTTCCGGGATGCCATCCTGGCCCCGTTCGACTTCTCCGGTTTCGGCATTGAAGCGGTAGCGATCCTGTCCGCGGCGAGCTTCGATTTGCAGGGCCCAGGTTTCCAGCCGACGTGGATCGGAATGTGATTCCAGAATGGCCAGGGGCAAGGCGGGGACGGGTGCGTTGTCCAGCGGGCGGACTCCGTAGACCTGGTTGTTGATGGACGCTTCGGCCCGGCAGGTGACATCGCCGGTGGGTTCGCCCGTCAGATGTGGAAAGAACAGTGAGACTGGATTTCCCTGGGCTCGGCCACAATGTGCGAGCAGGACGACAGCCGTTGGATTCTGATCTGTTTCCAGAAACACGGCTGTTCCATTTTCGTGCTGGGTAATGCGTCCCAACCGTACGTCTTCTCCAATGAGCGGGTCGACGAAAACCTGTTTTCCGGCAGCGCGATTCAGGGCTGCGACATTTGCCGCCACTTTGCGGGCTCTGAGGGCCAGCAATTCGCGGTCGGGGTCAACTTTCAGGAGTTCGTCGCTGGCCAGTTCTCCGGCGGCCGCCAGGACAGCAGCATCGGCGGCGGTTTGCAGTTCTCGGCGAGCCATTTTCAGCCAGAGGCTGTCCAGCACGAGCGCGAGGCAACTGCCGACGACCAGCAAGGAAATTGCCAGCGCAGGCAGCATGCTGCCCCGGCGAAGGAGCGAGCGAGACGCATCAGGTTGTCGTCGCAACGCGAGCACTGAATGATTCCTGTACAAAGTGAGCTAACAAAGACGCTCCCCGGCCATGTGGCCGGAGGAGCGAGAAAATCCTTGACGCCTAGTTTCCGTCGCCACCGAGATCCATGCCGGGACCTCCTGCGGGACCAGAGGCTCCGCCCCCATTGCTGGGCACGGAGTAGTAGCCGCCGTAGTTGGAGAGTGGAGCGGGACGATCGCCAACGGTTCCGTAGCCAAAGCCGCCATACCCACCGTATCCATTGCCCCCCCAGATTCCTTGAGTGGCGGACTGGTTGCGGAGGAAGTAGTCGTGGCGTTCGATGGCGTAGAGGTCTGCTCGCTTGCCGTCCCGGAATTGCTGCAGTCGACGACCGGCACCGCTGTAGACTTCCGTCACAAAGGGCTTGGCTTCTTCTTCGCGATCGGGCTTCTTGAGTCCGAGGATTTCGTCCAGTGTGGCGCGGTCTTCGTCTGAAAGGCTGACAAGTCCATCACCAGCACCATCGGGAGTGTAAATCAGGTTGAGTTCTCCCTTGTCTTTCACGAGCAAGAGAATGTTGGCCTGTTCGACGCTGACTTCGAGGCTCACGCGTGCGTTGTCGCCATTGGTGCTGAGGCCAGAGTTTCGATTGCCATCGACTTCCAGAACCTTCACGCCCTTGAGGAGGGTGAGTGTCGTTCCGCCGGTAAGAGCCTGGTCCGGCATCTGACTGGGGGTGAAGTGAATGTCCACGTACCCGCCTGGACGTACCATGGGAGCGGGAAGGTTGAGCGTGATGGCTCGCATACCGGGCGAAACTTCCGGTGGAGGTCCTTCGCCAGCGGGATACAGGTCGAAGGTGCTGATGGGTTCAGCAGCCTTGATGTCGTTCTTCACGACGCGGCCCACGACGATGCGGCTGGTCCGCACGGTGTCGCGAGTGAGCTTGGAGGCGAGCGAACGACCGGTGGCGATGTGAGCATCGGTGATCTTCGTGCCGGCCTTCAGATCCGAGAGGGCCATGGGCACATTTTCAATGCGCTCCTGTGGCACTTCGACCTTGGCGAAGAGCAGCTTTTTTCCAAAGTACATGGCCACGAGCAATCCAATCGCTCCCAGCATCAGCATGGTCAACATGGCGGGTGATAGGCGTCTCACGATTCAACTCCAGTGACTTGTGGGCTCCAGTGGTGCCCCGGGTAGTGATGTCTCTGTGCAAAGTTCAGTGGATCAGTTGTGGCTACTCTTTGGCCATTCTTGTTTCCGCGGTGACGGAACGTCCTTCGAGCGAATATCCGATGGCCCACAGCAGATCCGGCGCTGCGGCTCGCGATGGGACGCGGACGATGACAATGACTTCGTCGCCCGAGTGCTCCCCCAGGAACGCGCGAACGGAAACGCTCTGTGCCAGCCGATCGGGCAATGAACGCTGGACTTCGGCGATCACGTCCTCTTCCTGCACGCTTTGCAGAGTTGCGAGGCGGGCACCGGACTGTGCCGCTTCTTCCAACTCGCCCTGCGCCAGGAACAGGAAGGAAAACTCGAACAGTCCCATCAGCATGAACATCAGGATGGGAAGCACCATCACAAGCTCCATGGTGAGGAGCCCGCGTCGCTTTCGGGAAGGTCGAGTTGTGGTGTGTTGGACGTACATGTTCCGCTTTTCAATTACTCAGGCTGAACGGCAGCAGGAATGTTTCCAGGAGCCTTCACATCGGGCGTGACGTTGAGGGTCGGCGCCTTCCACAGCAGCACAGCCCAGGTGGCGAGGGCCACGGGAGTGGCGAATGCCATAAACCGGCGACCCTGCTTGGCCTGCTGAGTTTCGGATTGCTGCTTCTGTCCGGCGGGGGTCTTTCCCGTTCCGACATATCGCTTCTTGGTGTCTCGCACGCCGCGAGTCATCAGCGAGTAAATGACGATGCCGACGGTTCCGGCCAGCACGGCCAGAATGCTGATGAACAGCACGTACAGAGTGAGCTGGAAGCCCAGCCACACGCTGAGTGCCCCCATCAGTTTCACGTCTCCGGCCCCGCCGCTACCGACGAACCAGAGGACAAACAGAATTCCAAAGCCGACGAGAAAGCCCAGGAACGCCGATGCAAGGTGTTCCCAGCCGTACATCACGGACATCACAATCTGGAATACCCAGCCCAGACCGAACATAGGTAGGGTCAGAAAGTTGGGGATTCGTCTGGTGCGCGTATCCCACACGGCTGCCACGGCTGTGAACAGCCCCACGGCCAGAATGAGAACAAGCGTCGCTGGATGCAGATCGAACATGTGACAACTGTTGATGGAGGTAACTCGATTCGGAATGAGCAATACCTATGCCACGCAATGTGTGTATATTGCCCATGCTGTGTTGCAACCCTACCACACGTTTCCGAAAAGATGCGTGGAACTGCAAGAAGCGCTTAAGTTTGCCCACATGATGGCATCAGAGCCGGTTGGTGGGACCGGTTATGCCGGTTGTGCGGGTGTTGTCGAATCTCAACGGCGCTGCATGATCGGCACTACCAGTCAGTGGCCGTCTGACGCACGAGCGCAGCGAAACCGGAGAGTCCGCGAGCGGTGGGACACAGAGCCGTTTACCAGCGGCTCAAGCTCACTTCGGGAGGAGGCTCAGTGCCCTCAAGGAGCAATTCACAAAGACGTTGCGCCATTAAGGGGGCGTGTAGCACACCCTTGGTTCCCAGTCCGTTCAAGAATCCGAACCAAGGGATTTCGGGATGCCGGCCGATCACCGGGTGGCTGTCGCTGACGGCGGGCCGCACGCCGGCGACGTGTTCAAGAATCTGAGCAGGCTTTACAAGGAACCGGTCGATTCCATGCAGGATGTCGCTGCGTCCCTGTTCAGTGGGGCTGCAGTCGAGTTGATTCCATTCGTACGTGGAGCCGGCCCAGTACTGGTCCGTTGTGACGGGAGCGAGCCATTTTCCGGCGTGGACGGTTCGTTGTTCACTCCACCCGGGGATGTGCACACGCAGCAGTTCCCCTTTCGCCGGGCGGAAGGGAACCTGACGTAACCATGGATTCTGACTCCCCTTCCATCCCTCGCAGAAAATGAGGTGTGTGGTCTGGACGGAGTGTCCGGCGATGCGAATGGTGCGGGTTTCCAGATCGATCTGGTCATACGCGAGCGTCCCTTCCCAGCGGTGAGCGTCAGCAGAAAAGACTTTGGCGGAGGCCTGGAGAAATGCGGCAACATTAAGATTGCCAGCAGGTTGCATCTCGAATCCTCCCCAGGGGGCAGCGAGTCCTGGCAGCGAATTGGGTGCAATGTCCTGAACTTCGAGTCCGGCGAATTCTCCTTGTTCGAGCTGTTGCTGGAACTGTTCGCGCTCAGCGGCACTGAGAAACAGACGAAGGGCAGGACGAAGATGCAAAAATTGTGTTTCGGTGGTGATTTCCAGCGATCGATAAAAGTCTCGGGCGGCGGGCCAGAATTCTGTCCACTGCCAGGACCGTTTGAGACGCTTGCCGGTGATGGGGGTGATGAGCCCCGGAGCCACTCGCGATGCGGTGAACGGTTCAGCGCGATCGATGACAAGGATGCGGGCTCCTCGCCGCAAAAAACACCATGCGAGCGAGGTTCCGGCGAGCCCCTGCCCGACAATCACTGCGTCCACTTGGTCTGGTGGTTGGGACATCGGAATGGAAGGGACTTTCGAAGCCGGAACAAATAGAGGCGAACGACTCACCGTTGGCCATTGTCTGAATCGAGGAATTGCTCAGCTGACCGACTTGACAATGCCGAATGAGTACATACCCTACGCACTCGTTGGCCCCATCGTCTAGAGGCCTAGGACAGCGGATTTTCAGTCCGCGAACTGGGGTTCGAATCCCCATGGGGTCACTTGCCAACGAAACAGCCCGCAATCTCTGATTGCGGGCTGTTTTTGTTGATGCTCTATCAAAAACGCGGCTGGAAGGCTGCCCGTTTCGACCGCGCAGCGCGATGAACGTTTGCAGCGGTCAGTGTGCCTGTAGGGATCAGGATGTCTGCGCCCCGGCGTCTCGCTATTTGGGAATGCCAAAGTATGACAGTCGCATCATCAGCTGGCGGTCGCGATCGGCGAGTGTCTCTCGGAGATGTGGCTCAACGGCGAAGACAAACGAGGTCTGCCGTCCATCCGCATTCGTGCTGAGGTAGTAGATCCAGTTCATGGGGAGTTTGAGAGTTTTGTCGTCCCCCTTCAGCTCGACTTCTCCTTCGGCCACAACTCGGTACAGAAACCGACCGTTTTCCAGTGGGATTTCTTCCTGTTCACTGAGTTTTTGCAGGCGACTTCCAAGGGACTGAGAAATGTCCTGTTCAAACTGCTCGGGTGGGGTACGTTGGCCGGGCTGAGCGGCGGTCACGGGAGCAATGTTGCACTGGCAGATCAGGCTGCCGGAGTTCATCAGCCGCAAAATGGCGACAGGATGCTGGCCTTCGTAGACCGCCTGAAACAGGTGCCAGGAACGATCGTGGAGCAGTCGGAGTCCCCACGGGATTGCGTCAAATACCAGTTCCAGAGCGGCCGGATTGGGCTCCAGAGGGAGGCTGGCAATGTATTCGTCCGTCAACAGGCCCGGTTCGGGGGCAATCTGTCGCGTGATGTTGACGACGATCTGGGCCTCGAGTCCTGGATTGATGGTGCCGACTTCGGATTTCACGGCGTAGGTGAGCGACGCCCCGGAGATGAACTTCCCGACAGGACTGAAGTGCATCGTCCCCGTAACGGTAACTGTGGAGGCCGAGCCGAGTCGTTGTCCTGAGACGGTTGCCTGAATGGAAATGACGACCTGTTGATCGTTCGCGGATGTTAATGTGCAATCGCATTTCACTGCGTCTGCGGTGTCGATTCCTGCGAGCATCTGTCCGGCCCAGTCGGGAGCGGCCCACGTGGCCCCCGTTTCTACGGAATCCTGAGGCAGCATGGCGATCAAGGCGAGGGGATCGCCTGGCATATCGAGAAGGTCCAGGGCTTCTCGCGTCATCAGGACTTGTGGACAATAATTCAGGAGTCCGTCGCGTTGCCCGGTGGTCACGACTCGTTTGAGCTGCGCGGGCAGCTGCGTCCGTGTCTGGTGGCCGGCGACGGTGGTGTCCAGTTGGGCGATTTCGAATTCGCGGGCTTCACGGAGAGCGGCCGCATCGCGACCGGACGGCGCCAATCGGCGTGAACGGAACTGCAATACTGCGGTGGCGGAAAGATCGAGAGGCTCGGACTGCCCTTTGGCGTTGAGTGCGAACACCTTGCCAGTTGTTCGGACTTCAGACCGGGTCAGGAGCGGACGGGACTGCGTAAATGGTTCGGACAGTTCAATCGGTGCCCCTTGTGCAGCCGATAGTCCACAACACAACGTGATGACAGCAACCAGTTGACGGATCATTCATTCCTCCCTGAAAGTAACGCCAGTGGGATGTTATGCCGACAGGGAAAGTGGGCCAAGAGCGGTTGTTCCGCCTGACGCCTTGTCGAACGGATCGATGTTTGCTGACCTGTCTCCGTGGGGAATGTCGCTACTCCCCGCTTCCAATGTCTACTATCATCCGGTTTTCCACAGCATGGCGCCAGCAGCGACCCGGACAGACTGGGTCGAACATTGCAGGGAACCGCAGAAAGTCATAGCCAGCAATGAGTCAAGAATTCAAACTTCCGAGTATCGGTGAAGGTGTCAACGAGGCGGACATCGCGGAGATTCTTGTCTCTGCTGGTGACACCGTTGAGCCGGGACAGATTGTGATGGAACTGGAGACCGACAAAGCGGTCATCGAGTTGCCCATCGACATCGGCGGCACCATCGAGAAGGTCTTGGTCTCTCAAGGTCAGTCGGTGCCCGTTGGTCAGCCTCTGATTCTTGTTGCAGCAGCTGGCGCGGCCAAGGCTGCGGCTCCCAGTGAAGCTCTGGCCCCGGCGGCCGCTGCGCCCGAAACCAGGCCTGCTCCAGCCGAACCTGCTCCCGCTGCGGCACCAGCGGCTCCTGCTGCAGCTGCAAGTGGTGGTGGACGTGTCACGTTCAATTTGCCTGCCCTGGGTGAAGGAGTGAAGTCGGCTGATGTGGCCGAAATCATCGTGAAGGAAGGTGACGTTCTGACCGCCGAGCAGGTGGTGATGGAACTGGAAACCGAAAAAGCCGTGATGGAACTCCCCTGCCCGATCGCCGGGACAGTGGTGAAGGTGCTGGTCAAAGAAGGTGACACCATCGAGATTGGGGCCCCGGTTCTGGAAATCGAAGCTGGTGCCGGCGCCGCCGTTCCCGCTCCTGCAGCCCCTGCCCAGGCTCCGGCAGCCAGTGCGGCTCCTGCTGCTTCCAATGTGAAGACAGGAACGATTGTGCCTGCTCCCGCTGCGAACAACGGATCGCGTGGTGCGGACAGCAGTTCATCCGGCGCTCCTGTTCCAGCGGCCCCTTCGACCCGCCGCATGGCTCGCGAATTGGGAGTCGACTTGTCTCAGGTGCGAGGTTCTGGTCGAGGCGGACGGATCACGGCCGAAGATGTGCAGACCTTTGTACGCGAACGGCTGCAGGGTTTGACGACGACCAGCCGGCCCACAGCCGTTGCAGTCTCGGGTGGCGGAATTTCTGCCCCGCCACTGCCGGACTTCTCAAAGTATGGTGATGTTGAACGTCAGGCGATGAACAAGATTGCCCGCGTCTCGGCTGAGAACCTGACGGTCAGCTGGAATGTGATTCCGCATGTCACGCAGTACGACCTCGCCGATATCACCGATCTCGAAGCGGCCCGCAAGCGATTTGGCGCCGGAATTGGCAAGAACGGTCCCAAGGTCACCATGACCGCGATCGTGATGAAAGCACTGGCAACCTGTCTGCAGGCCTACCCGAAGTTTAATTCCAGCCTCGATCCCGAAACCAACGAAATCGTGCTGAAGAAGTTCTTCAACATTGGCTGTGCGGTCGACACGCCCAACGGTCTTGTGGTTCCGGTTGTGAAAGGCTGTGACAAGAAGAGCATTCTGCAGATTGCGGCCGACATCACCGAACTGGCGACCAAGGCACGCGACCGTAAGCTGGGCATGGATGATATGCAGGGAGCGACCTGCACCGTGACCAACCTGGGTGGAATTGGCGGGATCGGCTTTACTCCGATCGTCAATTACCCGGAAGTCTGCATTCTGGGGATGAGCCGCGGTCAGACGGAATTGAAGCTGGTGGATGGCAAAGTGGTGGAACGCCTGATGCTGCCGCTGAGCCTCTCCTATGATCACCGCGTGATCAACGGAGCCGACGCCGCCCGCTTCGTCGCCACCCTGTGCAACCTGCTGGCTGATCCGTTCCAGCTGATGACCACGGTTTAGGGCGTTTCACCAGTTGAGTACGGGGTGCGTGCCGCTGGTCTGTGACCAGTGTGACACGCAGAATGGTTTTCAATTGCGGAAAGACGTCGCGAGTTCAGGCACCGGCACGGCTCACAGAGCCGTGGCACCCAACGTTTCATCTTTGACAGAGCACTAGAATCCCACGTGAATGATCGTGGCGGGCTGACTGGCCTGCCCATTCGCCGGGTCAGTTCGGACGGAGCCGAGATGATCACCAAGATTACCGGGATTCTGCGTCGCCTTGATGTGACTGAGGCGTACCTCGAAGTGGGGGCGTTTGAGTATCAGGTGTTGATTCCGGACTTTGTTCGGCGGCAGTTGCAATCGAAGGCGGATCAGAACGTCACCCTGATGACGATTGAGTACATCGACGGGAATCCGCAGAAAGGGGGCCGCATGGTTCCCCGACTGGTGGGGTTCCTGCATCAGGCGGAACGCGAGTTCTTTGAACTGATCTGCCAGGTCGACGGTGTGGGCGTCAAGAAGGCCCTGCAGGCGATGGTTCGCCCGGTGCACGAAGTGGCGACGGCCATTGAAGAGCAGGACAACAAAATGCTTGCGACCCTGCCCGGCATCGGACCTGCCGTGGCCGAGCGGATTGTGGCCAAGCTGCGTCGTAAAATGGCGAAGTTCGCCCTGCTGATCGAAGATGCTGTTCCGAGCGAGAAGCGAACGGACCGCGATGTCCTTAACGAAGGCTACGAAGCCCTGATGGCGCTGGGGCACTCGCAGTCCGATGCCCGCGACAAGATCGAGCAGGCTGTCAAAGCCAAAGGCAAATTCAAAACGGTCGAAGACCTGCTGCAGCAGGTTTATTCACAGCAACGCGGCGGGTAAGTGACGGCAGGATCAGTGCTCCAACGGAAAGGCCGATGCCGCTCCGCTCGCTGCACGTGGTTATGGCGTACGGCTGGAGACTGCGGCGGGCTGTTCTGCGGTGGTGGCGGCATCGAGTTGCAGGAGCCGCTGGGCTTCGCCTAGCACGAATTTGGCATCCATGAAGGGCTCGTAGCTGATGTCCTGCCAGCGAATCTTGCCTTGAGGATCAATGACGAACGTGCCGTGCAGCGTGTCCTTTTCGAAGTCGTCGTAGCAGCGGTACTTCTTGAAGATGTCGAGATCGGCATTGGAAACGAGCGGGAACGGAAACTCACCTTTGTCGTAGTTTTCGTGGGATGAATTCAAGTCGACCATCGGATCGGTGCTGATGGCGATCAGGTCGATGCCTGCTTTGCGGAACTCTTCCGTCATGGGGCCGAAGGCCTGCAACTGCTGAGCGCAATGCAGGCAGCCGTAGCCCAGGTAAAAGATGACAACAACAGGTCGCCCCTTGTAATCGGCGAGGCGATGCGGCTTCCCGAGGTGGTCGAGGAGTTCCCATTCCGGGGCTGTTGAAGGGGACCAGCGGAACGGGCCGAGCTCATCGAGTGCGGGACGTTCGCCGAAGTCAGCGGGATGGGTGAAAGGCAAACGCCAGTCTTCCGGGTACTCCATCGCCTGAGCAATGGGAGCGAGAGGTTGGAAGGGGCGTTGGGAGAGCGTGGCTTTTGCAGAGATGGCACGCAGTTCTTCGAACTTCGCTTTGGCTTCGTCTTGCTTGTCCGATTCCCAGAGTCTGGGGATCAACCGGGCGAGCGGCAGGACTTCGCCTTTGCCGTCCTTGAGGTCGTTGCGGAGGGTGGTCAGGGCTTTGTCTTTCTCCCCGGCCAGCCACTGGGCTTCGGCGAGCATCCATTTCGGGAGGCGGCTGACTTTCTTGAATTGCTCCAGCGCCGCTGGGTAATCCTCCTTTGCCATGGCCGCATGACCTTCAAGTTCGTGCTGCAGCTGTTCCAGTTGACGCTTGTCGGTGGCGAACGTCTTGCGGGCTTTGTCAGCGGCTGCCTTCAGTTCTTTCTTGAGAGGATCGTCTTCCGGCTTGTTGTCCTTTTTCTCTTCGCTCTTGGTGTCGGCCTCAACTGAGTCGGGCTTGTCGGCGGGCTCTGCATCGTCGGCTGGCTTGTTGTCCTCGCAGCCTTCTTTTTTGTCGGATGCTTCTGCTACGGGCACTGCCGGAGGGGATGCGTCCTTTGCCTCTTTGCCGGGCTGGTGTTTCTGGCGGACTTTCTCTTCGGCTTCAGTGACTGCGGCGAGTTCATCGGCCGTGACCTTGGCGAGTTGCTCGCGAACCTCATTCAGTAATGCGGTTCCTTCGTCGATACGGCCCAGCCGGAAATTGGCGAGGGCTTGCAGCCTCGTTCGCTTGCGCTGCTCGTCAACTTTTTCGGTTGGTTCGAGGTATCGCGTCTCGACGAGCCGCAGTGCGTCTTTCCACAGTTCAAATTCTTCGAGGACTTCGAACAGTCTCAGCCGACCGTAGTAAGCACTCCCCTTCTTTTCTCCGGTGTTGTATTTCGGGTGCCGGGGGAGATCGCACATGTTTTGAGCGAGATCCATGGCCCGCTGCGAGTCGCCGATGTGAATGAGATTGCGGATCAGCCACTCGTTGTTGTGGGCGAAGTTGTGAATTTGATCGGGCAGCACGCGGTCCCGCATCATGTGAGCATGGTCCACGCGGGCGGAAGCTTCCTGCTGCCAGACGGCGTCGTGATAACGATGCAGGCGGGAGTAGGTGTGTCCGGGCATATGCCACATGTGGGCGATGGCTGGAGCGGAGGTTCCGCACAGGGCAGCCGAGTCCAGAGCGCGTTCGGGCTTCTCGTAGTCCCACAGGTGAATGCGAAAATGATGGACCGGATGCATCGGGTTCACATCCAGCACATCGCGCATCAGGGCATCGGTCGCGAAGTAACTGCTGATGGGAATACCCTTGGCTTTGTTTTCGTAAATGGCCAGTGAGAGGAATGCCTTGGCTTCGAGGTCATCGGGGAACTCGTGCAGAATGTTTTCGTACGCTTTGACGAGGGCTTGCCGACGATTCTTCTCGCGGTCTTTGTCTTCCTTCTTTGCCTTGTCCGGTTCCTTGAAGAAGGTCGCCCAGGCATCGATGTAACGTTGCTCGCGGGTTGTCGCCTTGCCTTTGCGTTTCACTGCTTCGTCCATGAAGCCCCGCGCCCGCTTTTCGTTGTCGCGGTTGGACATGGCCATCCCCCAGTAGGCGATGGCGCACTCGGGATCGAGGGCGGCGGCCTGACGGAAGGAGCGTTCGGATTCGAAGTACCAGAAGCCGTGCAGTTGTCCGACGCCCTGATCGATGAACTGCTGCACTTCCGGGGTCTTGCAGGTGGCCGGGAAATGGACGTTCCCAGTCCCTGCCATCAGATAGGCTGCCTGCCGGGGGCCTTCGTTGAAGACTTCTCCGTGAGCCGAATGCCCTTCCTCGACGGAACCGGGAGTAGTCGCTGCTGCGTCCGATTTCCCGGCGGCTGTGCCGGTGGTGTCTGGCTTTTCTGCCGGATCGCTCGCAGGCGTTGTGTCTGCGGCAGCGGCCCAGAGAGTCGAACCGAGGAGCAAAGCGGGCAGGAGAATCCAGGGAGAGAATGAACGTGAGGAGGCGGGCATATGCAGATTCCGGGGAGGGAGGAAGCATCAGCGGGGGCTGATCGACAGTCTACCGCGTGCCGTCCGGACTGTCATCCGCCAGTGCGGCGGAGTGGCCGTTATCACGGCTGGGAATCCAGCGTGCGATGTCCTTTGCGGGGTGGAATTGAGGCAACGGTCAACTGGGATTGGTTTGCCCTGCTTGCCTGTCTGGCCCGGACCATCAGTGGCTGTTGATGTGGGGGAGTGCTCGCTTGAACATCCATTCCGAGGCTGTTAGCTTCCGCCCTTCACGAGTTAGAGACTCAACTGCGGTCGGGGTCTGCGCTGGGGATGAACGTTCGCCCTGCCATCCGACTGCCCCATTTTTGACCTCCCGACGAAGACCGTCTGACCGACGGTGAGGAAGGGTTCACTCATGTCGAACAAGTACGTCTATTCCTTTGGTGGTGGCAAGGCGGAAGCATCCGCCAAGATGAAGAACGAGCTCGGTGGCAAGGGTGCCAACCTCGCCGAAATGAACCTCATCGGTCTTCCCGTTCCGGCCGGTTTCACCATCGGGACCGAAGTCTGTAACTACTACACAGACAACAACAACACTTATCCTGCTGAACTGCGGGATCAGGTGAATGCCGCATTGGACAACACCGAAAAGGTGATGGGCATGAAGTTTGGCTGCAGCGAAAACCCGCTGCTGCTGTCCTGCCGCTCCGGTGCCCGTGAATCGATGCCGGGCATGATGGACACCGTTCTCAACATCGGTCTCAACGAAACCACCGTTGCCGCACTGATTAAGAAGTCCGGCAATGAGCACTTTGCCTGGGACTCTTATCGCCGCCTGATTCAGATGTACGGCGACGTGGTTCTGGAGCTGAAGCCACAGAAGAAGACCGATCCCGACTTCTTTGAAGACATCCTCGAAAAGCACCTGCACAAGGCTGGTGTGGAGCACGAGAAAGATCTCTCTGTCGAAGCCATTAAAGAGATTGTTGCGCAGTTCAAGGCTGTCATTAAGAAGGAAGCTGGCGTTGAGTTCCCGACCGATCCCATGGAACAGCTGTGGGGCTGCATTGGGGCTGTGTTTGGCAGCTGGATGAACGACCGAGCTGTCGTTTACCGCCGCCAGTACGGCATTCCTCACAACTGGGGAACAGCCGTCAACGTGCAGGCCATGGTGTTCGGTAACCTCGGTGACGATTGTGCCACCGGCGTGGGCCTCACCCGCAACTGCTCCGATGGAACGCCAGGCTTCTGCGGCGACTACCTGATCAACGCACAGGGCGAAGACGTCGTGGCCGGGACTCGTACTCCCAAACGCGTGGAAGAGTCCCTGGAGAAGGACAACCCTGCTGCGTTCAAGGAACTGACCGAGATCGGCAAGAAGCTGGAAAACCACTACAAGGAAGTCCAGGACATCGAGTTCACCGTGCAGCAGGGCAAGGTCTGGATGCTCCAGACCCGTAACGCCAAGCGAACCGGTTTCGCTGCTGTTCGCATCGCCGTTGACCTTGTTCGCGAAGGTCTGATTGATGAAAAGACGGCTCTGCAGAAGCGTCGAATTCCTGCCGACGACCTGAACCAGCTGCTCCAGCCGATCTTCAACCCGGCTGCCAAGGCCGCTGCCCAGAAGGAAGAGCGTCTGCTGGCGAAAGGGATCAATGCTGGTCCTGGTGCGGCCACCGGACAGATCGTGTTCCACGCTTCCGATGCCGAAGCTCAGTGGAATGCCAACAACGATGTCCAGCTGGTGCTCGTCCGTAAGGAAACGAGCCCGGAAGACCTTCGCGGCATGAAAGTCGCCAAGGGAATTCTGACCGCGTTCGGTGGAGCGTCCTCCCACGCCGCACTCGTTTCCCGTCAGATGGGCAAGACCTGCGTCTGCGGCTGCTCGGTGTTGAATGTCGACTACGAAGCCGGCACCGTCACCGTTGGCAGCACCGTGCTGAAGGAAGGGGACTGGATCTCCATCGACGGATTCTCCGGCGAAGTCTTCGTGGGCAAGATCGAAACCTCACCTTCGGAAGTGATGGACGTCCTGATGGGCAAGAAGAAGCCCGAAGACTCCCCCACCTACGATCGTTATGCCCAGCTGATGGAATGGGCCGACAAGTACCGCACCCTCAACGTGCGTGCTAACGCTGAAGCCGCCGATGCGGAAGCGGCTGTCGCTCTCGGAGCGGAAGGGGTTGGACTGTGCCGCACCGAGCACATGTTCTTCGATCACCTCGACGAAATCCGTGAGATGATTTTTTTCGCCACCAAGCAGGAAGATCGGGCCAAGGCCCTGGCGAAGCTCCTCCCCTTCCAGCGGGACGACTTCACGCACCTGTTCCGCGTGATGGGCGATCGCCCGGTGACCATCCGTCTGCTCGATCCACCGTTGCATGAGTTCCTCTCCGAGCACCACATGCACGACGATCCAACCCTTGGACCAAAGCTCGCCAAGACCTTTGGCGTTTCCGAAGAAGAAGTCGCTCGTCGCGTGGAAGAACTCAAGGAATCGAACCCCATGCTCGGCCACCGTGGCTGCCGCCTGGGCATCGTGTACCCGGAAATCACCGCCATGCAGGCGCGTGGTATTTTCGAAGCGGCCTGTGCCCTGAAGAAGGAAGGCCTCAATCCCCATCCGGAAGTCATGGTTCCTCTGGCCGGTTTCAAGACCGAGTTCGACAACCAGGCCAAGGTTATTCGGGACACCGCCGCTGCCGTGTTCAAAGAACAGGGCGTGGAAGTGGAATACACCGTGGGCACGATGATTGAAGTTCCTCGTGCGGCCCTCACCGCGGGCGAGATTGCCCAGGGCGCGGAGTTCTTCAGCTTCGGAACCAACGACCTCACCCAGACGACGCTCGGTATCAGCCGAGACGACTACAAGGGGTTTATTGGCTACTACATGGAGAACGACATCGTTCCTTCCGACCCGTTCCAGACCATCGATCAGGGAGGTGTCGGGAAGCTGATGAAGCAGGGTGTCGAAGGTGGACGTGGAACCCGCAAGGACCTGAAAATTGGTATTTGCGGCGAACACGGCGGAGATCCGAAGTCGGTCTACTTCTGCCACGAGATCGGTTTGAACTACGTCAGCTGTAGCCCACGCCGCATCCCGATTGCCCGCCTCGCCGCTGCTCAGGCTGCAGTCGAAGCCGCCGCCGCCAAGTAAATCAGGCGATCCCGCCTGAGATGAATTTGAGAACCGCAACCGCCAGGGAGTTGATCCCTGGCGGTTGTTTTATTGCGCGAGGCACGATTCCGCCGCTCCCCCGGAATCGACATCCACGCCCACGGAGGCCCATTGCAGGGGAGAGTACCGAGGTGAGGGAATCCCCCAGAACCTCCCCTGCCCTCTACTGGCGGCGAGCCCGGGACCGTCACATTCGAGGGCCACTGCTCCGCAAGAAGCCTGGTCCGGTCGCAGTCGCGAATCGATGTTTGGTCAAAAAGAAAAAGCCCGCCACTCCGGAGAGGGACGGGCTTCTGACTGTGGTGTGAACCGGGGAACTAGAATTCACCGACAACCTGTCCGTCCTCGATGCCACCGAGGTTCTCGAACAGCTCCGAGTCGATGTTCTCGCTGATGAATCGGACGGCTCCGTCAGCCATGCCGAAGTGAGCGCCACCGACGTGGGAACTTCCGGGACCTTGGAAGAAGCCGCCGTTGATGCCCCTGCTGTTGCCGGAGTCACCAGTGTCCGGGCCATCGGTGTCGAATATCGTGGCGACTCCGCCAGCGGCCCAACCATCCTGGCTTGAGCTGTTCAGACGTTGCATCTCTCCAGTGGCAATCGAGTTGGAGGACCCATCGGTGATGTTTCGGAACTTCATGTTGCCATTAGGGCGGAAGAGCCCCAGTTCACTATAGGTGTGAGGGCCGAATGCATGATTCGCAGAGTCGCTCTGGCTCAAGAACGGGTGCGTACCGCCATCGCTGAACACGTTGCCTGCACCGCCACAGCCTCCATAATCATTTCCCCCCTTGGTGAACCCGGTCAACATCGTTCCGTCCTTACCGGACCGATGACTGTCGCGGCGCGATGGACAATAGAACGCCGAAATGTCGCGATTGGCCTGAGTCTTGTTGCCCTGCACGTTGGTTTGAAAGTTCCACTGGTTGTACAGCGGAGCCTGATCAATGAATGGAAGGATCTGCAGCATCCAACTGGTGCCCTGTCGTCTGGCTGGAGGGGAGTTGGAATTGTTGGCTTCGTCCCAGACAGCGGTGAGCGTGAGAGCCACTGACCCCGGCGGAAAGCCTCGATGCGTATCGTGGTAGTTGTGCAGCGCGAGCCCAATCTGCTTGAGATTGTTCTTGCATTGCGAACGGCGGGCCGCTTCGCGTGCCTGTTGGACCGCCGGAAGCAACAAGGCAATCAAGATGGCAATGATCGCGATGACGACCAACAGTTCAATGAGCGTAAAACCGCGACGACGGAAATGCATTTGGAACTCCTCTAGACCTGGAAATGTTGAATGAGACTGGAAAGGCTGAGTTGGTAAGCAGATAACCGAAAAGCAGATCTGCTACATGAAGACGCCAATGTGAGACTGAAGAGACGTGAGATTCGATTGAAGACGAAGTGGATGTGGCAACTCATGGCGTCTTCTAGTATTGATGATACGTTATGTGGCATTGCTGTTCCACTCCATTTTGATATCAGTTTTGTTTTCGCGTTTTGTGCAGGGGGGGCCAAGTTGGTTTTCGACTTGGGGCGATCCAGTCGCATGGAGGCTGGTTATCAACAGGGGCTTCATGGCCTGATTGCCCGCAACGGTTGCGGAGCAACTGGGCTCACCTTCGAAGGAATTGGGACCTGAAGGTGAGTCATCTTGTGCCTGCGGCACCCAGCCGACCGGCTGGGGCAACCTTCGGCTCCGATCTTGCTCGGCAATGCCCGATCTGGTCAGATCAGGGGGCAGCACCCGGCGCAGCATCTTTGGTGGGGGGCACATTCTGAATTCAAATATGGGAAACGAACGATGAAAGCTGCTGTACTCGCATGTTTTTCTGGTGTGTGGAGGGCTGTGCCGAGCGAGTGTCTGTCGCGGCGAGGTTCCCGCCGGGGTGATGGATGGATTGTGTTCGCATGCCTGGTCACGTTGACGCTGTGCGGCTGTGGCCAGTCGATGACGGCGCCGTCTGACGAACAGGCTTCCGGCGAGCGGAATGGCGTCGTTACAGTGGAACTCGTTTCGATTCCGCCGTTCTCAGGGGAAAAGGTCCGGCTCATGCTGAAGGTGACGAACGTGTCCAAGCGGGATATCGTCCGCGCAAAGGCGCTGGTCACTGCCTTGGATGCGGATGGCAATGCGTTGGGCTCGAAGAGCACCTATCTGATTCAGAGCCAAAAAGGCGGGCTTGCCCCGGGGGCGTCCGTCGAAGAAGACGCGATTATTGACGTCAGTGACAAGACCAAGGTCGTTGGGATGACCTGCGAGATGGAAAATATCCGTTTCAAGGAATAGGGCCGTAGGCTGGGACGAGTTCCAGCGGTTTGTTTCGTGTGCACTTTCTCTGTCAGGCGTCCGCGGAAGTTCGCAAGCCGCGAAGTGCTTGTCGGCTATCCCAGCTGACCGGCTGGCGCGGTCGTTGGCGGTTGATTTCCGTATGGGAGGGGCGGTGATTCTTGCGTTGTCTGGCCGACAGACGGATTCCTGCGTGATATCTTGGATGGAATCTCGCCCTGAAGGTTGGCAGGGGGGCTTGGCTGTTCGCTGCTGTTGTTCAATACCTCGCAAGTCTTTGGGAGTTCCGCCGGTGAAGATCTCAGTCACTGGAGCATTGGTGGGGGCAGCCGTTGGGGCTTTGGCGCGGGGGGCGGTTGTTGTGGTCAATCTGGGGCCAAACATCCTGCCCGTGTTTGTGGTCCCGTCGGCCGCGATTGGAGTGTTCGTCGGGTTGATCGCCGGGGCGATGAAGTCGCCGTGGACGGGGGCGATTGTGGGGGCCGTGTTGTCGGCTGTTGTGTTCGAACTGTTCATGCTCCCCTGCATCTCCCTGCTCGGTCTGTTTGGCTCGGTGAATGGAGACAACCAGTTGCAGGCAGACTTCTTCCTCAAATCACTGGTGTACGCGCTGGAGATGGGGCTGGCCGGAGCGTTGGCAGGTGGGCTGGGAAGCCTGGCCGGTCAGCGCTGGGGAGACTCGGCTGAGAACTCCAACAGCGGGCCGCCTGACGAGACTGCATGAAGCGGCAATACGACCCCCTTTGTGCTCTTCGCGTTCTTAGTGGCTGGTGATTGAGCCGCGAAGATCTCGCAGGACACAAGGAATTGTTCCTGCGTCGCTGTTGACCAGAGAATGCTGGCTGAAAGATGGACCGTCGTTAGCGGTCCAGGACTTCGTCGTGATTGGAAATGCCCCCGGTTCCGGGATGCAGCAGGTTGTTTGCAAATCGAAGCCGAACGGGCGCGTTTGGTCCGCTGGGAATCAGGACGGCGTATTGGTAACGCGGTGGACCGATGCAGTGGACGATGTTGCCTTGGATGACAACATCCGCGAGCGGAGGGTCGTCGGCCTGCTGGCCTGTGTCAAATCGAATTGGAGCGCGTTCGTTGCCCCAGATCCAGTTGCCGTCGCCGTGTCCGAAGTCGGAAATAATGTTGTTGGCGATGATGGAGCCACCATCTGCGTTGGCTGCATGGGCAGCGGCCCCGGGCATCAGACCAATCGCCCACAGGCTATTGCGGCTGAACTGGTTCCCAACAATCGACACGTTTCGAGAGCCATGCATCGCCTTCATTCCGATAAAGGAATTGGTGACAATGTTGTTCGCCACAATCACATGATCCGCATGCAGATCAATGCCTTGCGCTGCGTTTTCGATGTGGTTTGCGACAATTCGCGTGAGATCGCTGACCTCGGGAGCAGTGACGATGATCCCTGATCCTTGTTGCCAGTTGTCTGTGTAGCCTGCATCCCAAATCTGTTGATTGACAATCGTCCCTTTCTCCGCGTTCTTCTTGACGAAATCCCCAAGGCCGAATTTCGCCTTCACCTCGGGGGTCGGGACAAAGTTGTCTTCGACCACGCGATTGCTGTCGATCAAGGTGCCGGTGGAATAGCTGACACTGATGCCCGTCCCATCTGTGCAGTTGAAGGCGTAGCCCCACTCGGGGCTGGAAGTGCGATCATCCACCGTCACTCGCATGTAGTTCCGAACCAGACAGTGAGAAATTCGAGCCCCTGAACACTCTCTTAATGCAATCGCAGCCGAACGGGTTCTGTTGTCGATGACGCTGACACCCTCGACGACGAGATCTTTGCACTTGATGGCGAGGAGCCCTTCGTTGTTGGACTCCATCTTGCCTTCCGGACGCGTGAGCGTTAGCCCTCGAATCAATACCGCATTGGAGTTCTCAATTTCGATGATCGGCTGGCTGGGATCATTCTGAATGATCCGCCCTGTTCCAATGAGCCCGGTCCGATCACCACGAATTCGAATCTTCTCGTGAATCTCATAGTCACCGGCAGGCACATAGAGCACGCGTCCAGGATTCGCGTCGATTGCCGTCTGAATCGATACGTAGTCGGAAACAGACACCTCTCCCGCCGCAAGCGAATTCACGCAACACAGCCCGGAGAACACTAATTGGGCCAGGGTCAGCTGCAGAAGCGTGATTCGGGGATGCGTAGTATTCATTACTCTACCTTCTCTGCTGGCGACGATGCCCGCAAGGCGAGCGCTGTTTGGTCTGGGATCGCTCTGCAGTCGATGGAGTCGGGCAGGCCATGGAGGCTGGCACAGTTTTAACTTCCAATCGGCTCCGTCGACGCAGGTTGAAAACCAGCCTGCCCCATCCAACGAGAACGTGGTTACGCTCCTCCGATTGGGCCGGAACTCGGTGATCAACTGAGCGAACGCATTGTACGTGAAGGGCACTTCGCTCAACACTATCCCGTTGCCGACAACGAACACAGGGATTTCCGCCAACGCGGAGCACCCCCTGTCGCCTGGCCAGTGGAGCTGGCCCTGCCGGTGCTCTTTGTGGCTGATGATCGAGCCACGAAGATTACGAAGGACACAAAGGGGACAAAGAATGTTGCTTCGCGACTGACCGCTTCGAAGCACGTGACTTCATTACATTCCCCGCCGTGTTGCACTCGCCGAATGCGCGGGAGGTGGTCAGAATGCGTTGACCCCTTTGTGTTGGGGATGGTGAGGCTGTTGGTCAACGCAGGGAGTTCCGATGTGGAATCAACGTTATGCGGGGGATGAGTTTGTCTACGGCACGGAGCCGAATTCGTTTCTGGTAGAGCATGCAGGGCGACTGACTGGTCCGGTGCTGTCGCTGGCGGAAGGCGAAGGGCGAAATGCCGTTTATCTGGCTTCGCTGGGATTGGATGTGCTTGGTGTCGACTCTTCGGATGTGGGGCTGGCCAAAGCACAGGCACTGGCTGATTCGCGGGGGGTGACGATTCGGACTGAAGTGGCCGATCTGGAAACGTTCGAGCCTGCGGAGAATGCGTATGGGGCGGTTGTTTCGATCTGGGCTCACCTGCCCAGCCGCATTCGCAGTCGCCTGTATCCGCTGCTGGAACGCAGTCTGAAGCCGGGCGGAATCATTCTGCTTGAAGCGTACACCGTCGATCAGCTGGCTCGGGAGACGGGCGGTCCGAAGGACGCCGACATGCTGCTGACACGCAGCAAGATCGAACGCGAGTTTCCGAATCTGGAAACGGTCCTACTGAGAGAAATAGATCGCGAGGTCCAGGAAGGGAGCTACCACGCCGGGCTGTCGTCGGTGGTCCAGTTCATTGGCCGGAAGGTGTGACTTCGCGTTGGTGCGTCACTCGCAGGCCGGGGTCTTGCTTGTAGAACGTGCGCAGGACGTCGTAGAGCTCGGGATGGATTTCCGCGAATTCGTGCGGGAGCTGGAAGAAGCATTCTGTGGCGACGGCAAAGAACTCAGCGCGGTTGGTGGCTCCGTAGCAGTCCAGCAGCGTGGGATGTCCGAGTCGGCAGGCATGCGTCAGGCGAGCGTATTCGGCGTCGTTGACTTGTTGCCAGCGGTCAAACTGCTCCCGGGTTTCGAGCGGCGGATTGCCGTCGACGTTGCGACCATTCAGCATGTCGAGCTGGTGAGCAAACTCGTGAAACACGACGTTCCGACCCCAGTTTGGTCCGCGCGCTCCGTCAATGACGTCGGGCCACGACAGGATTACCGGCCCGCGGTACACCGCCTGGCCAATCACCAGTGATTCTCCCTGAACGATCAAACCTCCCGGGGCTTCCATGGCCCCTCGCGTTGTGTAGCTGTGAGGGTAGACGAGAATCGACAGGACGTTGTCGAAGAACTGCTCTTCAAACGCGAGCACCAGCAGGCTGATCTGGGCGGCGATGGTGACCTTGATTTCGTCGGTCATGACGACGCCGTTGCAACCTTCCCAGTTCTTTTCGGCGACCAGCACCTGAATATCGCCGCACAGCCTGTCTTGCTCGGCATCGGTCAGTCGGGTGGACATGGCCACATTGCTGAGCAGGATCTGCTGCCACGCCTCGGGAAACGGAGCAGCGCGCAACTGTCGACGACGACGATCCTTGAGCCAGCGAAGCAGCAACTCTGTTCTCCACACCTGAAATGGCCAAAACGCGGAGATAGTAGCAGATCTTCCAATGTCTCCGAAGTCGTTGCCCGGACTCGCCCCGCCGCCGGTAAGACTCTCGCTGTGTGTTTCTGTCTATCGATTTTGGGTGATTGTGGTGGCGGTTCTGCTGTGATTCGAGATTTTGGGAGCAACTGAAATAGTAAAATGGTTCTCATTGTTGGTCTTTACGTGGCATTAACAGAACGTTTGCGTTGTTCTCAAACTTCCGGCCTAAAAGTCGTCCATCAAAGTGGTTGACTGACTGTCTGTCTGATGTCTTGCTCGGGCATGTGGGCTGAAAGGAACCTTGGGATGATGCGTTCTCTGATTTACTTGTTGCCCGTGTTGGCATTGGGCTGTGGTCGTGCCGCGGTTGATCCGCAAGCTCGCGATGTTTATCCGGTGGCCGGAACGATTACGTATCAGGGAAGGCCGATCTGCGATGGGGTTGTTCGCTTTCATCCGGTCAAAGAGTTCGATGATGGGAAACCCTTCATCCTGCCGCGTGGCGTAGTGGATGAAGAGGGCAACATGATCGTCTCGACATATGGCACAGGCGATGGCGCTCCGGCTGGTGAGTACCGTCTGTCCATCTCCTGGCAGGGCCCGCTCGAAGGGGTCGACGAAGATGAGGAAGATCTTCTGCCGGAATTGATTCCCCGAAAGTATCGGAACCCGGAAACCTCGGGGCTGTACTGCGTTGTTTCGGAGATTCCCGAAAACTTGATTCCTCCCGTCGAACTGAACTGACGCCGGCGGGTTGAACTTCTTGTTTCGAGTTCGCTGGAGTCGACTCGAAATTTTCACTCTTGTCGCTGTTGCGACACAAAACAGGTTGCCAAATCATGAACCATTCCGTCCGAAGCCGTCGAGGTTTCACGCTCATCGAACTGCTGGTGGTGATCGCCATTATTGCGATTCTCATTTCGCTGCTGCTGCCCGCAGTTCAGCAGGCTCGCGAAGCAGCACGTCGGACTCAATGCAAGAACAATCTCAAACAGCTTGGACTGGCGCTGCACAACTACGAGAGCAGCCACACCGTGTTTCCTCCCAGCCGCATCGGCCCCGATGTGGAAATCTACGACAACACCGGTAACGACAGTGCCTACCAGTCGTGGACGACGATGCTGCTGCCATACATCGACCAGGGGAATCTCGGCAATGCGATTAACTATGAGCAGGCCTGGAGCAGCGCGGCAAATCGGACTGCCGTGTCCACTCAGCTGCTGGCTTTCATCTGTCCATCAGCACCAGGATCGAACCGGAACGACCCGCATTGGGTGAAAGGTGCTGCTTCGGGCGATTATGGCTCGATCAACGAGGTCAAGAAGAAGGTCTACACCAACGTTTTGGGGTTGGCTGATCCCGGTGATTCCGGACGCGCTGGTGTGCTTGCAAAGGAGTCCAAGAACAAGATTCGCGACATTACCGATGGGACGTCCAACACGATCATGCTGGCGGAAGCTGCCGGGCAGCCTGAGGTGTACACGGCCCGGGGAAAGATGAATGCGACCACATTTGCCGCTTACCAGGATGATAAAGTGGCAAGCGTGGGCGGAACGTATGCCGCACAGGATGGGACCGGATGGGCCGACCCGGATTGCGGGTTCAGCATCAACGGAGCGACGGCTGACGGTTTGGATGTCTATGGCCCGTACATGGTCAATCGGATCAACGTGAGCGAAGTGTACAGCTTCCATACCGGCGGCGCTCAGGTCGTGCTGGCCGATGGATCGGTGCGATTCCTTTCTGAGAATATCGACACCAAGCTGTTCGTGGCCCTTTGCACCCGCGCGAATGGGGAAGTGGTCGGCGAGTTCTAGTTGATCGCGATGGACTGCCATCTGGCCGTCATAGATTAAATCCATCTGGTCACGTTCCCGGGGCAATTTCCCCGGGAACGTCCCTTCTTTTTGCGTGTTCGTTCAGGTCTGCGCCTGGGGGCTCCGCCGGAGCATCCTGCGTGAATCTTGCCTCAAAGTTCTCTAGTGGAAATGGTCGTCTGATGCATGCTGCGTTTCGTCTCTCGTTTGCGATGGTCTTGAGCCTTTGCACAACACTTCCCGTTTGGGCACAGGTTCCGGAACTGCTTGGGGTCGGTGAGTTCTCCGGCACGGCGACTGACTTGTCGCCGCTGACCGAACTGCTGACGAATGGAGAACCGCACAATCGCCTGGGGGGCTTCTCGGCGCTGGAGTACACTGGCGAGGCGAATCGCTATATTGCCCTGCCCGATCGCGGGCCGGACGATGGGGCGACAGGTTACATCTGTCGCTATCAGCTGATCGAAATTGATATTCAGCCTGGGACGCCACAGCCGGTGCAACTGAAGGTGCTCAAAACGCAGCAGCTTTCGGATGTGCAGGGGCGTCCCTTCACGGGAGATTCGCGGCAGTTTGAAGCAACCGCGGATCGGTCGCAGCGGTTTGACCCGGAAGGAGTGCGTCTCACAGGCAATGGCCACTGCTGGATTTCCGATGAATATGGTCCCAGCCTGATCGAGTTTGATGCCACTGGCCGTGCGATTCGTTCCATTGCACTTCCCAAACACCTGCAGATTCTTCACCCGGCGGATTCCAAGAAGGCGGAGAACGCGCTCAATCAGTCTGGTCGTTCATCCAACAAGGGGATGGAAGGACTGGCAATCACACCCGATGGCTCGATGCTCGTCGGACTCATGCAGCACGTGTTGCTGCAGGATGGGGAACGCGAAGACAACGGAAAGCCCGTTGGGCGAAACTGCCGGCTGGTGTGTGTGGACATTGCGTCCGGAAACGTGAAGGAGTTTGTGTATCGGCTCGATTCAGATGACAACGGACTCAATGAAATTCTGGCGGTCAGCGACTCGGAATTCCTCGTGATCGAACGGGATGGTGAGCCGGGGGACCAGGCGCGGTTCAAGAAGATCATGCGAATCAATCTGGCCAATGCGACAGAGGTTCAGCATCTCGACTCGTTGCCTCATGGTGCATTGCCGGACTCGATTGTGCCTGTGCAGAAGGAAGTCTTTCTCGATCTGCTGGATCCAGCTTACGGATTGGCCAGCGCGAACTTTCCGGAGAAGCTGGAAGGGCTGACATTCGGTCCGACTCTGGCGGATGGGCGCCAGACCCTGCTGGTGGGGTCGGACAACGATTTCGAAGCAGATCATCCGAGTGTCGTGTATGTCTTTGCGATTGGAGATCTGGCTGAGCCATTGAATAATACTGCTGCGGCGTCCCGCTAGACGTTTCAGCAGTCCTGGCCAAATGGACTTGCGCGGGCATCGTTGAGTCGCAGCCTGTAGGGCGGGCATCGGACGCTTGTTCGGTGCCCGGCGGAGGAATGGTGATGACTTCTTCCAATCTGGGTTGTTCGACGCGACCGGTCTGCTCAGCAGGCAACTTGTGATCGGCTCTTGACGAAAACGATGAGTCCGTCGTCGGAATTGGACGGTCGATCTCCCCTGCCCAAGCGTCTCGCATTGATCTTGTTGGATGCTTCTTCCAGAATTGGAATCTGGCATCACAAGACGTTGATTGAGCAGGCAGGCGATTCCATGAAGAGACCCCGAAGCGGCGGTGGGTGGAAGGCGATTGGTTACAGCTTCAAGCTGGCGAATCGCGTAGGCTGGTGGAAACTGTGGAAGGCGGCCAGCGGCAGGAACACCTGCAAGACCTGTGCGGTCGGGATGGGGGGCCAGCTGGGAGGAATGGTCAACGAAGGGGGCCACTTCCCGGAGGTTTGCAAGAAGTCGTTCCAGGCGATGGCTTCCGACCTGCAGGGCGGCATCAATAAAGATTTCTTCGCCTCAACGACCATTGCCCAGATGCGGGCAATGACGCCTCGACAACTGGAGTTCTCGGGTCGACTGACGCAGCCGGTCATCCTTAAGCGGGGTGAGCAGCATTATCAGCCCATTTCGTGGGACGATGCGATCGAACGGATTGTGCAGCGGCTCAAGGCCGCTGGCCCCGAGCGAAGCTTCTTCTACGCCAGTGGGCGGGCTTCGAACGAAGCGGGGTTTCTGTTGCAGTTCCTGTCGCGACTGTTCGGCACGAACTACGTCAATAACTGCTCGTACTATTGCCATCAGGCGAGCGGTGTCGGTTTGGGATCGAGTCTGGGGACCGGGGCCGGGACGATTCGGCTGGAGGATCTTGATCATTGTGACCTGTACATCCTGATTGGGGCGAATCCGAGTTCCAACCATCCCCGGTTGATGCGGACGCTGATGCAGATTCGGCGGCGTGGTGGCAAGGTGATAGTGGTCAACACGCTGAAGGAGTTGGGGCTGACAAATTTCCGTGTCCCCAGCGATGTCTGGAGTCTGCTGTTCGGGACCGAGATTGCCAGCACTTACGTGCAGCCTCATATTGGTGGCGATCTGGCACTGCTGACCGGAATGGCCAAGCATGTCCTTGAACAGCGTGGGCATGATGAAGAGTTCATTGCCGCGCACACCGAAGGCTTTGACGAGTTTGTGCGTTCGGCGGAGTCGATCAGCTGGGATGATATTGTCGCGCAGAGCGGCGTGGATCGGGCAACAATTGAGGAGATGGCCCGGCAGTACCTGCAGTCCAAAAATGCCGTGATTGCGTGGTGCATGGGGATTACCCATCACCTGCATGGAACGAATAACGTGCAGGCCATTGCGAACCTTGCCCTGCTGCGGGGAATGGTGGGCCGCGAACATGCGGGGCTGATGCCGATTCGTGGGCACAGCAATGTACAGGGGCTGGGTTCGGTCGGGGTGACGCCCGCGCTGAAGCAGTCGATGCTGGAGCAGATTGAACAGCGGTTCGGCCTGGAAATGCCCAGGACGCCGGGATACGACACGATGGCCTGTATGGCGGCAGCTCATCGCGGCGAGATGGATGTGGCGTTCAATCTGGGAGGCAATCTGTACGGCAGCAACCCGGCTGCGGATTATGCCCGCGAAGCGTTTGAGAAGGTGAAGTCGGTGGTCTATCTCTCTACCACGCTTAACACGGGGCACGCGTGGGGCGTGGGCGAAGAGACGTTGATTCTGCCCGTGCTGGCCCGCGATGAAGAAACGCAGCCAACGACGCAGGAGTCGATGTTCAGCTACGTCCGCATGAGTGACGGTGGCGCGAAACATGTGCCCGGTCCACGCAGCGAAGTCGCCATTCTGCACGCCATTGGCTCGGGACTGTTTGCCGAGGATTCGCGGGTCGACTGGTCGCAGTTCGAAAGTCATCAGACCTTGCGCGAACTGATGGCCGATCTCGTGCCTGGCTACCGTGGCCTGAATGGGATGGACAAGACTCGGAAGGAGTTTCATGTGGAGGGCCGCGCCGTCCGAGAGTACAAGTTCCCGACTCCGTCTGGCAAAGCAAAATTTCATGCAGTTCCCCTGCCCCAGCGCGAACCAAGCCCCTCGGGCATTCGCCTGATGACGTTGCGGTCCGAAGGGCAATTCAACAGCGTGGTCTACGATGAGGAAGATCTGTATCGCGGTCAGGAACGCCGCGATGTGATTCTGCTCAATCAGAAGGACATTGATCGGCTCGGACTCAAGGCTGATCAGCGCGTGCGGATTCGCAGTTCGGCTGGCGAAATGCGGTACATCCTTGTTCGTCCGTTCGACATTCGTTCCGGGAATGCGGCGATGTATTACCCCGAAGCGAACGTGCTGGTCCCGCATCTTGTGGATCCACTCTCGAAGACCCCCGCGTTTAAGGCTGTTGATATTGAAATTGAGGCGGAGGATGGTGTTTCCGCTGGTGCATGACATCCGGTTGAATTGAAAACTGCACGGAGGCAGCGATGTTGAATGGAATGCGGCTGATTGATCTCAGTGTGCCGCTGGAGAACGAGGCCATCAGCGAGCCCCTGCCCGGCACGATTCACTACGTGGAGCATGGCGGCGAAGGGCTTGCTCAGATGCAGCAGTTCTTTGGTGTGACGCCGGAGGATCTCGTCTGGTCCAGTGGTCAGGGCTGGGCGATTGAAGACGTTCACATGATCACCCACACCGGAACACACGTGGATGCCCCGTACCACTACGGCGCCACATCTGGCGGTGAACCGGCGAAGCGGATTGACGAGATTCCGCTCGAATGGTGCTTCGCGCCAGGGGTGGTGATCGATGTCCGTGACAAGGCGGCGGGTGAAGAGATCACGGTGGACGATTTGCGGCGCATTCTCGATCGGATCGAGTATCAACTCCAGCCGCTGGACATCGTGCTGCTGCAGACGGGGGCTGACAAACGGATCGATTCGAAGTCCTATTTCGCGCAGCCCGGACTGGGGCGTGAGGGGGTGCTGTGGCTGGTGGACCAGGGCGTGAAGGTGATCGGCATCGATGCCTACACGCTGGACCGTCCGTTTCCGTCGATGGTGTCGGACTTCCAGCGGACCGGCGATGGTCGACACATCTGGCCGGCTCACTTCGCGGGTATCACCAGCGAGTATTGTCAGATTGAGAAGCTCGCCAATCTCGACCAGATTCCCCGGCCACACGGCTTTCTCGTCTCGTGCCTGCCGATCAAGATCAAAGCGGCCAGTGCCGGCTGGTGCCGCGCTGTGGCCCTCGTGCCGCGAGAGTGGGATGTAGCCTGACCGACCGCTGCTCAATTCAAGTTTTGAGTCAGCCTCTCTCTGTCGGACAAATCGTCGACCGCCTCCTTGCTCCATATCCGGCTCGCATTTGGTCCGCCCGCACTCCGCTCCTGACGCCGTGTTTCCGCCGAGAGTGGTCCCGTAATCAGTCCGAACATTCTCGGCGGCAGTGCCCGTTGTGACTGCGTCGGCTGGAGTGGTTGTGCCGTCCTGACCCACAGAGGTCCAGCGACTGTTGCAGTCGTCGCCTTGAGATTGATCGGACCATGTCCGATTGCGGGCATCTTCCGGGAACTTGCTGCAATCGCGGCAACTGACGCCTCTCCGACGAACGGGGGAACCGTTGTGTTCAGCGTGCTCAGAAGAATCGTCACAACGTGAACACAAGTGATTGGGTTTCCTTACAAGTCGGGCCGGTCCAGAGGGTGTGCCTGTGAGTTTTTAGTTTTTGTAACTGCTGTTTTTGTATTGAGATACGTGTTGTTTGGTGGTTGTGCCGGTTGTGCCACTGGCATCGACTTTGCTTTCTGTCCTGATGCTCCCGGACAAACGGGCAGCAGGCGTTCTGACGGACGCAACAGCAGTGAGTTGTGTGGGGATTTGGTTGGTCGTGACGCACTGACCGAATATCCGACCCCGGAGGTATCGAGAGGTTGGCTGTGTGTGTGACAGCCTCTCGTGTGACGGCCTCCGTTGGTGCCGACTCAACTGCTCTCCTGTGTGTGTGCGGGACGGCCCTTCGGGGCCGTCCTGTTGAAGACTCACCAGCCTCCGTGTGCGGTGCTGCTGGATGACATATGAGCGAAAGCTCAACAGAGACTGCCTCGGGCAAGTTGTTACTTGTTCGGGGAAGCTGGCGACGCCGGGTTAAGAACTGGCGACGCCGCATGAAGTGTGTTTTGGAGTCGCAGGCGTTCTGACGGACGCAACGCAGTGAGTTGTGAGGGGATTTGGTCAGTCGTGACGCACTGATCGAATTTCCGACCGCAGAGGTATCGAGAGGTTGGCTGTGTGTGTGACAGCCTCTCGTGTGACGGCCTCTGTCGGTGCCGACTCAACTGCTCTCCAGTGTGTGTGTGGGACGGCACTTCGGAGTCGTCCTGTTGAAGACTCACCAGCCTCCGCGTGCGGTGCTGCTGGTTGACATATGAGCGAAAGCTCAACGGAAACAGCCCCGGGCAAGTTGCAGCTTGCTCCGGGGGGAAACGCAACGCTGCATCACCCCATGGCAGCGTTGTTGCACGGCGGTCCGGTTACTCTGGTCTCAAACCTTGGCGAGTAACCTCTTTCAAGTCGAAGGCCGTCATTTAATCGATTGGGGAAACACAAAAAGGACATGCCATGTTGAATCAATTTCTGAACGATGAAGCCGGTTTCATCATCTCTGCTGAGTTGGTGCTGGTCGCCACGATTCTTGTGATCGGTCTCGTTGTAGGCCTGAGCGAAGTTCAGCACGCCATCAACACCGAACTGAACGACGTTGCCGATGCCATTGGTTCTCTGAACCAGTCGTACGCCTTCAGCGGCTTCCACAAGCTCGATCAGAGTGGCCAACTCCATGCCTATACTCGCGGCAGTTTGTTCGTCGATGGCGTCGATGACTGCGACAACAACCAGTGCGCCATCGCTTGCGACGCCGCCGTTGTCGAAGGCCCAAAGGTTAATCCATAAGGTCTCTGACTTGACCTGATACGGTGAATTGACAAACAGGCGATGCCCCCTCCGTGGCGTCGCCTGTTTTTTTGTTTACGGAGAGGAGACGTTTTGTCTTTTCTCTCCGGTTTCGGAGGGCCTGTTCGTGGAGACGCAAGTCCGGTTCTCCGTTCCGAAGATCCCTGCTAACATGTTATCGACTGGACTGGCCGGGCGTTGGCCCAGCTGGACGAGTCGCTGAATGTGGCGATGCCAGGATTGATTGGGAGATGCCGTCTCCTCAACGGACCGGGAAATGCAGCACAACTCACGATATGTCGCGGTGAATGGAAGGGAACTTCGCGCGCAGCGACTGTCACGCGGGCTGACTCAGGATCGACTCGGAAAGCTGGCGGGCTACACGGATCGACTTGTCCGGAAGGCCGAAAAAGGAGGCACGCTCGATATTGCCACTGTTCAGGATCTCGCCGAAGCCCTTTCCATGACGGGCGAGCCGGTCTCGTGTCGTGATCTCACCCTGGACATTCTCTCAATTGCCAGACTGTGGATGGAGTGTTTCGAAGAACTGCAGGAGAAAATGCTGCCGAAGGTCGAGTCGTTCTACGCCCCCGAGTTCGAATTGATCTGCCCCGGTGACCCTGGTTCAACTCCGTTTGTCGGGACTTGGCGAGGTCTCGAAGGAATGCAGCAGTGGCTCGATCTGTTCTTCGGGTTCTTTGTGCGAGAAAAAGCCGAGCACGTGGAGTATTTCGTCGGCGAGAACAGCGTTGTTGCACGCTGGATGGAACGCTGCAGTCTGCAGGGGGTTCCATGTGACCCCGTTCGCATCAATCTGTACTTTGAATTCCGCGATGGTCGGATCGTTCGCATGTGTGATGATTACGACACGCACAGCGGGGCAACCGCAATTGAGAAGGCCCAGTCCAACCTGAAGGACAACGGTCAGGCCGATTGAGGTGCTTTGTTTGAATCGGTTCCGCTGCACCGAAAACCGGTTCTCTTCCGAAGGCCTGCGGAATGTTCGACCGTTCCGGTTGCGTTCCGCATCTCTCCCTGTTGTGTCGTGGAAGGTGCGACTACGGTACCTGTGTCTGGATTCGTCTCCCTACCGCCCCGAAGAATTCGGATTCACAGCAACCACGAGTGCGGGCTAACGGCACTGCGGGCTGGGGGCACTGCCGGTTCGTCCAGCAGTGCCCCCCGTAGGGCTTTCTGAGATTTCGCCCGATGAATTGGCCGGTTGACATCAGCCCCTCTGTGGTGGATTGCCAGGTGTCCCGAGCCGGGGCGGTCGTGTCTTCGCCGATTCCCCTGAGCTGACAGAGCTTGAGTTCGGAGATGTTCTCCCCCTGCTCTGCGATGATTTCGCGGAGCTTGTCCTGCAGCTGCTACAGCGTTGGCTGAGTGTTCGCCCGAAGTGAGGCCTCTGGCGCCGGGAGGGTTTCCGCAGGGGAAAAGAGTTCACCGCCGAGGACGCGGAGGGGCCTCGTATCGAGGTCGCGGACCATTTTCGGGAACCTCGTCCATTGACTGGCTGAGAAGCAACCGGTGGCCCCCTCGGTGGTTGGTCAGCAAGGAGACCCGGCACAGACAGAACATGACTGCCAAGTCGATGCCGCAACAGGACGTCAGTAAAATGCCGCTTCGTTGAAGTGTGCGGCGTGTGTACAAAAAAATGCGGCAAATCTACAAGACTTCGATGGGCCGGAATATCAAGATTGACTTATTCAAGCAAGATGTACCGTCTTGCGTTAATTGTCCGAAGGTTCCTTTGGACGAGAGGTATTCGATTCCCCTTCTCACTTCGCATGGAGAGATCTGATGCATTATGCACGATCCCGTGGGTTCACGTTAATCGAGTTGCTGGTAGTGATTGCGATTATTGCGATTTTGATCGCGCTGTTGTTACCCGCTGTGCAACAGGCCCGTGAGGCGGCTCGACGCAGCACATGCAAGAACAACATGAAGCAGATGGGGTTGGCGCTTCACAACTACCACGACGTCCATCGGGGGTTTCCATTGGCGACCGGCCCGGCCTACGGCGTTGATTCGAATTACGGTCTCGGGAACTGGAAGTATCGCATCCTGCCGTTCATGGATCAGGCTGCCATGTTTAGTACTGACACGACGGGCGTGACGTGGCGAATGAATGTTCAGCCGTCCAATGCGAACCTGGTGAAGTGGGAGTCGTTTCGCGTTCCGTCATACCAGTGTCCGTCAAGCACTCTGCCGGATACGAAAACCAGCTCGCAGTACCCGTCCGGTGCAACTCCCTGGAAGTCGGAGACACACGATTACGTTGGCATTATGGGAGCCCACCCCGATCCGGCGGGCCGTGGCTTCCCGGTCGTACGCACGCCGCTGACCCCGTACGGTTATGCCTACAACACCGGCCTGCTGAGCGGAGGCGAGAGTAAGCGGCTTCGCGATTGTGTTGACGGGACATCCAACTCGATTGCGATTGGTGAACAGGGCGGCAACGCGAAGTTTTCCGTGAAGACGGACTATATGTCAGGCTGGTCTGGCGGGCATTCGAATGCTCACAGCGTGGCCAGAATGAATGCACTCTATACCGATGGATCGACCGACTCATGCAACAGCAGCTGCAACTGGCCGATCCGCACCAGTCTGACGGTCGTCAACGGCAGCCCCAATCCGAGGGCATCGGTCAGTTACGGGACCAGCGATACCCACCACCACGTTCCTTTGACATCGTTCCATGTTGGTGGCGTCCATGTTCTGCTGGGGGATGGAGCCGTTCGTTTCCTGGGCGACAACACCGATGCACTGGTCTGCCGGCGGCTGGCCAGCATGAATGACGGTTCCGTCATTGGGGAATGGTAGAAGTGATATGACAAACGATCGACTTGAGAGGAATCCGGTGTTCAGACTGCATCCATTGATGATCGATTCTGTGATGGTGAGCCTGTTTTGTGTCGTCCTGGCTGGCTGTGGCGGAGGTGAGGCTCTCGGGCCGACCGTCACAGTCACCGGTCAGGTGACTTTGGATGGGCAACCGTTTTCAGACGCAGTGATCTGGTTGAACTCTCCCAAGACAGGAGCCGGCTACAACGCAGAGTTGGATGACGAAGGAAGGTACACCGTTCAGATTCAGGACACTGCCGTCGGCGAGAGCTACAACGTGTTCTTCAGCGGCGCGGCCCCAGAAGAAGGGGCCGTGGATGGAGCCGGGACACCGCAGGGGCCGCAGCCGCCTCCAATTCCTGGCCGCTACCATGACGGTTCGACCAGTGGCCTGACTGCACAGCTGACCGGCGAAACCACGCAGTCGTTTGACTTCGCATTAGATTCGAAGTGACGCAGGCCTGGATCGCGTGAGCGTGTTCCATTGTGACGCAGCCGACGAGTTGGGAGACGCCTGTCGGCTATACCAGCTTGCGTTGTTAGTTGTGTCGCCCTGGCCGCGACACGGTCGTTCGTCGAAGGGAGCTCCGTCGCTGGCGAGGCTTCACTGTGTCTCAGAATTGGCCGGGGCGAGCGTCAACCGACCTGGGCCATTCGATGGCCCCCGGCGCGAAGGTGCGGAGGAGTGTTCACCGCAGAGGACGCGGAGGAACGCAGAGGGGGTGGTGATGGGACTCAGCCAGCACAAGAAGTTCGCTCCCTCTCCCCCACGCGCAGGGCAGTTGTCAAAGCGTGGCGGATTGTGGGGGAGAGGGTCGGGGTGAGGGGCCTCACACGTTGGTCGCGGACTATTTCAGAGTGACGCCGAGCAACCTCGTCCATTCACCGGCGATCTCAGAGTCGGA
>JAGQPW010000209.1 GCA_020426515.1 Planctomycetaceae bacterium | reverse complement strand
CGAGCACGAGCGAAACGCTCAGCAGTTTGCCTCCGAGGTGCAGGACTCCCAGACCGCGCTCGATGCCGCCCGTCGCGAATGGCAGGCGGCACTGGAGGAGGCCGCACGCAAGCGTTCGGAAGCCGAAGCCGGTGAGTCGACCGATGCCACCGCTCCTGCCGGACTGCTCAAGCAACTGGAACAGAAACTGGCTGATGCCGGATCGGGTCTGCAGTCGGCCGCCGACAAAGTCAGTGTCAGCGGCACGTTCAACCCGTTTGGTGTGCGGGGCCTCTCTGGCGGCAATGCCGCTGAGCGGACCGCGAAGGCCACCGAGGCGACCGCCAAGCATACCGAACGGCTGGTCCGCGAAGCGAAACAGAAAACCCTGGTGTTCACATAATGCCCATCACCGTCGAGCCCACCTGGAATGGCGCGGACATCTCCGTCGGACGGGACAACTCGTCCGTGGTGATCGGACACATTATCCAGGGGACCAGCGATGAGTTTCTGGCCGAGACCGAACTCGATCAGCAAACACCCGACACCATCGGTGCGATGGTCAAGGAGTCGGTGCAGATCACGGGCCGGCTGGCTGAGTTGGCCTGGCAGGGGGAGGTCCGCTGGAGTCTCGTGGCTGCTCCGGAAACCGGCGAATCGACCTTCTCGTTCGATACCGGCGGCGGGACACAGCACATCAAACAGGCGTTGGCCACCGTCGGTAGTTACGCGCCAAGTGGTCAGGTCCCGCCGGACTTTCGAGGGGCCATCGGTGTCACTCGTAGCAGCGTCGAAGGGGTCGACATTCAGGTGCCGGTGTACCAGTTTGCGGAGACCCACTACCTGCCGGTCGAGATCGTCACCCCGCAATACAAGGCACTGCTGTTCTCGCTGACGGGCTCGGTCTGCAGTGCGCCGTTCAAAGGCTTTCAGGCGGGGGAAGTGCTGTTCCTGGGAGCCAGCGGATCGCTGCGGGGCCAGGCCGACTGGGAGATTGGGTACAAGTTCGCCGCCAGTCCCAACGTTTCCAACCTCACGGTAGGGGACATCACCGGCATCGTGAAGCGGGGCTGGGACTTTCTGTGGGTACTCTACGAAGAGGCCGAAGATGAGTCGGCGAAAGCCCTTGTGAAACGTCCCCGGGCGGTGTACGTGGAGCAAGTCTATCCGCTGCAGGACTTGAACGGACTGGGGATCTGACATGCCCGGTCCAACGCTCCGGAAAGTCCAGCGCGGCCAGCCGCTCTCCATCCCCGCCGAGACGTTCAACACGTTCATTGATGCGGCTCAGGACTACAAGTCCCGGCAGCATCGGCGGGAGCCGAGTCGGACCACCGGGACGCTGCATCCAGATGTGGTGCTGGTCAAGAATGTCAGTGGGACGGACCGGGCGCGGTTTGACATTCTGGGGATCGAGGGGCTGCTGATCACCTCCGCCGACAACCTCCCCGCATTTCAGAGTCAGCCGGTACTCACCGGGACCACCCCCACGATCACGGATCATCGTGGGCGGTTCGTGGTGCTGCTGGAACCACTGGCGGTGGGGCGGATTGGCAGTGCGTTACTGACGGGGATCGTGCCCGTCCGGCTGCGGATTGTGCAGGAGACCGATACCTGCGCCGATGTGGACGATGACTCCCCGACCCGGCTGAAGTCAGCTGCGTCAGGTGCCGCCCAGATTTTGTGGATTGAGCCGACCGAAAGCGAGGAACGCTGGGGACTGGTTCGCTTGGGGCCGTTTGTCCGGCAGCCGTTCTTTGCCCGGCTGACCGATCGGAATGGGGAGAACCTGTCCCCCGCGTTCTCCTGGACCGAAGTCGAACTGGTCCTGACGGAGGCAGGCCCGCAGTGGCAGGACAAACCGCACGGCCGCAGCGGTGACTGGAATGGAGACCACCCCGCCCACGAGATCAACAACCTGCGGGCCACGCTCGATGAAGACCTGCACGTGTTGATGTGGCAGGAACAGGATGGTCGGTATTACTTCGACAGTGCGCACACCGGGTTCGGGAACGAACAGCCCGACGATCGCAAGGTCTATCAGCCTCTCTCCGATCCGCATGTCGATCCACCGTTCTTGTGGGAGATCAATGCGCAGCCCCAACAGGCCGATGATCCCACCCGGGCCCACCACGGCGTCGTGGTCCTGCTGAAGGTCAAGGATCCGACGATCGAGGGTGAAGAGGGGGAACTCTGGATCGATGCCCACTTCGATACGCTCGGTCATCTGGTCCGGCTGGACTATCCGCCCGATACGTCGTCCAGTTCGTCCAGCGGCGACTCGTCCAGTCAGGGTTCCTCGCAGCATTCCTCGTCACTGAGTTCACAGTCTCACAGCAGCCAATCCGGAGCCGTGTCCTCCAGCGGTTCGCAGGCCAGCAGTTCGCTGGACAGCAGCGACGCCTCCAGTGCCGGAGCATCCAGCAGCACCTCGTCCGGTGATTCGGCGGAGAGTTCGTCGGCCGACAGTGCCCACGCATCCAGCGCCGGGTCATCTGCATCCGGCAGCACGCAGTCGGGCTCGAGTCTGTCCGGCACTTCGGGTAGCGACTCCTCCGCCACGAGCAGCGATGACAGCAGCCAAGGCAGTTCGGCGGTGAGTTCTGCCGTCAGTTCTGAAGGCAGTTCGGCCGGAAGTTCGGCGGGCAGCTCGCATGAGAGCACCAGTGCGGGAGCCTCTTCGAGTCATTCGGGCGGAGACTCCTCTGAAGACTCCGACTCCCGTTCCAGCGGCAGCGACTCGCAATCAAGCGCCTCCGGATCGAATCCTTCGGGATCGAGCGATTCCGGCTCTGACAGCGGATCGGAGAGTGGAGCCGCGTCAAGCGACGGAGGAGATTCAGGCTCCGACAGTGGGAGCGACTCCGGCTCGGCAGGTGGATCGGGATCCTCCGACAGCAGTTCCGCCTCGTCCAGTTCCACATCCTCCGCCTCCTCTAGCGAGTCGTCCAGTGGAAGCACGGGGAGTGAGGCTTCGAGTCCGTCGACATCCCAGGGACACTCCTCCTCCGCAGACTCCGGCAGCGGCTCCACCGGCAGTGCACCAGGCGATGACACGCCGATCTGTTGCCCCGGACTGACGATTGGGGACCTGACCGCCACGTTCCATAGCCCCACCGAGACCCCCTGCTTTCTGGATGGCGTCTCGCTCAAGAACGGGCAGTCGACCGAGGTCGTCTGCAACGGGCAGACGGTCACGATCACCTGCACCTTGGAGTACGACGCAGGCATGATTCAGGTGACGCTGCGAGGGTTCCCGGAGGGCTGCGAGGATGGATTCGGGGTCGCCTGTAACCCCCAGCAATGTTCGCCATTCATCGCGTCGGATGGTGGCTTCATCGACTGCTGCAGTGGGTGTGGCAGTATCACCGTGACTGTCACGGAATAACCCCCATCCAGAGGATCACCATGATCGCAGACACGACCGGCTGTGCTTGCTCGGCAGCGGGCTGGTGTGCCCGACACCGCCTCCGCAAACCGTCCCACTGGCACCAGCTTTGCCGCACGCGATCCGACTATGTCGCCCTGTGGGACCAGGGGTGCGGACCGGGGCAGAGCATCCGGCCCGTCGATCAGCGGTGCACCCATCGTGGCAATGTGCTCCGCACGGTGGAATGTCGAACCTGCGGCTCCCTTCGCGTGAAACTGAAAGTCTTTGCCTGCGGCATACATCAGGAGTGCACACTGGCTCCCGCCGCGGGTGCCATTGCCTGCTGTCGCAGTTGTCCCGACCGCCAGACCACCCGCCTGAACTGGGCCGTCGGCGTGACCACCGCCCCGCGTCAGGATCCGACGCTCTCTACTTGCGTGCAGTCTCTGATCACCGCAGGCTGGCAGCCGACTGTGTTTGCTGAACCGGGGACTAACCTTTCCGGACTGCCTTCCCAAGCCAGGGCGATCGTTCGGCCTCAGAAACTCGGCTGCTGGCACAACTGGCTGCAGATGTGCCGGGACCTGCTGGAGCAGCATCCGCGTGCCGAAGCCATCCTCACCGTCCAGGATGATACGCTGTTCCATCGGCAGGCGCTGCAGTTTCTAGATCAGGATCTATGGCCCGGCGATCCCGAGCGGATCGGGTTCGTCTCGCTGTACACACCACAGCACTACTCGCACCAGGTGGATCTGCTGAACGCGCAGGGGGAACAGGTCTACCGGGGAGGCAGTTGGTATCACGCCCGCAACAAGGTGCAGCGGAACCCCGGCTGGCGGTTCATCATGGGCCCGCCGAAACCGCCCGGCTGCCAGCAGGTCGTCACCCGCAGTCTGTGGGGGGCCTGCGCCATGGTGTTCCCGCGACAATCGCTGCAGAAAATCGTCGAGCATCCGATCGCCCGCCACTGGACCGGTGCCAGTCCCAACCCCGACCGTCCCCCCGAGGAGGTTCGCAACTCGGACACCGCCATTGGCAAGATCGTGCGGGCGCTCAAGCTCCAACAGTGGTGGTACGTCCCCTCACTGACCGAGCACATTGCGGAGTACTCCACCCTGAATCACGGCGGCAACTCGGGTCGTCGGCATGCACCGTCGTTTGATGCGGAGTGCGATCTGTTCGAAGTCTTTCAGACCACTACCGAGGTGACCTCATGAACTGGGCGGTCGGAATGCTGTCCGCAGCACAGTCTCCGCTGCGGTCCCGGTGTCGCGAGTTGCTGCAGGCCAATGGCTGGGATCCGCTGGTCCACGAAGGAACCGGTCCCGACGGTTGGCGGCAACTCGGCCGGACGTTGCTGACAACGCATCCCGATGCCGAAGGTTACCTGCTGCTGCGCGATTCGATGGGGGTGGTCCCGCACACCCGCGAGTTCCTGGAGAGCCATGCCTGGCCGGCTGGTTGCGGGGCGATCGCCTTGTGTGCTCCCCGTAAATACGTTCAGCGGCATCAAGTGCTGTGTGGAGACGTGCTGCGGTTCGACTTCCCCAACCTGGCCCGGGCCCGGCAAGTGGCCAGGCGGCAGCGCGGCCGGGTGCGGACGGTCCCCCGACCGCCGGGGCTGGTCAAGCTGGTGGTCCGCTCCTGGCGGCAATACCGGGCCCTGGCGTTCCCCCGCGAGACGTTTGCCAAGCTGGTTGATGATCCGCAGGCGGCGATTGATCTCGGGGTTGCCTTCCGCCGCATGCAGCGGGTCCTGTACACCGTCCATCCGGCATTGGCCCGACGCATCGATGTCGATCCTGATCCGGACATCTTGAGCGTCGCCACCGATCCGTTGCGGGACTGCATCCCTCCCTACGACATTCAGGTCTCTGGCTATGCCGACCTCTCCGAGATCATCCGGGACTGGGCTCCCCG
>JAGQPW010000208.1 GCA_020426515.1 Planctomycetaceae bacterium | reverse complement strand
CGCGTGTTCGGTCTTTCCGTCGGCTGCGGCATCGACGCCAGCCGAATGCAGTTCGAGTACGGCCGCAAGTTCGCCCACAAGCCAATCCTCGGTTGCGGCGTCGTCCTGAACGGCAAACAGGCCTACTTCGAACCGTGGCTGCTCCGCAGCCGATAGACCTCCGCCTCACTCTCACCGAAAGACTTCATGATCGCCACATTACCGACACGCTCCGAACCCCAGCAGGCGCCTGTTGCCGAGAAGCGCACCGAAACGTCACATCGCCTGCTGATCTATTTGGCGGGCCCCTTCACCCACCCGGACCCGATTCAGAACACGCATGCCGTGATCAAGATCGCCGATGCACTTTTGGAGGCCGGGTTCGCGCCGCTTGTTCCGCACCTGACGCTGGCCTGGCACTTGGTGTCACCCAAGCCGTACACGACCTGGCTGGCCTACGACCGGCATCTGCTGTCGCGGTGCGATGTCCTGCTCCGCGTTCCCGGTTACTCCCATGGCGCAACGCAGGAATGCACGTTCGCCGACGAACTGGGAATCCCGGTGATCCGGCCCCGCTCCGCTGGTCCGGCGGATTGCGTCGCTGCCCTGGTCAGCCATTTCTCGAACTGAAGGGAATGTCCACCATCGCCGCACTCGCTCCGCCTGAGGACACTGATTTGACGACCGAGCACGATTTGCCCGACGAACGATCATCACAGATTACGTGCAGCCACTGCGGTCAGTTGAAGGCTCCGTCGGAGTTCAATCGAGAACGGCGTCGAACATCGGGGCGGAGAAGCGACTGTCGTGATTGCCAGCGAGCCTACAACAGCCGATTCCGCAAACAGAAACCGCTGTACAACATTTGGAACCTCATGTTCCAACGGTGTTACAACGAAGGCAATCCTGGGTACCGCTTCTACGGCGCTCGTGGAATTCGAGTCTGCGAGAGATGGCACGAATACGAGGCCTTCGTTGCGGACATGTCCCCGCGCCCATCTCCGAGGCACAGTATCGACCGCATTGATGGCAACGGTGATTACTCTCCCGAGAACTGCCGGTGGGCACTTCAACAGGAACAGACTTTGAATCTCCGGTCCAACCGCATCATTGAAATCGAGGGCATCTGCAGACCACTTGCGGAATGGGCACGCCTGAATGGTATTCCGAAGTCGACCGTTGAAGCTCGGCTCTATCGCTATGGCTGGGACGCGAAGGCGGCTGTGACCACGCCTGTTCGAGCATGGGGAGGAAAGGCCTGAGATGATCACCGAACATGACCTGCCGCGCATCTTTGATCCAGAGGGCGCTGCTGAGAATCCGAAGGACGTCGTTGGAAGCAGGAAGCCTGCTCTCCATCTCGTCCCGCAATCCGCCAACATTCTCGAAGCCGTGGTGTTTGGACATGGCGCTGACAAGTACGGCGGAGCCTACAACTGGCGAGTGAAGCCAGTGCGCGCATCGATCTACCTCTCCGCAGCCATGCGACACCTGGCCCAATGGCTTGATGGTCAAAACGAAGATCTGGAGAGCGGCATCTCTCATCTGGCGCATGCCCGTGCCTGCCTGGCGATTCTGATTGACGCTCAAACGACTGATTCACTGATTGACGACCGTCCAACAGCCGGGAAATCTGCCGAGTTGATTCAGAAGCACACGAGGGCGGTCAGCCTGACGTCGCCCCCGCAGCTGCGCTAACGGAGGAACGACGGGAACGATGGGCCAGGCTGGTCGCGATGCTGTCACCCCTCTGGAAGCCGCACGCGAATACGTGCGCCGCGGCTGGTGTGTCGTACCCATCCCGTTCAAGCAGAAGAAAGCAGTGATCAAGGGCTGGGAGCAGCTCCGACTGACCGAGGCCGACCTGCCACAATATTTTGATCAGCCGGCTAACATCGGGATCATCCTGGGTGAGCCGTCCGGCTGGCTCGTCGATGTCGATCTCGACTGCCCCGAGGCCATCGACCTGGCCGAGCAGTATCTGCCGCCGACGGGAGCCAAATCGGGTCGACCGGGAGCCGTGGATTCGCACTGGTGGTATTACGCACCGGCGACGGTGACGGAAAAACACACCGATCCGGTCAGCCATAAAATGATCGTCGAGCTGCGGGCAACCGGTCTGCAGACGGTCGTGGGGCCGAGCATCCATCCCGACGACGGCAGCGAGTACGAGATTCTTCGCGGTGAACCCGCGACCGTTCCCGCACCCATGCTGGCGGCCTGCGTCGCCGCACTGGCAAAAGCAGTGATCGAGCGGCGGCACGGAAATACTGATCCGGTTGCCGCCTCTGGCAATGGTCGCACCGATGTCGTGGCGCGCACAGGGTCGCACTCTGACCGGATCACCAGACACCTAAGTTCAACCGACGTCGAGCGCCGCGCCCTGGCGTATCTCGACAAACTCCCGCCGGCGATCAGCGGACAAGGGGGCCATGCTACGACTTACACGGCTGCCACCGTGCTGGTTCATGGATTTGAAATCGATCCCGAGCAGGCACTTGGAATTCTGCTGGACCACTACAACCCGCGCTGCGAACCACCCTGGACCGAGAAGGAACTGCGGCACAAGGTCGAGGACGCGGCCAGGAAACCACACGACCAGCCCCGTGGCTGGCTGCTGAACCAGGAACGGGAACAGCCGGTCGATCTCGGCGTCGACATCTCGACGCTGGTGGGGCAGGCAACCGAGATAACAAAGCCTGCATCTCTGGAACTTGCCGTCACCGACACCGATTCGGCCGCGATCAGCGATCCCGGTCCGGTCCCCGATGAGCTGCTGCACATTCCGGGATTCGTTGACGACGTGATGCAGTTCACGCTCAAGTCAGTAAAGTACCCGAACCGTCCGATGTCGTTCATGGGCGCGATTGCGCTGCTCGGAGCACTGACCGGACGCAAGATCCGCGAGCCGGGGAATGTGCGGACCAACGTGCAGATTCTCGCACTGGCGAGCTCGGGCGTCGGCAAGGATGGCCCCCGCAAGGTCAATGCCAGCATCCTGCTGCATGCTGGCGAGGTTCGCAAACTGGGTGGTAAATCGTCCAGTGGCGAAGGGATCGAAGACCGGCTCGCCCGCCATCCGATCGTGCTCAAGCAGGACGATGAGATCGACACGCTGTTCGAGAACATGCGGGACAACAAGGAAGCCCGCTACCGGAATCAGTTCGGGATGCTCCTGGAACTCTTCGGTGAAGCGGGAGGCTGGCGTCCCATCCGCGACAAGGCGGGTCAGGAAAGCGATGTGATCTATCAGCCGCACCTGGTCCTGTTTGGCACGACGACCCCCGGCGAGTTCTACGCTTCGCTCTCCGGCAAGATGCTCAACAAAGGTCTCTTGGCGAGGCTCATCACGGTCGAAGCCGGTGAACGGAGCGATCGGCACAAAGCCGCCGTGTGGAACGAACCACCGCAGCACATCATTGAAGCGGCGAAGGCGTGGTCGGAGTTCCGGCCTCCCGGGTGGGGAAACGTGAGCGATCAATCGAATGGTCACGCCGTGCCGCTGATCGTCCCGTTCACACGCGAAGCTCAGGATACGCTCGATGCCTTCGCCGATGACTGTGACGCTGCGTACAAGGCTGCGGCTCAATCAGGCAGCGAGCCGATCATGGCGATCTGGGCACGGGCCGTGGAGAAGGCGACACAACTCGCGCTGATCTATGCCTGCTCGATGCATGGAACAGAACCGGTCATCGAACTCCCGGCTGTCACCTGGGCGAGTACGTTCATCCGGCATACGGTGCATCGCACGATCTACATGCTCGGACAGCATTTCCACGAGAGCGAGTTTGAGCAGAAGTGTCAGGCCGTATTGGCGACGCTGGCGGTCTGGCACAAACAGAACGGCGACGAGTGGATGCCCTATCACTTGATCACTCGGAAGCACCGATGGCCGCCACGAGAACACGAAGCAATTCGCGAGGCGCTCGTCGATCAGCGCTTGATCGAGGTCAACGTGGTCAAGACGTCCGGGCGACCTGGCTTCGTGTACCGACTCCAAAGGCTGGCCTCGAGTGGTCCCGAATAGGTGACTTCTCTGCGCGCAGAGAACCTTTTCTCCAAAACCGATGCGCCGGCGAACTTTTATGGGAGCGCTTTTTGCCGTGGAGAGAAGGCCTTTTGACCAGCGGGGAAATGGAGAAAAGGTCGTCTCCGTAAGCCGAGTCTGCACAAAGAGAAAGAGTACATAAAATAGTAATTCCCCCCCCTTTTCTCCTTTTCGCCATGTACCTCTCTCTCAGACTGATTTTCTCTGTATCCGCGTTCCGGCGCGCGTGATGAATGGAGAAAAGGTGAAAAGGGTCAGCCCATAACCCATCAGGAGTTGCGTATGCAACGCTGCTGTTTTGATTGCGACTACTTCGAGATCGAGGGCAAGGACGTCAGTGAAATGACCGAAGCCGACTGGAGAAACGGTTGCGCTGAAGGCGAATGCCGCTTCCATCCCCCAGTGCTGGGACCGGAGATCGAACGCGACGGCGACACATTCCGATGCTTTGGCGAATTCCCCAAGGTGTTGAGCAGCGACTGGTGCGGGCAGTTCAAGCCACGCACGACATGAGGCCACGTCAACGCCCACGTTGGCGTGTGTCACGTTCTTTCGCCGAGGTTGGCCAACGGGGACGAGTCGGCCAGCGACGCGACACGTGGCCACCAGTGGCCCACAACGCAATTCCCGACTTACGTCGACTGCAATGGTTCCTTCCTGTTGGGGAACAAGAGGTTACGCCACGGGGAACCGTCGCGAAATTAGGCTGACTTTCTTTCGATGGTCCGGATTTTCTGGCCGGACATGGCAACGTGTTTCAGTGGCTGACGTTGCGACGGAGATTCTGTGGCAATCAGCCCAAACCAGTGGCCCCCTGTCGCGTTGAAATTGCTCCTGGCGGTCGCCAGGCGGACTTCGGATGGCCGCCCCACACGCTACGAACCAGCGGCCTGGCTCCGGCAGCGTCCGACTTCGCGAAATCGGAGCCGCTGGTCCCGCTGGACCCGGCGACTGGCCAACGCTGAGCTGGTTCGCCGCCTAACTGAACCGAATCGCGACCGCGTTCGGCAGGTGGCCATCACCAAACGCGGGCTCGCCTGGATTCATGAGCACTGCGGCAGCGGAGCCATCGACGACCTGGACCTGAACTGGGACTACGCCCCGCTCCTCGATCGCCATTCCTGAACCATCACTCACTCTCTCGGAGCAAACATGATGCAAGTTGAAACCTGGCCGATTGATCGCTTGATCCCCTACGACAAGAATCCGCGACTGAATGACGATGCGGTCGAGGCAGTAGCCCGATC
>JAGQPW010000207.1 GCA_020426515.1 Planctomycetaceae bacterium | reverse complement strand
AGAAGTTGCTGCAGTGCCGTCCTTCGCAACAATCCGCCAGATGCGTCCCTTGTCGATCCCGAGCATCTGGTCGGGCCGGTTCTTGAGTTCTTCGGGCACAAACTGGGGATGCTCAATCACAGCACGATACATATCGACCACGTACAGGGCTCCATCGGGACCGTGCGCCAGATTGACGGGTCGGAACCATTCATCCTTCGTCGCCAGAAACTCAACCTCCGGTCGCCCCGGATGGGATGTGAAGGTGAGGCCCGTTGGCTTCAGCACATCGCGATGGACCAGATTGGCCGTCGGTTCGCAGGTAAAACTGTTGCCATAGAACTCGTCGTGAGACAGAGCATTCCCGCGGTAGATTGTGACGCCACACGCGGCGGTGAACTGGTTGGCATGCAGGTTCGAAGTTGTCCATGTGCGACTGATCGGGTACAGCCTCGACTTCTCTCCGGCCGGAGACGCTTCTTCGAAAATGCGGGACACTCGCAAATAGGGAGCCCGACGCAGGTCTTCCTCTTCGAGCACAATATGATTGCACGGATTGCGATTGCTGCACACAAAACGGTTGCCGTGATCATCGAAGCTGAGACCAAACTGCCCGTTCCCCGAGATGGCTTCGTACTCACCGGTCAGCGGGTCGAAACGGAAGTCGCGTCCGGAAATGGACAGCGGCTCCACCTTTTCCGGTCGTTGCCAGGGGTATTCCTTGCCGGGAAGAATGGCTCCGCCGCGCAGACCGTTGGCAATGTAAATCTTGTTGTCGGGGCCGAGTGTCGGATGATTGCACCGCAGTTGAGGGTTCTCGGTGGCGAAGCCGGTGAACCATTGCTGAGTGTCGTCACAAACTCCATCGCCATCGGTATCGCGCATGAAGAGCACCTGACCATTTGTGGTGACAACAACTCCATCTTTCCAGTGCATCAGCCCGTTGGCGAAAATCAGACCTTCCGCGAATGTCACGGCATTGCCGAATGTCCCATCCTGCTCGGGATCGCTCAGCACGCGAATTCGCGACAGGCCGGGCTCGCCTTCTTTGGGGCCGTTGGGATAGTCGCTGTATTCCACCACCCACAGCTTCCCGTCTGGAGCAAACGCGATGTGCACCGGATCAATCACGTCCGGTTCGCACGCCACCAGTTCAATGCGACAATCCGGGTGCAGAACAAAGGACTGTTGGGCAGCCGGGGGAGAGAGAGGTTGAGCAGCCTGAGGCCACGCGACGGAAGCAACTCCCGTCAGTTGAGCAAACAGACACAGCAATCGGGCAGACCAGCGAACTCGCATCAGTGGCTCCTGTCTCTAGGTGGGTGGAGATCAGAATAGCGTTCCGCCCCGTCGTCGTCAGCCATCAGCCTTTGCCAGAGATCAACTCGACGCCGCTCGACTTCGCCCTTCCGTGTGAAATGTCCTGGCGTCCCCGACAGATCCATCGCCGCGAGGCCGGCATCGATTGAAATTGACAGTTGCCTCATGGCGGACCTGTGAATGCGAAAAGGGGCACTCGAATGACCGAGTGCCCCTTCCGAATTGTTCAGTCTCTCGATCGGCCTAGCTGGCGCGGAACTGGCGTTTGCGATCGGTTTCCTTCAGCCAGATCTTGCGGATGCGGATGGCGGCCGGAGTGATTTCGACGTACTCGTCCCACTCAATGTATTCAAGGGCCATCTCCAGCGACATCTTGCGAGGCGGCTCCAGAATGATGGCATCATCGGCACCAGAAGAGCGGACGTTGGTCAGCTTCTTTTCCCGAATCGGATTGACCACCAGGTCATTGTCGCGTGAGTTCTCGCCGACAATCATTCCTTCGTACAGGTCTTCGCCGGGACCGACAAACAGTTCCGCCCGTTCGCCAAGTTTCCAAAGGGCGTAGGCGGTCGCCTTTCCCATGTCCTGCGAGATCAGCACGCCGTTCTTACGGCGAGGAATTTCCCCATCGAGAATTGCGTAACGGTCAAATCGGTGGTGCATCACCGCTTCCCCCTTGGTGGCATTGAGCAACCGGGTTCGCAGGCCAATGAGCCCACGGGCGGGGATGTTGAATTCCAGGTGCGTATGCGTTCCGGTTCCGGGACGCATTTCGGTCATTTGACCTTTGCGGTTGGAGACCACTTCAATCACAGTCCCGACGTCTTCGGAAGGGACTTCGACTTCAAGAATCTCGAACGGCTCGTGCCACTTGCCATCGATCTGCTTGCGGATCACTTCCGGCTTGCCGACCGAGATTTCGTAGCCTTCGCGCCGCATCGTTTCGATCAGAATCGACAAGTGCAGCAAACCGCGCCCGGAGACCTTAAAGCACTCCTTCTGATCCGTTTCTTCAACCCGCAAGGCCACGTTCGACTGCAGTTCCCGTTGCAGACGGTCCCGCAGGTGGCGGCTGGTCAGGAACTTGCCGCTCTTGCCCGAGAGTGGGGAGGAGTTGATCGTGAACACCATCGACAGCGTTGGCTCATCGACTTCGATACGGGGCAATGCCACGGGAGATTCCGGATCGGCAATCGTGTCCCCAATCTCGGCATCCTGCAGTCCGATAACGGCGACAATATCGCCAGCCGAGGCGGCGTCGGTTTTCATTCGCCCCAGTTTGGTGAATGTTTCGAGAGCTTCAATCGTTCCGGAAACGGTAACGCCATCTCCCTTCAGGAGAGAAACCTTCTGGCCAGGCTTGGCTGTTCCGGCATTGATGCGGCCCACGCCGATGCGGCCCACGTACTTTGACCAGACCAGTGAAGTGACCATCATTTGCAGGGGAGCAGCGACATCCACAGCGGGGCCGGGAATGTGTTCCAGCACCATGTCCAGCAACGGAGCCATGTTGCCGCTGCGTTCCGTGTGGTCGTGTGTGGCGTAGCCGGTTCGACCGCTGGCGAAGATGTACGGAATCTCCAGAGAGTTCTCGGCTCCCAGTTCTTCCATCAGGTGAATCGCTTCCAGCAGCGCATCTTCCGGACGGCAGTCTGGGCGGTCGATCTTGTTGACCACAATCAGAGGCTGCAATCCAACTTCGAGCGCCTTTGTCAGCACGAAGCGGGTTTGCGGGCGAGGGCCTTCAAAGGCGTCGACCAGCATCAGGGCGCCATCGGCCATCCGCAGTACGCGCTCGACTTCTCCGCCGAAATCGGAGTGGCCGGGGGTGTCGATGATGTTGATCTTCACCCCTTTGTATTCCATGGAGATGTTCTTGGAGAGAATCGTAATCCCACGTTCCCGCTCCAACTCGTTCGAATCGAGGATGCACACCTCGTTCAATTCCGAATCACGGAACTGTCCACTCTGCTTGAGCAGCGCATCAACCAAGGTGGTCTTCCCGTGGTCGACGTGTGCGATGATGGCAATGTTTCGAATGTCGTCGCGACGCATAATTGGCGAATCCTGACCGCCAGCCTCCGTCCCCGGAATGAATGCAACATCAGCCCCATTGACCACTTAGATCAACCCTCAGCGAGTCAGAGGGTTAGGGCCGGCAAGAGAACGCGGCAAGCGAGCCCCCTATGATAAGGAGCGCGCAAGGCGAAACCAAGGGAGGTTTTCGAGAAAACCGTGTGTGGGAATGGCGTGGAATGGACGAAGGACTGCCCCACCAACTCACACAAACGGCAGGGCGGCTGAGGTCAGATTGTCGCTGCCGAGCTTCATTTTCGTCATTTGATGGGCCGACAACCCGCCCCCAGGTCGTTCACATGCAAATCTGGGGGCTGGCTGGGTGCCACTGCCAGCTTGTCCAGCAATGCTCATGGGCCGTATCGTGGCGTCATGGAACTCCCACACCGAAAGCGGGTCGGGTGGCACGCCCTGAGGCACGAAGGGCGTGGCCCATGGGCCGGTGCAGTCGACCCGACAGTAAGGCTTTCGCACACGTCGGCCACGTCCATCCCGTTGGTCTGGGCGTGCCACCCGTCCGCGAACGGGGAGCTGCGAAGTCGCTCGTCGATGGAAGATCTGTCGGTCCCCAACGGTTGCGGAACAACCGGGGCCACCTTGCGGTGCGCAAACCTGTGAAACGTCACACTTCCCAAATCTTCGGGAACTTCTGCGGGACTTCATTGCCATCATCGTCCAAGGCGATGCAGTCCCCTCCGATCTCCCCCGCTTCTCTCGCTTCGATCTCTTCCTGCTGTGCGTAAGAGAGTCCCATTTCTTTAAGGTTGATGCGCCGGCGTTCTTCCAGCGTCAGTTTAATTTCGTTGCCCTTTTCATCGATGCGGTGTGTGATCATCTTGCAATTCCCATTTGTTGGGTGTGATCGGCCGAGGTCTGTCGGCCATCAGCGAGAAGCAGTACCGGTAGGATGCGTTGAAATGTACCACGCTGCAATCGCAGTTGAAGCTCAGCGCGTCGCGACGCACGCTACGAGACTGTGGATCGAGATTTTTTCGGCGTCGGAGTACGGTGTGATTAAACGTGGAGCCTCCGTTTGCTCCCCTCATCCGGCCTGTCGGCCACCTTCTCCCCGCTGGAGTGCAGATTGGGAACTCGAAGGTCCGTCGCGGGGAGAAGGGCGTGGCATCAGAGCCGCACTCTCCGTTCAACCGAGGGCTTAATGCCTTTGTCGTTTGCCACCAACGATCACGGAGATCCCCATTGGGACTGCTCTTCCCCATCTGGCACCAGCGCCAGGCTTCGCCAGCCTGTTCCCTTCCACTCCCTCCGCCTAAAATCCCTGCACTGATTTCCTCTCAACGGATTGCGCATTCATGGTGACATCTTCACCCTCTCCAGGGACCGGACCGGCGGATATTGAGATTCGGGGAGCGCGCGAGCACAACCTCCAGGATGTGAATCTCACGCTGCCTCGCAATGCCCTGATTGTGATGACCGGGGTGAGCGGGTCGGGCAAGAGTTCGCTGGCGTTTGACACGTTGTACGCGGAAGGACAGCGTCGGTATGTGGAATCGCTCTCCACGTATGCCCGGCAGTTTCTCGGGCAGATGCCCAAGCCGGATGTCGACACCATCACGGGGTTGGCGCCGTCGATCTCCATTCAGCAAAAGGTCACCTCCCGCAATCCCCGCAGTACCGTCGGGACGATTACGGAAATCTACGACTATTTGCGTGTGCTGTTCGCTCGCGTGGGGCAAGGTCATTGCAGCCGGTGTGGAGAACAGATCACTGCCCAGTCGACCGATCAGATTGTGGATTCGATTTCCACGCTTCCCGATGGAACCAGGTTTCAGCTCCTCGCCCCCCTGATTCAGCAGCAGAAGGGGGAGTTTCGCGACCTGTTTGCCGACCTCCTCAAGCGAGGCTACGTGCGGGCCCGTGTTGATGGCGAGATCGTCAACCTGGGAGATGACCTTGGTCTGAAGAAGCATTTCAAGCACACGATTGAAGTCGTCATTGATCGACTGGTCGCTGGCAAGGGGGGACGCACGAGGCTGGCTGAAGC
>JAGQPW010000206.1 GCA_020426515.1 Planctomycetaceae bacterium | reverse complement strand
TCAGATCGCCAACGTGGACTACAGCGACAAGAAAATTTCGGTGCGGATCGAGGTCGAAGTCAGCCGCCCGCTGGGGATCAGCACGTTTCACACAACCGGTGCCGTCCGTAATATGAAGCTCCGCGAACTGAAGAAATAGTTCACGTGTCGCCTCATTTTCCCCGGAAAATGCCGTACGCATCGGGAGGTTCTGAACCGTTCCCCCCGTAGACTTTACAGGTCGCCGCTGGGGGTTATGATTCGCTTCAGGGATCGTTCGGACTGAACGGACGTTCCCTACTCGGCGAGGTAGCTCAGTCGGTTAGAGCACAGGCTTCATAAGCCTGGGGTCGCGGGTTCGAGTCCCGCCCTCGCTACTTTCTCTTTGCCTCGTGTCGCCTTCACACGGATCGGTGATGATCGCTCGGCCACGCAGGTTGTGGCTGTTTCGCCTGCTGGCTCTCTCGCTGGCCCTGCTGCCGTTCTTGCTCGCGGAAGCCATCTGCTGGGTATTCGGATGGGGCGAACCGATTCTACAGCACGATCCGTTCGTTGGCTTTTCCAGCGTTCAGCCTCTGTTTGAGCTGTCTCCGGATGGCGAACACATGCAGATCGCCGAAAGCCGACTCGACTTCTTTGCAATGGACAGTTTTCCGACCTCGAAGTCGCCGAATACCCGGCGAATCTTCTGCCTGGGAGGATCGACCGTTCAGGGGCGTCCGTATTCGATTCAAACCTCCTTCCCCACATGGATGAAGCTGGCTCTGGAAACTGCCGCACCTCAGACACGCTGGGAAGTTGTCAATTGTGGGGGCATTTCGTACGCCAGCTACCGGTTGGTTCCCATTCTGGAAGAGGTGCTGCAGTACGAACCCGACCTGATCGTGATCTGCACTGGTCACAATGAATTCCTCGAAGATCGTTCGTACGCTCACATCAAGCAACTGCCACCATCAGCAATGCCGGTGCTGCAGTGGATGATGAAGCGAAGACTGGTGGTCATTGGCAGCACCTGGCTGCGTACATTTCACGGCGCGCCAGCTGAAGTTGCGTCGCCGGAGTTACTGCCAACGGAAGTCGACGCCGTTCTGGACTACCGTGACGGACTGACGATGTACCATCGCGATCCCGGTTGGCACTCGGAAGTGCAACAGCATTTTGAATTCAATTTGCGACGGATGATTGCCCGATGTCACACGGCCGATGTCCCGCTGCTGCTCTTGCTGCCACCATCGAATCTCCGCAGTCAGCCGCCGTTCAAGTCGGAAACAACTTCCGGACTGTCTCCAGGAGATCGCGAAGTCGCTCAACGCCAGCATGGACTCGCGATTGAGACTGCCGGAACAGATCTGGCGGAGTCCATCGACCTGCTGAAGCAGGCCCTCTCGCGGAACCCCGATGAGGCCCGCTGGTGGTTTCAACTCGGCCAAATGCAGTTTCTGCATGGTGACATTCCGGCTGCACGCAGATCGTTCGTGATGGCTCGCGATCTCGACACCTGCCCGCTCCGAATGACCTCGCCACTGGAGGCCACACTGCAGGCAGTGGTTGCAGAGACCGGGGTCCCATTCAGCAACCTGCACACGCTGCTGGAGCAGCAAACGGCGTCCGGAATTCTGGGGGACGACTGGCTGGTGGACCATGTTCATCCAGGATTTGACGGCCAGCGCCTGATTGGAGTTCATCTTGTCGAGCAACTGGCCGCTCGCGGCTGGTGCGACATGCAAGATGCCGACTGGAAGAAGAAGTCCAGCACGCGATTTGCTGAGCATTTTGCGGACCTCGACAGTTCTTATCTGCATCGCGGCCAGCGTGCGTTGCAGAATTTGAGAGGCTGGGCCGCCGGAAAGGCTGAAGGACCGTCTGCCGAGGAACGTTTCCCGCACCGAAGTCGCTCGAAAGTTCCCCCGGTCTCCGACTAGACTGCGCGATTCCCTGTTCATTTGCGATGAATCTGTGCCGCGCGGCAACAAGTCGCCCGCCTGGTTCGACAACGCAAACGGTTATTGATTGAATCTGAATGAGTTCGCGTTCCCGCATGCCCAAGCTGCCTCCCCCAACGGATTTGAAGCCCTATTTCCTTGTTCTGGACGACATCGACCAGGAGTACGGCGGGCGGCTGGACTGGCCTGTTTTCTTTGGAAACGACAAGCCGGTCGAGATTGATGTCGGCTGCGGTCGTGGGCTGTTTGTGTTCAGTGCTTCGGAGAATCGCCCGGACACAAACTTCCTGGGAATCGAAATCGACTACCGCGAAGGTCGTCGCGGCGCTCGCCGACTGCAGAAGCAGGAGCGTCCCAATGCGAGGATTATTGGCGGCGATGTGAACATTGCCTTCACGCGAATGATCGAGCCTCATTCCGTGGATGCCATTCACGTCTATTTCCCAGACCCCTGGTGGAAGCGAAGGCACCGTCGGCGGCGGGTGTTCACCGATCAATTTGCCACATTGTGTGCTGGTCTGCTGAAGCCGGGCGGACATCTGCATTCCTGGACCGATGTCGAGGAATACTTTGGCGTCATTTCTTCGTTGATGAACCATCACGAGTTGTTCGCGGCTTGTCCGGCCCCCGAAGAACGTGGTCCGGAACACGATATGGACTACCAGACGAGTTTCGAACGCAAGAAACGACAGGCTGGCTGGCAGATTCACCGGGGATTATGGCAAAGAAAGCCATTGTGACAGTGAAGCGTCTGCGTCAGAATTGCGCAAATTCCGTCTCGTCCCCTGATGAAGAACGCGGTCCATGGACTCACAACTCCTGCAGAAGATCCAGAATCAGTCAGCCCGTATTGGTGTCATCGGACTGGGTTATGTTGGTCTGCCGCTGATTGATGCCTTTTTCTCGGCTGGCTTCACCTGCCTGGGTTTTGATGTCGATGCCGGAAAAGTCGAGAAACTGTCGCGGGGACGCAGTTACATCAAGCACATTTCCAGCGATCAGGTACAGCGCTGGCTGGACAACGGCCAGTTCGACGCGACCGCAGACATGACCCGCCTGCGAGAGGCCGATGTCATCATCATCTGCGTTCCGACTCCACTGAACGAGAATCGAGACCCGGACCTTTCGTATGTCGAAGGGACCGCCAAGATGATCGCGAAGGCTCTGCGGCCTGATCAGCTCGTCGTGCTGGAGAGCACGACCTATCCGACGACCACCCGTCACGTATTGATGCCGATTCTGGAACGTTCGGGATTGAAGGCTGGCGAGGACTTCTTCCTGGCCTACAGCCCGGAACGGGAAGACCCGGGCAACCCGGTTTACTCTGCAGCCAAGATTCCCAAGGTGGTCGGCGGCCTGGAGCCAGTCAGTACCGAACTGGCCGAAGCACTGTACCGGCAGGCTGTCGTCAGCATTGTGCCGGTCTCCTCCCCGGAAGTCGCCGAAGCCTGCAAAATTCTGGAAAACACGTACCGGGCTGTGAACATCGCTCTGGTGAACGAGCTGAAAATGCTGTTCGACCGGATGCAGATCGACGTCTGGGAAGTCATCAATGCTGCCAAGACCAAGCCGTTCGGGTTTCAGGCGTTTTACCCGGGGCCCGGACTCGGCGGACACTGCATCCCGATCGATCCGTTCTACCTGACGTGGCTGGCTCGGCGCTATGGGTTGGCCACCCGCTTCATCGAACTGGCTGGCGAAGTCAATTCGAAGATGCCCGAATATGTGGTCAGTCGACTCGGCGAATTCCTCAACGATCTCTCCAAGCCGATCCGCGGCAGCCGCATTTGCGTGCTGGGAGCCGCCTACAAGAAGGACGTCGACGACCCTCGGGAAAGCCCGTCGTTTGTGCTGATGGAACTGCTGCTGCAGCGTGGTGCGATCCTGACGTACAACGATCCGCACGTACCGGAACTTCCCAAGATGCGGCATCACAACCTGCCAGCCATGTCGAGCCAGGAGCTGACACCGGAATTCCTGGCCTCACAGGACTGCGTGCTGATTGCGACAGATCACTCGGCGTATGACTACGCAGAAATTGTTAAGCACAGTTCACTGGTGCTGGACACACGAAACGCAACTGTTCAGATCACCGAAGGACGCGAGAAGATACGTAAGGCGTAACCGGCGACGATGGTTCCTCTCCCGCAGTGAGGGGACGGAATTTAACTCGACTTCCGTGACGGAGACAACTCTGTTGAAGAAGTCTGGAGAGTAGTGGCTGTGTCTTCCGACGATCCGACACCTGCCGATTTCCTGATGCCGCCTCGGCGGGCGCATCTGGTCGGCATCTGTGGTGCGGGAATGAAGTCGCTCGCCGGGTTGCTGCTCTCCCGTGGCTGGCGTCTCACCGGATCGGATGCGGCGGTGACGGAGCGCCAACAACGCTATTTTGACGGCGCTGGAGTGCCTGTTCACGCGGGGCATGACTCCAGCCACGTTCCCGTGGACTGCCAACTGCTTGTCTACAGTGCTGCCATTCCTGAATCCAATCCCGAGCGACAAGTTGCCGCCCTGCGTGGGCTGGAGCAGATTTCCTATGTGGAATCGTTGAGGCGACTGATGCAGGGCCGAGTCGGTGTCTCTGTCGCCGGCACCCATGGAAAGAGCAGTACCACGGCCATGATTGGCAGCATTCTCGACGCCGCACAACGGGAACGGGTGGTTGTCTTCGGTGCCGAGGGATTCTCCTGCGAGTCGGACATGGCAAAGTCTCGCTCCTTGCGGCAGGAAGGTGCGCCGCCGTTGTGTGTTGTCGAGAGCTGTGAATACCGCAAACACTTCCTGAGTCTGCATCCTCAAGTCATCTGCCTGACCGGTATCGAAACAGATCACTTCGATTGTTATCCGGATCTTGCGTCGGCGAGAGAGGCGTACGCCAGTTTTCTGGCCCAGTTGCCTGGAACCGGGCACTGCATCATCAATGCCGACGATTCGCAGGCCCGTGTACTGGCAGAGATTTCTCCCACTCCAGTAGTGCGGTACTCCCTGCAAGATGCATCAGCCGACTGGCAGGCAACAAACATTGCCCCCGATGGAGCAGAATTCGACCTGCAACATCAAGGAACGCTGCTGGGACGCGTGCAGTGGAGCCAGCGTGGCCGACATCAGGTGGCCAATGGACTGGCGGCGGCAGCGACCTGTGGGACGCTCGGTATTGATTCAGCGGACATCGTCCAGGGTTTGTGTCAGTTTCCCGGGCTACGACGACGCCTTGAAGATCGTGGACAATGTGGCGGTGTCCAGTATTTTGACGACTATGCCCACCATCCCACTGCGGTGGCCGCTGTGTTGAAGACGATTCGCAGCGGCATGACATCGGGTCGTTTGTGGTGCGCGTTCCAGCCGCATCAGGTGAGCCGCACGCGAACATTGATCCATGAATTTTCCCAAAGCCTGTCGCTCGCCGACGAGGTCATTCTCGTTCCGGTCTTTGGTGCGCGGGAATCTGTGTCGTCGGAGTTTGTCTCCACGTCCAAAGAACTTACACTGCTGGTGCGA
>JAGQPW010000205.1 GCA_020426515.1 Planctomycetaceae bacterium | reverse complement strand
GTAGCCGAACCAGTTGCCGGTTCGTCCCATGCCGGTCTGCACTTCGTCGAAGATCAGCAGCAGGCCCCGCTCATCGCACAACTGCCGCAGCCCTTCGAGGAATCCTGGAGCTGGTGTGTTGACGCCTCCTTCGCCCTGGACTGGCTCAATCAGAATGGCGGCGGTCTCATCATCGACGAGAGCCCGCACGGCTTCGAGGTCGTTGTGCGGTGCGTACATGAAGCCGGGCATCATCGGTTCGATGCCCTGATGATACTTGGGCTGTGCTGTGGCGGTGACCGCTGCGAAGGTCCGGCCGTGAAATCCGTTGAGGAATGAAATGACTTTGTACTTCTGCGGTGGTGTGTGCAGCCGGGCCAGCTTGAGCGCTCCTTCGATGGCTTCGGCTCCGCTGTTACAGAAGAACGCCTTGCCGAAGCCGCGCGTGCAGAGCGCTTCGGCGAATTCGCCCTGTGGCTCCATGTACCACGTATTGGGGACGTGGATCAGTTTCCCCACCTGCTCGCGAACAGCATCGATCACCCGCTCGGGAGTGTAGCCCAGAATGTTGCAGCCCCAGCCGGGAAACAGGTCGAGGTAGCGTTTCCCTTCGGCATCGAACACGTAGGCGCCATCCCCATGTGTCAGGCAGATGGGGTACCGCTTGTAGTTGGGAATGACGTACTTGTCGAACAGGGAAATCGTTTCCTGTGAGGACCGGGTCGCAGTATTCATCAGCAGAAGCAGGGGTGAGGGCCGGGCAGCGGAAAATGTCCTTGAATCGCCATCACGTTAACCGCCGAGAGACGCAACGGCAAACCCGATGAGGCTGAGACACCGTGCAGGGGAAGTGGGTTCACTCGGCGATGAGAATCTGGAGAGCAGCATGCAAGAATTGATTTCACCGCAGGGGGCGCAGAGGATCTCAGGAACAACGAGGATCTGGCAAATGGTCGAACCGTGTTTCATCCGGTTTGGTCAGGGCCTCACGAGGTCACGGTCACATCGTTTCCGTGATCCTCTGCGTCCTCTGTGGGGCTCATCTTTGCCTTCTCTGTAGATACATCGGCCGTTTCTGATCTAGAATCGGTGGGTTGGATTTCCCTCTGATGAGAGTCTGGTTCCATGATCACATTGACTGGCAGCGGCAAGACGACCACCTGCGACGGGATGTCCCGGCGGGATTTCATGCAGGTCGGGACACTGGGAGCCATTGGACTGTCGCTGCCACACCTGCTGGCGGCTCAGGCAGCGGGAGCCGTGCGGGCCGATCATGATGACCGGGCCTGCATTATGATCTTCAACCTGGGAGCGCCGAGCCATATCGATCTGTTCGATATGAAGCCAAACGCCGCTGCGGAAATTCGCGGCCCGTTCAAGCCCATTGAGACTGCGGCTCCGGGTGTTCAGCTTTCGGAGATCCTGCCAGAGCACGCGCGGATTGCGGACAAGGTGTCGTTCGTCCGGTCTTGCCATCATGCCGGAGCTGCCGTGCATGATGCGGGCTGGCAGATGCTGCAAACGGGGCGGCAGTTTACCGGTGGAGTGAACACGCCCCATGCCGGTGCGGTGACGAGCTTCCTGCGCGGCCGCAAGACGGATCTCCCTCCCTTTGTGGTGCTGCCGGAACTGATGGGGCGTGGCGGTGGCAATCTGCCAAATGGTCAGGCAGGCGGGTTCCTCGGCAAGGCACACGATCCATTCTCGCTGAATGCCGATCCGTCGCAGAAAAACTTTAAGGTTCCCGATCTGTTGCCGCCTCCGGAGATTGGAGAGTTGCGCCTCGAACGCCGTCGCAAGATGCGGGACATCGTTGATCAGACGGTGAACGACTTTGAGGCGACTGAAGACGCAGCACTGCTTAACGACAACTTCCAGGCGGCGTTTCGGATGATGACCAGCGCCCAGGCGCGGGATGCGTTTGATCTGACGAAGGAGCCACAGGCGATGCGTGATCGTTATGGCATGAATCGCTTCGGTCAGTGCTGCCTGCTGGCTCGACGGCTGATCGAAGCGGGGGTCCGCTTCATTACAATCAATACATTTCTGACGGTGTTCAACGAAATTACCTGGGACATTCACGGTTCGAAGCCGTTCACCTCGATTGAGGGGATGAAGAACATTGTCTGTCCGATGTACGACCGGGCCTATGCCGCATTGATTGAAGACCTTGACCAGCGGGGATTGCTGCCGAAGACGCTGGTTTGCAATCTGGCGGAATTTGGTCGGACCCCGCGAGTCAATCCTGCCGGGGGGCGCGATCACTGGCCGCAGTGCTTCACCACGTACTATGCGGGTGGCGGTGTGCAGGGTGGCCGCATTGTGGGGGCGAGTGACCCGATTGGCGGTGTCCCGGCTGACCGCCCCTGCGATCCGGGCGATGTGGTGGCCACCATCTTCCACAGCCTGGGCTTCGACCTGCACACCATCCTGCCCGGTCCCGCCGGTCGACCGTTCCCAATTGTTGATACCGGGAAGCGGGAGATTCACGAACTGTTCTAACCGATGCAGTTCGGGGATCACCGCCGACGGGAACAACAGACGGCACTACGCCGTTTCTCAGTCGCTCCCGTGGTCAATCACCACCGGCCTCGGCCCTTTTTATTCAACGGCTGACCACGCTCCCGAGACTCCTTTGCGTTTCTCCGCGATCTCGGCGGTGATTCTCTTTGACATTGCCCCAAGGCTACAGCACGTCGAAGACTTCCTTACGCAGTTGCCGGAACTGCGCGGCGGGGAGGGTGACGGTGTCCCACTTTGCGGATCGCTGTGTCATGGCTGCGGCGTAATCCCGCACCCACACACCATAGAAGGCGTATTTGCGCTGCCGAAACTCCCATACGAGGGAATGCCGCGACCACCAGCGAGGCTCGGTCAGTTCGTAAGTGAACAGCAGCAGGCTGCGGAAGTTTTCACCAAAGACCTGCTCCCACTGGAGCAGGCTGTCGATGTCCTCCTGGCTGGCCCAGTTCTCCCAGCAGTGGCTGGCCGTGGGAAAACGGCGGCCTTTGACATCGACCAGCAGATTCGAGCCGCGTGGTGAGTAAACGACGAAATCGAATGATTTAAGTGAGGCTTCCTGCGCCAGTGCCCGGCGACGCTCATCGACGGCGACGTACGGTCGGCGCATCTCCCGCAGGAGTTCTTCGAATGCGACGTCGTAATGATTGCTGCGAATGGCCATACGGCTGCCCGCTGGAAGTCTGCTGAAGATTGAGGAACTGCCTACTTCTCACGCACGAGCTTCGCCATTTCCTTGAAGTCCCCGGCCAGCGACCGGTAGAGCTGCCCATACATGGGGTAGAGTTGATTATACCGAGCTGTGCGGGCGGCATCGATCTCGGTGCGAGTGGCGACGCGAATCGTCGCGCCACAGGCTTCTTCCACGCTCGCAAAAGCGCCCGTTCCCGTGGCGGCCAGCAGGGCCACGCCGTAGGCCGGACCTTCTTCGGCATTGATCGTGACCACCTGCTGTCCGTAAATGTCGGCCTGCAGTTGTCGCCAGAAGGGGCTGCGGGCTCCGCCGCCGGAGAGGCGAATTTCCTCGATGGGGATCTGCATCTCCCGAATAATTTCGAGACAGTCCCGCATGGCATAGGTCGCCCCTTCCAGAACGGCCCGGGCCAAGTGCGGTTTGCCATGCCGCAGGCTCAGGCCAATCCACGCTGCGCGGGCATCGGGATCGGCGTGTGGCGTGCGTTCGCCGGTGAGGTACGGCAGAAAATAGAGCCCTTCGGAACCTGCGGGAGCGGTTGCGGCAGCAGCGGTCAACAACTCGTAAGGATCGATGCCCTGCTCGCGGGCTGCGGCCACTTCTTCAGCACCGAATTGATTGCGGAACCACTGAAAGCTTCCCCCGGCCGACAGCACGCAGCCCATCACGTGCCACTTGCCAGGGACGGCATGGCAGAACGTATGGACCCGGCCGGCGGGATCGATTTGCACTTCATCGCTGTGGGCGAACACTACGCCACTGGTTCCCATGGTCGCCGAAATGGCCCCCCGCTGCACGATGCCATTCCCCACGGCACTGGCCGCCTGATCTCCGCCTCCTCCCACGACTGGCACTCCAACTGGAAGTCCCAGCGCCTCGGCAGCGGTGGCGTTGAGGGTACCGCTGACTTCCACCGACTCGTACACCTTGGGCAATAGTGCCGGGTCCAGCTGCAACTTGCTGAGCAGCGTTTGTGACCAGCAGCGGTTGCGGACATCCAGCAGCAACGTGCCCGATGCATCACTGACTTCGGTGGCGAATTCACCCGTCAGGCGGTAGCGAATGTAGTCCTTGGGGAGCAGGACCTGCCGCAGGCGCTCAAAGTTCTGGGGCTCGTGGTTGCGGAGCCACAGAATTTTGGGGGCAGTGAACCCGGTGAGGGCGGGATTGGCGACGAGTTCAATCAAAGCCGAACGACCGCCAGCACGCTCTTCGATCTCCGCGCACTCGGCAGCAGTCCGCTGGTCGTTCCAAAGTAGCGCCGGGCGAATCACGTTGCCAGCCGCATCCAGGAACACGCTGCCGTGCATCTGTCCGCTGAGTCCGATTCCCTTCACATCGGTCGGGGCAATGCCGCCCTTGGCAAGCACCTTGCGGACGCTTTCCGCCGAGGCCCGCCACCAGTCGGCAGGGTCCTGTTCCGACCAGCCCGGCTGAGGGCTCGACAACGGATACTCTTCAGTCGCCGCAGCCAGGATTGTTCCATCCTCGCGAATGGCCAGCGTCTTCGTGCCGCTGGTTCCAATATCAATGCCCAGGTAAACGCTCATCCCGCCGCCTCAATTCTGAAGGAGTGCTGTTCAGGTTCTACGTGATACTGCAATCGGGAGAGAGAGTCGAGGTTCCGGGGGCTTTGACGGTCGCCATGATTCTGGGCTCCCGGCCCTCCACTCGACTCCAAAACTCGTCTATCTCGGATCGCGGATTGTCGAATATACTGCCGGACGCGGATTGGCGGATGGGAGGATCCTGTTCGTAACCTGTTGTTGTCAAAAGGGATTGCACGGATGCGAGTGATTGCCGTTATGAACCAGAAGGGGGGCGTCGGGAAGACGACGACCAGTGTCAATCTGGCCGCCGGTCTGGCGCTCGAGGGACGCCGTGTCTGCCTGCTCGATCTGGACCCGCAGGCGCACTCGTCGTTGCATGTTGGTGTTGATGTCACCGGTGGCGTCAATTCCGTCTATCAGGTGTTTGCCGGCGCCAAGTCATTCAATGACATTGTGCAGCTGGTTTCCGAAAATCTGTGGCTGGCCCCGGCTGACCTCGATCTCGCCGCCACGGAAGCTGAACTGGTCGATGCGCAGGGACGCGAGTTCGTGCTCAAGAACGCGCTGGAAGCAGCGGGAGCGCGGGAAAAATTTGACTACATCATCATGGACTGTCCTCCTTCTCTGGGAGTGCTGACAGTCAATGCGCTCACGGCGGCATCGGAAGTATTCATTCCGTTGCAGCCTCACTTCTTTGCGCTGCAGGGACTTTCGAAGCTGTTTGAAACAACGGCGCTGGTCAATCGCCGGCTCAATCGAGGTCTGCGGGTGAGCGGCATTGTGATGTGCCTGTATGAGACGGGAACACGC
>JAGQPW010000204.1 GCA_020426515.1 Planctomycetaceae bacterium | reverse complement strand
GGTTGTCCACCTCGGGTGCTGGCGAGGCCAATCGGCCGGCGCCGAATTATACAGTTGAGTTGTTGTTGTCCGGTTCCGTGTTCTACTGGCGCGCTGAGCGGGAAACATCTCTCAGGCAAGAATGGTGACTTCGGCCGGACTGGATCGCGTGACCTGGGATCGTGATCTGATCAGGTTCACCAACAATCTGGCTGGCCGAAAGTTCGACCGCGTCTAAAACCTTGGACAGAGTTGTGAACAGATTCACAGTCCAGGTAGATCATCATGAGAATCGCTGTAGTTGGATCAGGGATCTCGGGGCTCGTTTCTACGTATCTGTTGCAGCGTCATCACGAAGTCGTCCTGTTTGAAGCCAACGATTACGTGGGGGGGCACACGCACACAGTCCGCGTCGACTTCCCGGGTGAATCGCATTTAGTTGACACGGGGTTCATCGTCTTCAATGACTGGACTTATCCCAACTTCATGGGGCTCCTAAAAGAACTCGACGTTGCTTCCCAACCGACAACGATGGGTTTCAGTGTGCATTGCGACCGCTGTGGCTTGGAGTATGCGGGGACCACACTCGCGACGCTCTTTGCCCAGTGGAGAAATGTTTTTCGCCCGTCGCACTACTACATGCTGGGCGACATCATTCGTTTCAATCGTCAGGCACTCCAGGAAAGTGCTGAGTGGGATGATCAACTCACTTTGGGGGAATTGCTGCGGAAGGAAGGATATTCCGCGACGTTTGCAGAGCACTATCTGTTGCCGATGGGGGCGGCAATCTGGTCTTGCCCGATGACCACATTCGAACAGTTCCCGGCTCGATTCATCGCCGAGTTCTATCACAATCATGGACTGCTCAACATCATTGACCGTCCCACCTGGCATGTTGTCAGTGGCGGGTCACGAACCTATGTCGACCGCATTGTTTCCCAATTGCATTTGCCTCCCCGATTGAAGTCCCGGGTTCAGCAAATCACTCGGCATGAGGATCGGGTCGAGCTGCATCACACTGCGGGGACCGAATCCTTCGACGAAGTCGTGCTTGCCTGCCATAGCGATCAGGCCCTGCGGATGCTGCAGGCTCCCACGTCAGTTGAGCGAGATGTACTCGCGGCGTTTCCTTATGGCGACAATACCGCGGTCCTGCATACCGATGAGGCCGTCCTTCCGCAGCGGCGACAGGTGTGGTCGAGTTGGAACTACCACATTCGGCGCGAGGAAGTCCGCCCCGCGGTGACTTACCACATGAACATCTTGCAGGGACTTACATCGCGCCGCAACCTTCTGGTCACACTCAATGCCGAAGGAATGGTCAACCCGGGGACAGTGCTCGGGACATACCATTACAGCCACCCCGTTTTTACCGCTGGTCGTGCCGAGGCACAGAGGCGACATGGGGAATTGATCCGCACGCGCCGGACATCGTATTGCGGTGCGTACTGGGGGAATGGTTTTCATGAAGATGGCGTGGTGAGTGCGCTGCGGGTCTGCGCTGCATTTGGTGTGGTTCCAGACTGGAGTGACCTGCCCGGAACCGGTGTTCGGCAACAGGGAGAATCACATGTCTGCTGAATCTCTGCACAGTTGCCTGTACGAAGGACGGGTCACGCACTGCCGGCATCGCCCTTTGAAACATGCGTTTCGTTATCGCCTGTTCCAACTCTATCTGGATCTGTCGGAACTGGATCGTGTGTTTCGTGGACGCTGGATGTGGTCAACGCGTCGTCCAGCGCTGGCCCGATTTCGCCGCTCCGATCACTTTGGTTCTCCAGAGCAACCTTTGGATGAGGCGGTTCGCGATCTGGTGGAAGTGCGCCTCGGATTCCGTCCGGAGGGCCCGATTCGGCTGCTCACACATCTGCGCTACTTCGGCTACGTCATGAATCCGGTCAGCTTTTACTTCTGCTATGACGCCGATGGAAAGCAGGTACAGGCGTTCGTGGCAGAGGTGAACAATACGCCCTGGGGAGAGCAGCATTGCTACGTGCTGGACTGGCGACTGACCGGCCCGCTTGAATCGCTCGAGATCAACCATCCGAAGGAGTTTCATGTCTCGCCTTTCATGGGCATGAACATGGACTACCACTGGCAGGTCGAGCGGCCTGGAGAGCAGCTCAGAATCAGCATCGAGAATGTACAGGACAGTGCGACGGTGTTTGAAGCTCATCTCAACATGCGCCGGGTTCCCATCACCGCAACTTCACTGGCTCGTATGCTGGTGATGTATCCGCTGATGACACTTCGCGTTCTGCTGGCCATCTACTGGCAGGCTCTCATTCTGTGGGTCTGGAAGAAATTGCCGTACGTACCGCACCCCTGCGTACAGATCGGGCAGTCACAACCAATTCAACGGAACTGAGTTCTTCTCGTTCGGGTTTTCAAAGCACTTCAACACGTTCAAGCATCATGGCAACCGAACTCCTGCAACGCCCCGATCTATTTTCCAAGAGAGCTCCTGCACAAACCCAGGCGGTGCCATTGCGCGGATTCTGGGAGCGCCGCGTTGTAGCTGGCTTGTCGAATCTGCAACATGGTCAGATCCAGCTGGATTTTCCCTCTGGAACCAGTCTGCAGGTCGGTGCCGCGGCAGAGGATGATCTGCACGCGAGCGTCACCGTTCACGACGATCGATGTCTGCGCGAGATTGCTGTGGGGGGCAGTCTGGGAGCGGCCGAAGCGTATCTGCGAGGCATGTGGTCAGCATCAGATCTCGTCCCGCTGCTGCGAATCTTCTGCCGCAATATGGATGAACTGACTCGGCTCGATACCGGAATCGCTGCGGCAACCGCATACGTGGCTCGCTTACTGCATCGCTTTGCTCGCAATTCCACACGTGGGAGTCGCCGCAATATTGCCGCACATTACGACCTGAGCAATGAGTTCTTTCAGCTGTTTCTTGATCCGACGCTGATGTATTCCTCCGGGCTCTTTGAACGGCCTGGGCAGACGATGGAGCAGGCCAGTGTGGCCAAACTTGATCGCATCTGTCGCAAGCTCGAACTGCAATCCGACGATCATGTCATCGAGATTGGCACCGGGTGGGGAGGTTGGGCCTTGCATGCCGCCCGTCATTATGGCTGCCGAATTACGACCACAACGATCTCTCGCAACCAGTTCGATCTGGCGCGGCAACGCGTCGCGGCCGCAGGACTGAATGAGCGCATTGAAGTCCTCTTCGAAGACTACCGGAATCTGACCGGGCAGTACGACAAACTCGTGTCCATCGAAATGATTGAAGCGGTCGGGCATGAATACCTGCCGCAGTACTTTCGCAAATGTGACCAGTTGATGAAGCCGGGCGGGCGAATGCTGGTGCAGGCGATCACCATGCCCGATCAACGCTATGCCGCGTATCGCAAGTCCGTTGACTTCATTCAGAGATACATCTTTCCCGGTGGACATTTACCAGCCATCGGTGCGATGCAGGCGGCGACGGAGCAGGGGACCAGACTGCAATTGATTGATGCTGTGCAGTTCCCCGAAAGCTACGCTCGCACACTGCAATTGTGGAGGGAGCAGTTCCTCGCAAAGTTGGAAAACGTGCGGGAACTGGGATTCGATGAGCGATTCATCCGCATGTGGTACTACTACCTGTGTTACTGCGAAGCGGCCTTTCTCGAACGGTCCGTCAGTGTTGGCCAGTTTGTGTGGCAAAAGAATCGCTATTGCTGACGAACTGATTCGTCGATTCTCCAAATCCAACAGTGACAGACCTTTGATCCTGTGAGACGAACTCATGTTGACTCCCCTGTTGACCATTGGGATGGATGCTGCTGAATCTGGGCGGCTTCCCGATTCGCTGGTTCGCGTAGGAATTCGCAGGCTGCTTCGGGGACGCGCTTCCATGTTGCAGAACATGCCCGTGGAACAATCGCAGCAGCAGCTTCGGGCATTCATCGCCGACTGTTCGCAGTCTCGAATTGCGGAAGTTCCGGAGAAGGCCAACGAGCAGCACTATGAGGTTCCGACGGAGTTCTTTCGCGGAGTCCTCGGACCGCATCTGAAGTACAGTTGCTGTCATTGGAGTGAGGCTACGCCAGATCTGGCTGCAGCGGAGGCCGCAGCGCTGCAGCAAACGTGCGAGCGAGCAGGAATCAACAACGGAATGAAGATTCTTGAACTGGGCTGTGGCTGGGGTTCGCTCTCGCTCTGGATGGCTCAACACTATCCCGAGAGTCAGATCGTCGCCGTGTCCAATTCGAAAAGCCAGCGGGATTTCATTCTTTCCCAGGCAGCCGAGCGCGGGCTGACGAATCTGAATGTCATGACCGCCGACATGAACGAGTTCTGCCCGGGCGAGCAGACGTTTGATCGGGTTGTTTCCGTCGAAATGTTTGAGCATATGCGTAACCATGCGGAACTGCTGCGACGGGTTTCGCAGTGGCTTGTTCCGGGTGGGCGACTGTTCGTGCATATCTTCTGTCATCGCTCTCATCCGTACCTGTATGAGGACAAAGGTCCGCAGGACTGGATGACGAGATACTTCTTCTCGGGCGGTATGATGCCCAGTGATCATCTGCTGCTGCACTACCAGAGGGATCTGAATCTCGTGAACCAGTGGCGCTGGAGTGGGCAGCACTACGAACAAACCTGTAATGCCTGGCTGGCCCGTTGCGATGAGCAGCGTGAGCGAGTGCTCTCGCTGTTTTCCAGTACCTACGGCGCCAATCACGCTCAGCTCTGGTTTCAGCGCTGGCGGATCTTCTTCATGGCCTGTGCGGAGCTGTTCGGCTATCGCGACGGGAACGAGTGGTGGATTTCTCACTACGTATTTGAGAAGCCGCAATGATAGCGCTCCTGTTGACTAATGCGGCTGTGGTTCTGGCCATGATGCTGATCGTATGGCTGATCAGTATTCCGTTGAGTGATGTCAGTATCGTCGATCTGGTATGGGGGATGGGATTTGTTCTGGTCGCCTGGACCACGTTCGGATTGGCGGACTCACGACCAACGGCTGAACTTTCACCTGCGTGGCTGCTCCCTCTTCTGACCACAATATGGGGGCTGCGACTGAGTGCTTATCTGGCCTGGAGAAATGTTGGGCGCGGGGAAGACAAACGCTACGTCGCCATGCGGGCCGCTCGTCCCAAATCGTTCTGGTGGCAAAGTCTGCTGATGGTATTCGGACTGCAGGCCGTTGTGATGTGGATCATCTCATTACCATTGCAGTTTGGAATTGCTTTACCAGCGACACACTGGACGTGGCTGCATTTGGCAGGCGCGGGGGTTTGGATTGTGGGGCTGATCTTCGAATCCGTGGGCGACTGGCAACTCGTACGATTCAAGCAGAATCCCGAGAATTCTGGTCAGGTTTGCGACCGGGGACTCTGGCGATATACCCGGCACCCCAACTACTTCGGAGACTTTTGTATCTGGTGGGGGCTGTATTTGGTCGCGATTGCAGCAGGCCAGCATGTCTGGACCATCATCAGCCCGATACTGATGTCACTGTTCCTGATGAAAGTCTCGGGAGTAACTCTTCTGGAGCAGACTCTGACTCAAGACAAGCCCGGGTACGCCGACTACATCCGACGCACCAACGCCTTCTTTCCTGGTTTGCCTCGAACAGATCATGCAGTGCGGCTGGATGAACGCTAATTGTTCCTGAAT
>JAGQPW010000203.1 GCA_020426515.1 Planctomycetaceae bacterium | reverse complement strand
TCGCCTTTGCGTCGATGCCACCCGTGGCTGCCTTGGGGCCGTTCGCCGCTGCTGGGCTGTGCTCGTGCGCTGGTGCTCCTGTGCCGCTGGAGGGCCCTCCGCTCGCGCCGAAGTAGGCCGCCGCGGCGGTGGGGTTCAGCCGGGTTTCGGCGTCCACCAGGAACGCCCCTGCCGCAGCCACACGGTCACCCGGCAGCAGTCCATCAATGACGGCGTAATAGCCTCCGCTGCGTGGTCCCAGCGTCACCGCCACACCTTCGAACAGCCCAGGTTCGCGTTCGATATAGACGACCTTCTGGGTTCCCGTGTCGATGACCGACTGCTCGGGAACACTCAGCACGCCTCGTTCACTCACGCGGCTCAGTCTCGACAAATAGTAATCCGGCCGGTCGGCCAGCTTGCCTTCGCAGCCGGCGCAGCAGAGGAAGACCGTTTGTCCGTTCGCCGTAGCACGCAGCGGGGCACCCATGCTCCCGAGTTTTGCACCAGTCACCGGGCAGACTTCCTGCATGGCGATCAATGCAGCCTCATCCGTGGCCTGCGTCAGCGCCTGCTGGGTCGCGAGTTCCGAGCGAAATGGTTCCAGCTCCTGGACCGGAGTTGAGAGGTGCACCGTGGCGAACATCCCCGGACGGAGCGCATGGCCCGGATTGTCCAACTCGAACCGGACGCGCATCGTCCGCGTCGCCGTCTCAACATGGGGATGAATCAGGCTCAGTCGGCCCGCGAACACTTGACCCGGATAGGCTTCCACCGCTGCATCCACGGCTTGACCTTTGCGCAGCAATCCAGCGTCTTTCTCATACACTTCCGCCTCGATCCAGATCGTGGAGAGATCCGCAACCTCGAACAGCATCTGCCCGGCAGTTACCTGGTCTCCCTCGATGATCCGCTTTTCGAAGACATGGCCCCCGTGCGGTGAGCGGATCACCAGCCGCTGCGGAGCCTGCCCCGATCGTTCGATCTCTTCAATCTCCTTGTCCGCCACACCGAGCAACTTCAGTTTCTCGCGAGCGATCTGGACCAATGAGGCACTACCAGCTCCTCCACCGCGGGCAATCAGCAGCTCCTGCGCCGCCGAATAGAGTTCGGGACTATAGATTTCCGCCAGCGGCTCTCCCGGAGTCACCTCGGCGAATGATTCGTTGACGTACAACTTCTCCACGTAGCCGGCGGCCCGGATCACGATGCGGGACAACTTTCGCTCATCGACTGCCACGTAGCCGACCGCCCGCAGGTCCACGGTCAGCGGTTGCAGTTCGATCTCCTCCGTGCGGATGCCTGCGAGCTGCACGCGGTACGGCGAGAGCTGGACGCGACTGACAATCCCCTCCGGCAGGGCCGCCGCCTCACCCTTTTTCCGCTTGGAGAGCGGCATCCCGCAAATCGGGCACTTCGGGACCGCCCCGCCCGCATCGGGCTTGTCGCGAACGACGCTCGGATGCATCGGGCAGTAGAACTCGTTATCCGCAGACAGCGAGACTGCTGCCCCTGTCGCCGGCCGGGTCCACTTATCCCAGTAGTTGCGGAGCGTGTCCCAGTAGCCGATCACCAGACCGATCCCGACCAGTACGGCGATGAACCGCAGGCGGATTTCGATCGCCTTGACGACGAACCAGAGCGTTCCCAGCACGCCTCGCCGACGTGGCGGGGGCGTCGATTCAATGGGCGCTTGGTTTTGATCGCCGCCAGTGTTTGGAACAGGTTCAGTCATGACGAATCTCCTGCCCGCTCGACCCCGGCCGGAGCACGAGGTTGAAGGGACGTGCAATAATCATTGATGGGGGGTGGCAGCACCGTCGTCCGGAGCTTTGAGGTGCTGCTCCAGCAAGCGGTCGACCGCGGCGAGATACCTCTGGGGATCGGCCTTGATCTTGCCGTTGCACGGAGGACAGCAGACGAAGACTTTACGCTTGTCGACGACGACCGATGCGGCGTTCTGGGGGAGCGGCTTGCCCAGAACGGGGCAGTTCCCCTGGGCGCGGATCATGTTCCTGGTGACGGTGGCCCAGTGCTCCGGGGGGATCTTCTTGCCGAGGCACCCCCGGCAGCAGAGGAACATCGTGGCACCGCCGACATCCGCCTTGACCGGTCCACCCATCGAATCAAGCGGCTGACCGCTGACGGGACAGATCTTCTGGGCCTTGACGAGCAAAGCGTCGAGCTTCGCCGCCTCATCGGGCTTTTCGTCGGCGGCTGTTGTAGCCACGACACCGGCTACGAGCAGACCGGTCAGGATGACCTGGAGTTTTCCGGACATCATTTTCTCCTTGTGGTTGCGTTGGGGATTGCGATTGCGTGCATGGGTCAATTGGGGGTATTGATCTTGGCGAGGTATTTCTCAGGGTGGCTATTAAGCTCCTTCTCGCACCCGTCGCAGCAGAGGTACACGTCCCGGCCCTCAATCGTGACCTTCACCGGCTTGCCCATGGAACCCAGCGGCCCATCCGTGACGGGGCAAGTCTTCTGAGCCAGGGCTGCCGACCGGTCGGCCTCTGGCAATTCGGACAATGCCTGCACAACGTCCTCGCTCAGATTGGCTTTCCACGCGTCCCCCTCACCCGCGGATGAGCTCACTGGACCGCCGGAGGACTTCGCCTGGGAAGGGTCCGGAGACGAGCAGCCCGCAAACAGCAGGATTCCGCCGAGGAGTAGGAACGCGGCAGAGACGATGGAACGGGAATCGAAATTCAGCATGTGTTTCTCCAGGAACGAATTTGAAGGAAGCAACGTGAGCAGCGATGGGCTGACACGCCAATGTGAACGCTAGCGAGAGCATCATCGCGTCGAGCGCCGCATGGGTAGCCGCCAGATCCATACGTCGAGGCAAGCAGGGATCGCCGACGCTGGTACGTGTCTGCGCCACGGGACGCGTGGTGACCGGTCGCGTGACCACAACGCATTGCTCCAAACTGGAGAGTGCAACCTCACCAGCAAGGGACGCGACGTTGGAATCGGCGCGCACCGGGGGCGCCAGGGACGCGTTAGACGTTCAGCCGAACGCCTTGTGCTTGAAGCGTGCCGCCTTCTCGGAGGCGGGAGGCGTTGAATCGAGAGTTCCCCGACTGCTGCCCCGCGCCAGCGTTGACATCCAGTGGCATGCCAAAGCAGCAGATGGCGGGAGGAATTCGCTGCCCGTCACGAGAATCTCTCTCGTTCCGCAGCGGTGTTTGCTCTGGGCCGGGAGCCTGACGGGCTACGCAGCAGCCCATTCCGCAGCACTTGCCATCAGCAGTTCCGCAACAGCACTTCTTCGCTGGCTGAGACGCCTGAGCAATCGTCCCCACTGCCGCCGTCACCACAGGCGCAGCCGTACACTGCGCGAAGCCCACGCTGAAGATCAGCGCGGCGACGATCAGGCATCGGTGAATACGGGACGGAACACTCATGACAAAATCATACGTTGAAAATGAGGCACAGGCCATGCCAGCCTGTCGACTCGGACTCATTTGACCGGCCTGAACTCTTACGGACGGAGCATGGAATCCTCTCTTTCGGCATTATCGGCAATCCGCAACTTGTTCGATTAACCCCAGCCATTTCCGGTTGGCTTTCTGCTCAAGTGTGTCGAAATCCGCCATGCCGGCCCGGTTCTTGGTGCCGACCGACGATTGCCTCTCACTTTTGCATCGATGCCTCTGAAATCGACAACTGCAGCTACCGTCGCTCGTGGCGCAGGATTTCCGCAACCCTTTGCTGTGGTTGGTGATCCGTGTCGAGATTCGAGCGGGGCGGCATTTGGCATGCCATTCGATTTACGCCCGTTCGTGGGGCGGATTCGATTGCCCCGGCCGTCGATCTGGGGAGTCGGATGCGAATCTCGATTGTCGTTCATTGTTTTCTGGTGATCCTCGCGACCTGGGCACCTGTTCCGTCGGTTGGAGGTGATGCCGCGATCAGCGGTGCTACATCGGCTGCCGGCTGTCGTTGCGTCCAGTCGGGACAATGGACGATCTGGGAGACAGCGAACTTCCGCATCTGCACACGCGACCCCAACTTCGATCTTACGACACTTCCGGAAATTACTGAGAGTCTGAAACGCCAGATCGAATCGGCCTGGTTTCCAGGGGCAACGAATGCCGATTGGCGACCGCGCTGTGAGGTCATCGTACATGCCACGCTGGGTGACTATCAAAGGACGCTCGGCCCGGGGGTCGGTACTTCCGTGGGGTGTGCGACCATGCAGTACAATCAGGGTCGCGTCATCAGCCGTCGGATTGATATCCGTGTGGATGCCGACGGCTGGCTGGTGGACGCGCTGCCCCATGAGTTGACGCACGTTGTTCTGGCGGACCGACTCGGAAATCGCCCCCTGCCGCCGTGGCTCGATGAGGGTATTGGAGTTCTGTCCGAGTCTGATCTGAAACGGCAGGCGCGAGCGGCTGCCTACGAAGTCGCGCTGCATCGTCAAACAACTTACTCGCTGGCTGAATTGACCCATCTCCGCTCCTTTCCCCGCCCCGAATACCGGGACGCCTTCTATGTACAAAGTGCGGCCCTCGTCCGGCTGCTCCGTGACCGGAGCGGGCCGGACGAGTTCGCACGCTTCGCGGACCTCGCCGTCAGCGGCAGTGTGGAACAGGCACTCCGTACCACCTATCGGGTCAAACGGCTGGACGAACTGGACCAGGCATTACGTGCGGCTGATCCAGCACTCCTCGTCGAACAGGGAGGAACACTGCCAGCACCTGCAACTCTCGTGGCTGATGCAGCGGAATGAATTCCGGGCATCGATCCTCGTGTCACGCCTCAGCCAGTGGGGAGTTCGGCGGCCAGATCGTCGGGATCATACTCCGTCCGACCTGCCCCACCGGCTGGGGACGCTAAAAGCGGTTCTGCCAACAATCGCTGACGTCGCTCAGCGCGAGCAGCCGCAGGAATGTGACCGAACCGGTGCCATCGGCTGTGCCGGGGCCGTTCCGGGCTCATACGAGAAGCTGCGGACCGTCTGAGGTGCGGATGGAGCGTACGAGTAGCTCCGGTACGACTGTGGCGACATGGCCCGCCCGCTACGGAGCATTGAGCTTGGCGGAGTGCTACCCGGATGCTGCTTTTGCCAGAGCCGCAGCCCCGGATCGCCTGCCTGAGCAGAACTCACGGAGACGGCGACGAGAGCAGCGACGGCGACAGCGGTGGTCAGATTCTTGAGTGACGTAGACATGATTGATTCCCTTGTTTGAATGCGCTCCTTTCCCCCGATCCTCCGGGACTGCAACATGCAATCCACAACTCAGAGACTCGGCGATGAGAAGCGTCGTGAGCAGGCACAGAGGCGCTGAAGCGAACACCCAGCGCGCAGTATCTCTGCTCAAGGAATCAACAGTTCATTTGCACATGCAGGGCAACCAGCGAAGGGCTGCCGGAGACAGGGACTTCGCTGCCAGCCGCATGGAGAAGGGCCATGCACGACAGAACCCGCACAGCCTGCTGCATTTGAGCGAAGTAGTGCGGAGCTGTCCGATCATCGCCGGGACGGGGGACAGAGGGCGTTTTCTGCTCTTCCTGCGGCGGCGCGACCTTGCAGCACGCCATTCCACAGCAGCGTCCGTCCTTTGTCCCACAGCAGCAAGTCCTTTTGCCAGCGAGAGTTCCACTTCCACTGGCCGCTTGCAGCGGCGACATCCAGACTGGA
>JAGQPW010000202.1 GCA_020426515.1 Planctomycetaceae bacterium | reverse complement strand
TCGGTGCCAGTCCTTACCTGGAAACGCTGTACCTGGACTGCGATACATTCATTCGTGGGGATCTGTCCCCTCTGTTCTCCATGTTGGCTGACGTGGATCTGGTGTTGACGAATGGTGCGGTATGGGAATGGGGGACCGGCGACGTGAAACTTCGAACAACCGCGCTGACGGACCCGACCTACTTCAACTCCGGAGTATTCGCATTCCGGAACGTGCCAGCGATTCAAACCTTGTTCGCCAACTGGTGGCAAGCTTGGGTGGATCGCACTGCGGGAGAGAGCAGATTCAAGCCGAGTAACAGTGATCAGACGGTTCTGAATATCCTCCTGCGCTCTCGCGCATTGGAACAACATGGCGTGACAATGGCCGTTGCCGACAACAAGATATGGAACTGCGTTGGATCAATGTGGCCACAGGTCGCCTCAGCTGGTCTCTGGTCACAGGTCGTCATTCTTCACAGCCACATCTGTAGCCAAAGCAACAGCCTCCATGTCGATGAACTGCCTGGACTTCCAGAACTGGCCCGATTCCGATGAACCAACCAACACTACGCCGCAGACATCCCGAGTTGCCGACCGGCCGCTTGCAGATCGATCCCTCCGTCTGGTTTGGAGTCGATGTGGAGATTGACGCCACGGGAGACCTGACGATCGGTCGAGGGACGTGTTTGTTGCATGGCGTGCGCGTATTGACGCACACACACTCGAACTTCACGGGGCCCATTGAAGGCGGGTTGGTCGGTCCGGTGAAGAATACCCCGGTCGTGATTGGATCAAACGTCCTCATTTTGGAAGGTGCTGTGATCCTGCCCGGCTGCCGGAAAATCGCCGACTGGTCTGTTGTTGGGGCTTATAGTGTGCTGAGCGACTCAATTCTGGTACCGGGGAGTGTGTGGCGCGGGAATCCGGCCCAATTCCTGAAGATGCGTAAGGGATTCACATAGCCACTCGCCAGCCCCATCGCCTTCGTGGCCGGTTTAGCAATCGTTCATCACCTTTCAATCGAGCCCATTGGGTTCTAGAATTGAGCCACGGTGCATGGTTCATGTTCACTGCCCATGCGGTCGTGCTTCCGGAGTCCAGGCAGTTCATGGTAGGGAATGCAGTTCCTCCAGAGATCACCGAGGGATGACTGACGCAGCGCCTTCAATCCCATTGTACTGGTGGCGAGACGAGCCGAACTTCGGCGATTCGTTGTCTCCGTGGCTGATTGAACAGTTGTTGGGAATTTCGGCGCAGTGGTCGAACACCAGGCACAAGCTCGTCGGCCTGGGGTCAGTCCTCTGGGCCAGTGAACCTGGAGACACCGTCTGGGGCACTGGGGTCCATCCACTCTCCGAACTCCGCGCCCCAGACTGGTCGCCAACCGGCGTGACGTTTCTCGCTGTGCGAGGTCCACTGACTCGCGACTACATTCTCGAACGAGGCGGCGTATGTCCCGAACTGTACGGTGATCCGGGTGAGTTGCTTCCGGACTTTTACGTTCCCAGCAGTGACATGGCTCACGCTGGCATCGGCATCATTCCACACATTTACGACAAAACGGGCCGTCGATTCGCGGAGAGCGTGCCCGGCACGAGGATCATCGATCCCCGTCGACCGTGGCCGAACGTCTGTAGACATCAGAGAAAAAATGCAGCGCTGAGCGGGCGAAAAGTGTAGCGCTGGTTTGATTGAGAGAGCCCGAGCGAGGGGTTGGGAGCGGCTCGGTCGGGCTGGTGATGTCGTCTGCTTGTTATGTCGTCAGTGCGTCGTCGGGGCTTGAGCGATTTGCCCGGCGGCGACGGCGTTTCGCGTCCTGGAGACGGTAGCTGTCGCCGGAGGCTTCCAGGATGTGGCAGCGATGCGTCAGTCGGTCGAGCGCTGCTCCGGTGAGGCGCTCACTCCCCAGCACTTCCGTCCAGTGTTCGAACGGCAGGTTGGTGGTCACGATCACGCTCAGCCGTTCGTAGGCGGTGCTGATCACATCGAACAGCAGTTCAGCCCCCACCTTGCTGGCGGGCACGTAGCCCAGCTCATCCAGGATGAGCACGTCCAGCTTGCTGAGCTGTTTCTTCAGACGCAGCAGCGTGCGTTCTTCACGGGCTTCCATGAGCTCCGTGATCAGTTCGGTGACTCGATAGAACCGCACCCGTTTCCCCTGGCCGCAAGCGGCGATGCCCAAGGCTGTGGCCACGTGCGTCTTGCCGGTGCCGCTGTTGCCGACCAGCAGGATGTTCTCGCGGCGATCGATGTACTCACCCCGCAACAGTTCTGTGATCAGCAACCTGTTCAGCGAGGGTTGAGACTTGAACTCGAATGCATCGAGTGTCTTGTGATTGGGGAACTGGGCCGCCTTCAGACGTCTGTCGGCGGCCCGCCGTTCCCGATCGATCAGTTCCAGTTCGCACAGTTGCAGCAGGAACGCCAGGTGATCGATATTGTCCGTAGCACATCGCCCGGCGACCTTCTCACATTCACTGAGGATCGTGGGCAGCTTGAGCGCCTTCAGGTGATGCTGCAGCAGCACGGTACTCTTCGTTTCGGTCTTCTTCATGTGAGTCCTCCGGTGGCACAACTGGCGTGGTTGTTGGTGAGCAGATCCTGGTAACCGGCAATGTTCGTCTGGCCAACCCTCACCAGTTTCAGATGCGGTCGACCCTCCAGGCAGAACAGATCGATCGGCTCTTCCTGCTGGCATTCCAGAATCAGTCGGACCGCATCGGCGCTGCCGGCCCCGATCTCCAGGGCGTGCTGCACGGCATGCTTCAACGCACCAACTGTATGTCGCTCCAGCAGTCGGAGCACCTCGATGAACTCACGCGTTCCCTGTCCCTGGAACTCGGCTTCGAATCGTCTTCTGAGAATGCCGAAGCAGACGGGCAGTTCCCAGTCCTCGAACGGCCGGGCATGATCGAACCCGCCCGGCTTGCGTTCCAGCAGCGCCAGGTAGTGCAGTGGATCGAAGAAAAACTGCTGCTTGTTCCAGCAACGCGGATGGCAGGCGATCAACTCATCGGCGAACAGCAGCCGCACTTCACTGACAGTGGCCACCACGGTGATGGCCCGATGCGCGTACTGCGTGGGGACCGAGTAACTGTTGCGATCGAACCGCACCAGCGACAGCGAACAGGCGTGTGCTGTGATCACCTTGCGGGCCTCGAACGCTTCATCCGGAACACCTCGCAAGTGCTGTTGTTCCTCCGTGAGCAACTCCTGTTTCGAACCCGACTTGCCACGCAGTGTCCGGGTCAGGTCCTGCTCGCAGGCCGCCGCCAGCTGAGCGTTGAGTTCCTCCAGCGACTGTACGCGGGACACCGGCACGAGGAATGACCTGCGGGCAAAGTCCAGCAGGCGTTCGACATGTCCTTTTTCGTTGGGTCGGCCCACCAGGCAGAAGTGTGCCTCGTACAGAAAGTGGCTCTGTAGCCTGAGGAACTCGGCGGTCACCTGACGTTCCCGGTCCCCCACGATCTTGCCCACAGCCACCTTGCTGTTGTCGTAGCTGATCCGCGTCGGCACCCCACCAAAGAACGCAAACGCCCGTACATGGCCTTCCAGGAACGATTCAGTGCACTCCCTCGGGAACGCCTGTATGAAGATCGCGTCCGAGTAGGGCAGCGTCATCACGAACAACGCCACCTTGGTCAGTTCCCCGTTGAGCCACACATCGGCAAAACCGAAGTCAACCTGGGCCTGCCCCGGTGGATGTGACAGCGGCAGGAAGACTTCTTTGCTTCGCTGCCGGATCGCCCGCACCGCGTTACGGACCAGCGTCAGGCAGCCTGTGTAGTCATACTCATCCCGCAGTCGTTCGTAGATCCGCTGCGCAGTGTGCCGCTGCTTGCGATGCGTCTTCTTGTCCGCCACCAGGATCTCGTTGATCACCGGCAGGAACGGATCCAGCTTCGAGGCTCGACGCGTCGTTCTCCGGTATCCTGGTGGCTCCGCATGCGTCAGCACTTTCTGCAGCGTCTGCCAATGCAGGCCGTACTCCGCACACGCCTGCCGCTTGCTGATCTCGCCCGTCAACACGCGACGGCGAATCTCCGCCCACTTCTCCATGTTCGTGAACACCCGTCCCTCGCTGTCTGAGGCGCAGAACTGCTGGTCTACCTGACCTGCAGTCTGAACATCCGACAACAAGTGATCATCTGGGCGCTACACAATTACTCCGCTGATCCCACCGCTCAGCGCTGCGTTTTTTCTCTGATGTCTACACCTGCTGTCCGAAATGCGGGATCCCCGGCTGCGTCGACCGGTGCGATGGCTGTGGCTATATTCTCCCCGCGCAACCTCACTTGCCTGAACCGATTCAGGTTCCTCCGGCCGAGGTCTACAGGCCGTTGGAAGATCCCGGCCAGGCCCCACTTCTCCATCAAACGGGCAGCGCGAGGACGGGATACGAAGAAGTACCTGCTGTTTCGCCGCTCCGACACGCTGTAATGGAAACTCTTGATCGTCCCGTCAACGGCCTCGCAAACTTGCAGGAACCCCGCGTTGAACTCCCCTTCCAATCCGCCTCAAGTGGAGCCACCTGGTTGAATTCGATCACGGACTGAGCGAACAGGCCCCCAACCGGCAAGTTCTCCGGGGTGCCAACTCATCCCGTTTCGAACGTTTGAAAAGAACCCTTGGTTGGGACGGTTGATTCGCTTTGACTCTTCCGCATCAATGACGCTACACGTCAGCATCCTGCCGACACTACTAGTCGCCACCCGAGCAAAGGGAAGTGATCTTCGTCCTCCTCATTGGAAGAAGTGTCAGGCCAGATTCGTCCGTGATGTTGATCGTCTTTACGATTAAGATCGCTTGTGAAGTTGGAAACGACATCAACGATCGAACTGCTGTGTCATCGACTCTCCAGAGGAAGCCCCTCATCGGATTTCAATTTACGAGTCACAGTGCTGACGAACTCCGTAGATTGAAACGCCACGTCAGCATGGTAACAATGTGAGGCCTGAATTTCAGGGCATAGACGGGGAGACCTCAATGGGGGTCAGTGATGCTTCCAATCAGTCGTGTTCCATTGGCGATCCGGCCATCGATGCCTTGGCGAGGCTACTCCCGGTTGTTGTCCTCTCTAATCCGTCGGCCAGATTATCGATCGAGAAGAGCACGATTCTGACCCCGTCGATCGAAGAGCAGTCCGACGCCATCGCGCGAAGGTTGAGCAGGACACGGACACGGCATGTGTTGTTGACCGGCAATCGGGGCGTCGGAAAGACTTCACTCGTGTGGCGACTGGCCCATCTCATTGGCTTGAATCGGTATCCTTTTCTTGAAGGATCGCAATTCCTGTGGGCGGATTGTTCGAATGTCGGTCCCGAAGACAGCCGGACGTGTTTGGAGTCGTTGTTCGGAATTGCGACAGGGACAGACGTTCCACGTGTCTTGTGCATCGATGGATTGGCCGCGTTGCTGAAACGCCCCAATGGCGGGTCGAACAAACCATTACTGCGGGCGTTTTTGTCTCAACCTCATCTACGGTTGATCGGGATTACCTCAGAGTCGGAGTACGCTGAACTGATCGGATCGGACTATGCGATGCTGGACTTCTTCGCGCGTCTGAGCATTCCGGAGCCACCGGTGGAGGAGGTCGAAAAGATTGTCGAGTTTCACGCCCGCAACCTGGAAGCGTCTTCGGGGGTTCGAATTGACGATTCCGTTGTCGAAC
>JAGQPW010000201.1 GCA_020426515.1 Planctomycetaceae bacterium | reverse complement strand
TCTGACGCATCAGCTCCATGTCGTCGTCACGAAGCGTATTGGAAGCAGCTCGCTCGAGAAGTTCGTCAAACTGCTGAGAAGTGACTTCGATGATCTTCGGTGCTCTGCGACTCATGATTCGACCGGCTTTCCCTGCCACACATTCGATCCATCGAAGGTGAATGGAACAGAGATGATCGTCTGGAATCAAGAGCAGTTTTTCAGCGGAACCTCAGTGGCAAGGATGCTTGCCGAGCGATCATCAAGCGGCGGCTTACAGGCCGCCTCGCATCAGGGGTGTGGTCCGACCGAACGCCAATCCGGAGCCGCCTGTCAGTTCCGGTCAGAGAGTGACACAGAATTCCGGGCGCAATTGAGCGGGACTGGAATTTGATGATACCGGTTTGGGTGATGGGGGCGTTAGGATTGGGCTGAGGCGGCGTGCGGCATGAAAACGCCTCGGAGGAGAGTTAGACGCTCTGCTCCGAGACTTGACCATTTGGGACACAACTCCCATCGGCCCATCACAGATTGATCTATCTAACGACGGTGTTCAAGGGCGTCATGCTCCTCGGCGGAGAATTTGTCTGCTGAAGGGGTGCGACTGTTCCTTTCGATCCGCGCCACGCTTTGCAGCGGTTCTGTTCGAGTGAGTGCCGTGACGCGAATCGTCGCTGGGAAGTTTGGCGAGCCGGGCAGGTGTACCGCGCGACGGAGCACGGCAAAGCCCGACGACGCGAGCAGCGCAACCGGGCTCGAAAGCGGGCGAAGGAGAGTTGTCTGCAGCATGCGGTCGTTTCGCAGGATGTCGCCGCAGCGACGTCCACCGCGCCAAAGGTGGGCCATCACAAAGACGGATTTTCAAAAAAATCCTGTTGTTTTCGGCCGGGCTGCTATGTCCGGTTCTGCGTGACAGGTTGTTCGCCGCAGCAGATGTTCTGTAGTCCCGTCTGTCGCAATGCGTTACGTCGAGTCCGTCAACGTGAGGAGTATTGGTTGCGTCGGCTTGGAATGAGTTCCCGCCATCGCGGTCCACCTGTGGATGACATCGACTGAGCGGCATCGACTGTCTGTCAAATCTTTCATCGCGTCGAACGCTCCGTAGACTGACCGTCACTAGCGAACAATCGCAGGGCACAACGGGTTCCAGAAAAGAAGCCCGGTGGGGAGTCTCCGGATGCCATGCGCACCGGTCTCCCCATCGGCTTCGATCCGACAGCGGCCTGCTGTTGCGTTCGACCTCAGTGACTGAATCTGCGGAGATCATTGCCATGTCCCATGCTGCCCGGCCGGAAGAGACCACGCGAGCCCTGCTGCTCTCGGAGTTCGACGAACGATTCCGTCGTTACCGCCTCTCGGTCCCGGAAGCCGAACGCGCGCTGGTGGATTCCCTGAAGCGATATGGTCAGATGGCACCGGTGGTCGTCTGCGTGAGTGACGGAGAATTTCTGCTGATCGACGGCTTTAAGCGACTGGCAGCCGCCCGATCGATCAAAGGCTTCGACACGCTGCGAGCGCGATCCATCGAATGCGACGAACGATCGGCGAAGGCGGCTCTCTATAATCTGAACCGGGTCGGTCGCGGCGTGCAGGAGATTGAAGAAGCGTGGATCGTGCAGGCTCTGATCCGGGAAGACGGCCTGAGTCAGGTCGAGGTGGCAGAACTGCTGAGCCATCACAAGAGCTGGGTCTGCCGGCGACTGGCTCTGCTGGAACGCCTGTGCCCGGCTGCTCGGGACGATCTGAGTCTGGGTTTGCTGAGTCCGACTCAGGCGCGCCAGCTGGTGCGGTTGCCCGCGGGCAACCAGGTCGATGCTCTTTCGGTGGCGCGCCGCGAATCGCTCAACGGCGACGAATTGCGAGGCGTCATTGATCTGCTGATCGCCAGCGGTACCAGCGAGAAGAAAGCGTTCGTGCTGGAAAAACCACGCCTGGCACTGGAGCAGGCCGCAGGGCTCGTGGCCCGCAGCTGGGATCCCCGGCTGAGTCCCGGCGGTAATCGCATTCACAAGCAGCTGGGATATCTGCTGGAACAACTCAGTCGGCTTGAGAACTGGCTGTCGCACCGCGGCCGCAGTGAACTGGCGGCGTGCGATGCAGCGATCCTGCGTCCGTCATTCGAGAACGTGATCCGTCAGAGCACACAGGTCACAGCACTGACCACCGACTTTCTGCGAGCCTGCTTCCCTGATTGGGAAGCACAAACAAAAACAGACACGAAAACTCCGTCAAAGGAGGAATCGGCGTGACCCCTGAACAGCGTCATGAGATCATTCATCGGTTTCACAGCGGCCAGTCGATGCGAGGCATTGGCAAAGATCTGCAGCTCTCTCCGCAGACAGTCAGCCGGGCTCTGCGGCAGCATGCAGCCGATCGCCGCGAAGGCCCTTTGTCCGCCGATTCTCCCGCGCCTCCGGAGTCGCGCGCCAGCAAGCTGGACGCTCACGACACAAAGATCCGGAATCTGCTGGAGCGTTATCCGAAGATCACCGCGAAACGCATCATGGAGGAAATTCAGGCGGACGGATACGCGGGAGGTTACAGCATCCTCAGTGAGCGCATCGCCCGTCTGCGACGGCGTGACGGCAAGCCCTTCACGGAACGCTTCGAGACCGGTCCCGGCGTACAGGCGCAGATGGATTACGCGCTGTACACGCTGGACTTCACCTCGGAAGGACGGCGGCGGGTGAACCTGTTCAGCTATATTCTGGGCTACTCACGGCGGCAGTATCTGCGGTTTGTGGAGAGCCAGGATCTGGCGATGACGCTGCGGGAACACGTGCGGGCGTTTGAACATCTGGGAGGCGCCGCAGCGACGTGTCTTTATGACAATATGAAAGTCGTCGTCGATCGGTGGGAGGACGACCAGCCGATTTACAATCGTCGCTTTCTGGCCTTCGCCATGCACTATGGATTTCGTCCGGTGGCCTGTCGTCCGCGGCGGCCTCAGACGAAAGGCAAGGTCGAACGCCCGTTCGATTACGTGGAGAAAAGTCTGCTGGCCGGCCGCGAGTTCCGCTCACTGGAACACCTCAATGAAGTGACGCAGTGGTGGCTGGCCGAGAGAGCGGACGTCCGCACGCATGCGACAACCGGTGAGCGTCCGATCGACCGCCATGCGGAGGAACGGTCGTCATTGCTCGCACTGCCCGAATCGGCGTACGAAGTGCATGAAGTGATTTACCGCGTGGTCGATGCGGAAGGATTTGTGGCGTGCGACGGCAATCGCTACTCGGTCCCCTGGAAGAAAACACATCCGGGAGAAGTACTGGCGGTCAAGATCACGCACACCGAATTAATCATTTACGGTCGCGACTATTCTGAAATCGCCCGACACGGACTATTTCTGAAAACCGCGCGAGGCGAAGTGCGTGAAGATCCGACCCATCGTCCGCCTCGTGAAACTCGACTGCATCGGGACGTGCTGCAGGCCCGCTTTGCGGAATTTGGCGATGTCGCGAAACAATTTCTCGATGGCCTGTGGCAGGCGCAGCGGCAGGGTCCTTCGCAGGCCGCGCTGATTCTGGAACTCTCGGGCCTCTACCGCCGCCCGGACTTCATCGCGGCACTGGAGCGGGCGGTCCGTTTCGGTGCGTATTCGCTGGCGAGCGTACGTCGGATTCTGGAAATCAACGCGCGTCCGAAATCGGCGCTCGAAAGTCTGCTCGATTCGCCCGGTGAACCGCTGACGAGTCTGTCGGACATTTCTTCTCCGCCACGTGCCACCTCGGCTTATCAGTCCCTCCTGTTTCCGGAACAAGACAATGAAGCACCCACGCAAGATGAAAAAACCAGTGCAGAGGAAACATCCACGCCAGGCGTCGAGATCACAGAAGGCTCCGCAGCCACCACTGGTCCCAAAGTCGACGAGTGTGCAAGCGCCGACAACTGCCTGCGTGCCGTCGAAGACCCAAAAACCGGCAAAGACACTGACTCCGGCGCGACTGCGTGAGGAGATTCTCTCGGCGCTGTCCGCATTGCGGGTCCCTGTCTCACCGGAGCAGCTCGATGCAGCCCTTCAGGCTGCCGAATCCCGCGGTGATTCTCACCTGGCATTTCTGTGGGAGCTGCTCGGAACGGCTGCGGCCGACCGACAGGAGCGTGCGATCGCGCGTCGCATCCGTGAGGCCCGTTTTCCGAATCAGGGCTCGCTGGAAGATTTCGACTGGTCATTCAACGCCGCCGCGATTGATCGAACGCAGATCGAACAACTGGCGACTGGTGACTGGGTCGAACGCTTCGAGAATCTGGTGCTGCTGGGCCAGTCGGGAGTCGGAAAGTCCAGATTGCTCGAAGGGATCGGACGGCGCTTGTGTGTGCTGGGCAAACGTGTGCGTTACACGACCAGCGGCGACCTGATCACCCGGCTGACCGCATCGCTGGCGGATGGAACACTGCCCCGGCAAATCTCGTACTGGACGAAATTTGATCTGCTAATCGTGGATGAATTCGGACTCGACTATGTGGAACGTCAGCTGGATCCTCAGGCCGGTCACCTGCTCTTCAAAGTCATCGCCTCGCGAAACGGCAAATCATCGACCGCGCTGGGGACCAACATCGAATTCGATGCCTGGAGTGAGTACCTCGGCGACGCTCCGCTGGCGATGGCTCTGCTGGACAGAGTCGTGGACCGGGCCGTCCTACTAAACATCCTGGGAAAATCGTACCGCGCTTCCCGTGCCAAACGCTCGAAGGCTCCGAGACCACCGGAGCCGAACACATGATGCCGGCGGACCGGCAGGACAACAATGAACGTGTGAACGCTGACCGGCCAGCCGATTACCGCGCCATCGACTATCGTGCAGTCCGTCGCTTCATCCCGCTGTCGCGCGTGCTGGAGCTGCTGGAGTTTCACCCGACACGCAGCCAAGGCAGCAATCGCCGCGGCCACTGTGTCCTGTGCAGCAGCGCAAAACCGGAGAGCAGTACGAACAAAACTCAAACATGCTTCGCTGCCGACCTGTCGCGAGACATATGGTACTGCTTCGGATGCCGTCGAGGTGGTGATCAACTGCGACTCTGGTCGCTGGCCAGTCACAAGCCACTGTACGCCGCCACAAAATTCCTGTGCCAATCAACTGGCCTCACCATCCCGTGGATCGAATCAGCAAAGCCAACTTCAAGCCCCCCGTCACCCTCTCACTGACTCTTCCCAAATCCCACTCCGCAACCACCCGACCGCTACAATTCTGACCGGAATAGTGCGCCACTTTCTGGCCGGAATCGACAGCCGCCGCTGTTTGATCCGGATTGCCAGCTGAAAACAGCACCGCAAGTTGATGAGCGGCGAGGGCCTTTGCCTTGCTGTCGTTGTCCGACGTGGAAGGCCACCAGCGGAAGCGTCCTTCTGAGAGACGTTTGTGGCAAAGCCAGAAACCCTGGCCGTCGTAAACGAGGACTTTGATTGCAGTGCCGCGCCGATTGCGAAAGACGAACACCGTACCTGCGAACGGATCCTGTCCCAGCGTGTCTTTGCAGTGCCGTACCAGACCGTCGATTCCTTTACGATTATGCAGAGCTCTGCATAATCGTAATTATGTGGAGTGAGCAGTTATGCGGAGTTAAGTTGCGAAAGGCACTTTGGGTGGCGGGCGAGCCGGAAGAGTTGTCTGCATAAATCCGAGCTCTTTTCATTCTGAGCGCAGCATGGCCAAGAGGCGGTCGGGAACTTTGAATTTGCCTCGACGCAACGACGGTGCGACGCCGGCGTCCAATG
>JAGQPW010000200.1 GCA_020426515.1 Planctomycetaceae bacterium | reverse complement strand
ATCGACGGCCGGGAGATTCCCTTTCTGAAACAACTGGGGAGACAGCGTAATCTGACCGTCAGTGATCGAAATGAGATTTGTTGGAATGTAGGCCGCTACGTTCTGTGCTTCGGTTTCGGCAATTGGAAGGGCGGTCAACGAACCGCCACCATGCTCCTCGCTCAACTGGGTCGCTCTTTCCAGCAAGCGTGAATGAACATAAAAGATGTCGCCCGGAAAGGCTTCGCGTCCGGGAGGACGACGCAGCAGTAGCGAGAGCTGTCGGTAGGCGCGGGCATGAGCGGTGAGGTCGTCGTAGACGATCAGCACGTCCCGGCCCTGAGACATGAAGTACTCGGCAATACTGGTCGCAGCATACGGAGCGATGAACTGGATTCCTGGCGGATCATCGCCAAGAGCGGCGACGACGACGCACGAGGACATTTTCCCATGCTGCCGCAATTCCTCGATCACCCGGGCAACGGCAGAGGTCTGCTGAGAAATTGCACAGTAGATACAGACAACGTCCGTCTGATTGAGGATCGTATCGATAGCAATGGCTGTTTTTCCGGTCTGCCGGTCCCCAAGAATCAGCTCGCGTTGACCACGTCCTACCGGCACGAGGGCATCAATGACTTTGATCCCGGTCTGAAGTGGAACGGTTACAGCGGTTCGTTCCATGATGGCGGGAGCATCGCGTTCGCAGGGCCAGCGGAGGGACGAACCGAGCGGGCCCTTGTCATCCAATGGACGACCAAGCGGGTCAATCACACGGCCGAGCAACTCATCACCGACGGGGACATCAAGAACGCGCCCCGTTCGTCGTACCTCTGCACCGGCATTGAGTTGCTCACTGTCATCGAGCAGGATGACGCCAATTTCATGTTCATCAAGATTGAAAGCCATCCCCATCACACGATGAGGGAATTCAAGCAACTCCTCGGACTGCGCATCAGGCAATCCGCTAATCCGTGCAGTTCCCTGGCCGACGCTGACGACCGTTCCGACTTCGACCGATGCCAACCGCGGGCGATGAGATTGCAGAACATCCTCCAAACTTCGAAAAGTCTCAGTAAGGCAATCGTTCAAGGTGGGCTGACTCAACATGCTTAGACAGCCTCCGGATCTGGAGAAAATCGATGAGCCGACGGTTGATGCAGAGCAGACATCACCGACTGTTCCAGAGACGACAAGTACTGGTCCACGTTCCACTGCAGCTTGTGATCCCCAAGGACAAGTTCGATGCCACAGATCAAACTGGCCTCGACTTCGAACTTCAACCGACGATTGCCAAGTCGAGAAGTCAGCGCATCCGTGGTTCGTTGAGTGGCCTCCGCTGACAAAGGAAACGCAGTACGAACAACGAGATGCGAATTCTCTTGCGTACTGCTCTCGACTAACCCCTGTCTGTCGAGAAGTTGATCGAGATGGGACAGGAACGCCTGAATAACTTGGCCCTCGAGATTGCATTCGGCCAGTTCAAGCAGGACGTGCCTCGCGATTTCCAGAACCTGCCTGGCCGTTCGTTCTCGCAGGTCACGCAAGAACTGTCCCTGCTCGCGAGCGATCGTGGCTTGCCACGCCGTACGTGTCTGAGAGACTTCCGTCCGCAATTCCTGTAGTCGTTCTTGCCGCCACGCTTCGGTGTCGCGTGCGGCCTCTGCTCGCATCGATTCTCGCAAATGCTCCATTGCCGCCTGCTGGTCTTCGAAGGATTTTCGAGAGGCCTCTGCTGCCTGCTCCCGCGCAACGGCAGACTCGATACTCGCCTGGATCGTCGCTTCTCGCTCTGCAATCGCCGCGAGAATCGGGCCATACAGGAACCGTTTCATCAGCCAGACGAGCACCAGGAAGTTGACGACCTGAGCAGCAAAGGTAAACCAGTCAATCTGCATTGAGGAAACTCAAATTGCTATCTTGAAATATGGTGAGTTTGTACGGACCGAGTGTCGCAAGAGACTCGTGAGAACACCTGTCCCACATCAGCGGAATGATGGGCCTTGACTCAACACGTCCTCCACATGCTAAGGGGAGGCGGCGTGTTCCCAGAACGGGTTGGCGAAAATCAAAATCATTGAGACCACAAAACAATAAATTGCCGTCGATTCAACCATCGCCATGCCCACGAAAAGTGTACGGGTGATGCTGGTCGTTTCATCGGGTTGCTGAGCAATTGCTGCGAGCGCCTGAGCCAGTGCTCGGGCCTCTCCCAATGCCGGGCCGATCGAACCAATGGCGATGGTAAGTCCCGCAGTGATAATCGAAGCGACTGCAATCCAGTCGGAAGCGTCCATTTGTTAATCTCCTTTAGCGATGTCTGTGTTCTGGTTTCGTTGATGTGCTTGCGTTGCTGAAGCAATGTAGACCATCGCCAGAATCGCGAAAATGTATGCCTGAATAATCCCAGTCAGCAGGCCAAACAACTGCATGACAATCGGGATAAACAATGGGACAAATCCCAGAAGAATGGCGGCGATGACTGCGCCGCTCATCATATTTCCATAGAGGCGAACTGCGAGTGCCAGCGTACGCGACAGTTCGCCAATCACGTTAAATGGCAGCATGAACGCGGATGGCTGCATGTATTGCCGCAAGTACCCGGCTGCTCCTTGACGTTGTATCCCAAACAAGGGAACCGCGATGAAAACGCACGCCGCTAGTGCGGTTGTCGTTGAGAGCGAGGAAGTGGGGGGCAGGACCCCTGGCACAAGACTTAGCAGCGTCGACGTGGCGATGAACAGAAAGAGAGTCCCCACAAACGGCAAGTAAGGGCCGGGATTCTGTCGACTGACATCGCGAATCTGCTGCTGCATCCCGAGGACAACAATCTCCAGGACATGTTGCCACTTTGAAATCTTCGTATCGGATACCAGTTTGCGCGTGATCAGCCACGACCCCACGACCATGAACAGCATGATGCCCCATGTGATCAGAACCGTGGCGTTGAGCGCAACCGGCCCGAGATGCACAACGACGATTTCGTCTGGCGACAGGGTCATCGTGTGGAGACTCCTTGTGACTGAGGCTCAACGTCGAATGAGTGCACGACCATTCGAACCATGAGCAACCGTCCGATGAAAAATCCAAACAGGCAGCCGAGGAGACCTCGCCAGTCACCAGCGCTCAACCAGGAGATGCCTGCTAAGACAATCGCAGCTCGCACGATGAATCCGGGAACAATCAAGCATTTGGCCAACAGTGATTTGTGCAGGTTGCGCACTGTCAGCCAGAGACCGAGAAAGAAGACGCCAGCAAGCGCAACTCCCCCGAGTACCGCCAGCAACAGATCAGGCAGATCAAGATGTCCATTCATTTTGAGTCCTCTCGATCGGCGAAATGACTGGAATCGCCAAGTTCTGCTGTGTCCGTCCCAGTCTCTGGACGACCGATGTGGCTTTCACGGTGGATCCAGCGCCATGCATTTGTGCAACCGATCCCAACCCCAAACAGCATCAGCATCAGCGTCCACGAGTATTGACTGGGCCAATGGTGATCGATCCACAGTCCCACCGAGATACCGATGAGGGAAGGGATCGCGACGGACCAGCCTATGAGACCAAACATCCCCAGGCCGAACCAGATGGTCCAGTCCTGCTGTCGCCGCGCTGCAAGCCGGCGCTCCTGCTTGTTGCCGACAATTTCCGACATCGACTTTCCGGCCGGGCGTTTTTGCTTTGGTCTAGACATGCCCGCGCTCCTGCAGCGTGAGGAAGCGTCGGGCGAAGTCGGCTTCCAGCCGCGCGACGGCGGCGCGGGCCGCTTGTTCGCGGACATCGAGTTCGGCAAACTGTTCGTCCACGATACGCTGCAACGAGTTCAGGTCATCCCCACGAACTGCATGTCGCGTGCAAATCGAAACGTCTCGATTCGCTTTGATCAGGACCCCTTCGTCAATCGCAAGGTAGCTGATGTCCCCTGCTGCGGTTGTGAATTCCACGAGTCCGGGAACAAGGACTGTTGCCAGTTCCTGGTGCCGAGGACACAGGCAAAAAGTCCCGTTTGAGCCTTCGGCAACAATTCGCACGACCAATTCCTCATCGCGGTACCCGCTGGCGGAAGTGACCTTCAGTTTCATCGCGAAATCGGAGTTCATGACAGTGCTTCCTGAATCGCTCCGATCATGTAGAGCCGACGCTCAGGGACATCGTGAAACTCGTCGTTGAGCAATCTCTGGCACCCTTCCAGCGTCTCCTCGATGGACACTGTACGCCCTGCATGTCCCGTGAATTGTCCGGTGGTGAAGAAGGGTTGCGTCAAGAAGCGTTCCAGTCGCCGTGCTCGATTCACAATCAGGCGATCCTCCCGGGAAAGCTCTTCTAATCCAAGCATGGCAATAATGTCCTTGAGTTCCTCGTACTGTGCGAGCGTACGTCGAACATCAAGGGCAATGTGATAGTGACGCTGACCGACGATGTCAGGGTTCACCATCTTGGAGGCCGACTGCAAAGGATCGACGGCAGGATAGAGTCCTTCGCTCGCCCGTCGCCTGGACAACACGATCGAAGCCGACAGATGTGCGAACGTGTGCACCGCCGAAGGATCGGTGAAGTCATCAGCAGGAACATAGACGGCCTGCACCGAAGTAATCGCCGCATCAGCTGTCGAGCAGATGCGTTCTTCGAGCGCTGAGAGTTCCGTCGCCAGCGTGGGTTGATAACCGACACGCGATGGCAGTTGCCCCATCAGCCCCGAGACTTCGGTTCCCGATTGGATGAACCGAAAGATGTTGTCGATGAGCAGGAGCACATCCTGACGCTGTACATCACGAAAATACTCGGCCATGCTGAGCGCGGCATGTCCCACACGGAACCGGGCTCCGGGCGGTTCATTCATCTGCCCGAAGATCATCGCAGTCTTGTCGAGCACGCCCGCGTCGCGCATTTCGCGATACAATTCCTCTGCTTCCCGGCATCGTTCGCCAATTCCGCAAAACAGACTGACCCCTTCATGCTGTCCGACGACGTTGTTGATCAGTTCCGTGATCAATACGGTCTTTCCAACCCCCGCACCGCCGAACAGCCCCGCTTTGCCACCACGTTCAAGTGGAGAAAGCAGGTCGATGACTTTGATTCCGGTCGGGAAGACTTCGGTCCGTGTAATGCGGGCAGTGAGTGGCGGAGAGTCATGGTGAATCGACCGGCGCTCGACGTCGCCTAATGGCTCACCACCATCAACAACTTCACCAAAGACGTTGAACATTCGCCCAAGCGTTGCTGGTCCAACCGGAATACTGAAGGGAGCCTGCGTATCAACAACGCTCGCGCCACGCGAGAGCCCTCGCGTCGGTCGGAGCGCAATCCCTCGCACCGTCTGCGCATCAAGTTGACTCAGGACTTCAATCGGGACGCGAGCATCGGCCATGAGTTTCGATCCGAGGCTTGGAAGGGAGCCGCGGAATGTTGCATCGACGACGCTACCGCGCACAGTCGTGACCATGCCCACATTGGGTTCCGCCTGGAGCGGTTCAGAGGAAAATGGCACAGTTGTCATGGTCGTCCAGCGGTGAAAGTCCACACGCCACAAAGGCAAACCCTGTGCCGAAGTGACCATCGGAACAATCGGCATGCACCGCCCACAACGCCGTAATCTCAGAACACCACACTTCGAGCCAGTAGGTCACGTTCGGTGAGCGAATCCGCACACACCTGTGCATGCCACTGTGTTTCATCACACGCCAGACACAAGGGATGGACACTGCTGAGAATCGTTCTGGTCCGCGCATTTCACCAATCGCCGCAGTACCACTCCCGCGCGCCCGCAACTCGGCATGTACAGCAGCCCCTTTGGCCACCAGGCCTTGAGGGTCCCCTTTGGCTCCGTAGACAGACGACACTGTGCTCACGCTTCAACCTGCCTGCGCAGAGAGTACCTAGGGTGTTGTTCATTGACTGGCGAA
>JAGQPW010000001.1:113274-121260 GCA_020426515.1 Planctomycetaceae bacterium | reverse complement strand
GAGTCAGGCCATCCAACTTCTCGTGTGCCTGATCATAAGCCCTGGCAAGCGTTGTCAGTTGTGGCTGAATTCGTGCCAGGTCTTCGGAAAGTTGCCCTTCAACACGTTGTGGTTGATCGGCCAGCGGAAGTTCGGGAAGTTCGCTACGTGACAGCAGGTCGAAGTATCCCGCGACCCGTCGCAATCGCTGCTGGGCAGCCGCGACATCCTGTGTCGGAAGTTCAACATCGATCTTCAGCCGCTCCAGCTTGATCCGCATGTCTTCCCACTCCTGGAAGTCGGCACCAACTTTTGCGCGATCAGAAAATCGCGAATGCAGTTGGCGGACCTGACCCCGTAGATACTCCAGTTGTTCCTGCTGCGTTCTGAGATTGCGAGAGATGGTGTCCGCAGACGTGGCGGTTTCCTGCAACGATGTTGCCGCCCGGCTGGCCCAGCTCATGGTCTCCCGTAAGCGAAGCAAACGCTGCAGGGCATCGACCATGGGCCCCGTGGCCTGCAACTGCTGCATCCAACCGGTTGTGGTGGTGACGAGCGCATCGCGTCGCTGGCCGAATGCATTCAGCTCGTTCTGCATCGGCAGCGCCCACTGACGAATCGTGGCACACTCAATTCGCCCTCCATTCAAATCACGTTCCAGCAGGTCACAACGGAGCGACAATTGGGACAGTTCCTTAATCAGTGTGGCGATGTCGGATTCGACTTGAGCAATCGATACATCATCGGGCCGCTGCAATGCTGACTCGGGAGTCACGGGCAGTTGGGCAATCAATGTTTCGAGTGCCTGGTAGTCTGTGCGGAACTGGTCACGCAGGGTCTCATCCTGTGCTTCAGCGCGAGGGACCAGTCGCCACAGTTCCGCCAGTGCCGCGTTTTCTTTGCGAGCATCGCTGACAAGCGCTTCCATATCCCTGATCAACCGCTGTGCAAGTCCCGCCGCGTGGCGTTCCTGTTCCAACTGATCAATCGTGTTCTGGGCAATGGTCTGACTGGACTTGAACTTGTCGTATATCACGCCCACGGTCGATTCCGTTACGACGAACAGATTCTCCGGGAATCCAACCAGATCACCGATCAGCGGGACCCCTTTGGCGCCCTGATAGGTACTGAGCGTGACTTGCCGAGCCGTGGCCTTGATGGCGATCGTCATGGCGATGCCGGGAGGCAGCTCATCGAATCCTGCCCGGCGGTAGCGTTCCACTTGTGAGTCGATGTAGTTATTGGTCCCGGTCACCCATTCGTACTTGGCCTGTTGTCCAGCCACGACGGCTCCCTCGATCCCCGTCAACGCGGCAATCGTTCTTAGGCCAACCCGCGTGTAGGACACTTCGCTCAGCACATCGATCATTCCCGGCTCCCCGGTCGCGCTGGAGCCCTGCTGCTTCATACGCTCCTGCAGACGTCGCCTGGCCTCCGCGTATTCTTCGGAGAGCCCGGTATACGTGGCGAGAATCTGACCACCCCAGATCAGCCCGCGCGAGACGACCGGTTGCGTCAGCAGCCCTTGCCGTTTCGTCGGTGGGATTTCGGGGCGGTCGCCAGCGAGATTGGGACGTCGGTGATACTCCTCATCCACTGGCTGACGCGGTCGCTCCAGATCGCGGACCACCGATTCACCATCCACCACCCGACGACGCTCGATGTCTCCGTGCAGATCCTGAACGGCCTGTCGATTGCGACGCTGCTCAATTTCCGCATCGATCTGCTGCATTCGCTGTCGTCGCTCGGTATCCGGCGTCGCCTTGTCCGTGGCAATCCGCTCCCGCTGCTGATTCAAATTGTCGACATCCTTGCGCAGGTTCGCCCGTTCCGATTCCTGAATGCGTTTTTTGGAATCCACGAGTTCTTCACGAATCTTCTGGGCCCGCCGGCGATCTTCGGAATTTCGACTCCGTTCAAGTCGGTCGCGTTCATCAGTCAGAGATTTGATCTGTTCGTCTGCCTGGGCTTTGGTGGTCCTGACAGACTCATCGAGAATGTCCCGACAAAGGTTCTGGAAATCGCCCATGTTTTCAGCATGCAATCCCACTCCATCTGGAGCAATTGCGGCGCCACCTTTGAGCGCGGTCAGCACATTCCGCACTTTCGCAGGAGACTCGCCGATGCCATTTTTTCGGATCAGCGCCGCAAGTGCTTCTTCGGAAAGGTCTGCGGTGTCCAGAGCTTTCAAAGTCCCCTTGGCCATCCCCTGAAGCTTGGCGGCTCCTTCAAGATTGACACCCTGACCGGCATTCGGCAGGAGGTCTACTGGCGGAGCGCTGAGACCTTTTTGTGCCTTGGACTGATGGTCCCGCACAGCCACATAACTCCGCCCGGCCTGATTTCTCCCCATGTCGACCGACAGATACGTCTCCGGTTTCAACGCATCAGCCTCAATTTGAGTTTGCCAGGCGTTGCTTCCGACTCGATCGAGTCGTCCCGAGCGGTGGGCAGTCAGCTGCAATTCCGAGTCGGTCGTGACATACCCCGGTTCCACCTGAAACAAGGTCTTGGCATCCGTGGGCTTAATCCCCATTTCGGAGGCGATACGTTCCAGATGGTCGACGGCCCGTACGCCTCCAGCCGCATCAGTATCACCCAGACCGCCGCGATACCCAGGCTGACTGGGGCGAGTTCCGGAACTCGGTGTGATCAGCTTCGAAGGGTTTTCGCGCCCCGGAACAACGGACGGCTTCTCCGGTGGGAGTGGCGGTCGAGTTGGATCAACGGGTTTGGGAGGCGGAACCGTCCCGGTGTTCACCACTTCGGAGACCCGCAGGTTGGCCACATCAATCATTTTTTCAATGACCGGTTGCCGGTACTGCGCATCAATCCGCTGACTCGCGTCCATGAACCGCTCGGTGGACAACTGGATTTCTGCAGGTGTTGCTCCATTGGCCCGCAGCGTTCGCAACTCGGCTTCGAAATTCTGAACCAGAGCGCCATGCTCACGTTCGAACGTGCGAAACAACTCGCCGTACTTCAGTGGGTCATCCCCGGAAAATCCAACCCCTTGAGCCAACCCCCGAGCCGGCCCAGTCAGATGGCTGATCAACAAGAGCGCCGCCAGGGCCAGCGTCCGGCGAATCCACTGCGGTTTGATCTGACAGTGACCGTTCATCTGTTTCCCCCCTCCTGAAGTCGCCGAGCCACAATGGCCAGAGGGGCTTCCGATGGCAGTGACTTCAGGACTTCGTCGATCAACTGATTTGCCGCACTCACCTGACTGGTCTCCAGTAGCAGCGTCGCCAGCAACATCTTTGTGGCAGCACTCTCCGGGTGAGCATGGGCAACCGCCTGAAGCTCGGCAATTCCTCGTTCCACGTCCCCGGTCTCGGCTGCGAAATCGGCGATCTGATAAGCCGCAGAGAACGGGTCTCCCTGGGAAAGGCGGGCGCGAACTGCGGCAATGGCAAAGGCGGCGTCGGCATTGCCCAGTCGTCCATAGGTATCAGCCAGTCGTGCAAGCAATGCATCATCGCCCTGATGTTGCTGCAACGCCTGCTCGTACAGGTCGATCGCGAGCGTCAAGGAAATGCCCGTTCCCAGTTGCACGTAGGCATCGGCAAGATCCAGCCGGATCAATTCATCTTCGGGATCGGCCGCATAGGCCTGCTCCAGTACAGCCACCGCCTGCTGCTGTCGACCAGGATCGCGACCGGCAGCAGGAAACAGAGCCCGACCGAGCTGGTGCAATGAATCGGCCAATGGCAGTTGAACCTGCTGCAGTGGAGAATTGCCTGGTGCAGCCTGGGCCGGCGGCTCGGCAGGTGACTTCACCGGCGGTGAGGGCTGCGCCTGCTGGGCTTGTCGAAATGCCACCAGTCCAGCATCGGTAATTGCCGTATCAACGCAGAGAATGACTTTCAGGTTCTTTAATGTCGCTAGCTGAGTCAGCCCCGCATCAGTCACCTTCGTACCGTGCAGGACCAGTTGCTGCAGCGCACTCAGCCGCTTGAGATGCGACAGACCGGCATCGGTGATTCGCGTGTCGGCCAGCGACAGTTCCTTCAAGCTTTTCAACTCGCCAACCTGAATCAACAGAGCATCAGTCAAAGGGGTGTCGTCGAGAGATAAAACTTCGAGCTGTGGAAATGCCTTGAGCACGTGCAGCAGATCGGCAGTAACCGGAAGCTCGTTCAGTTCGACCTTCCAGACGGGTTCGCCCGGTAGCTCTCCATCAATTCCGACAAAGCCACCCAACCCCTCAAGGCGGGCAATGGCCGACTCTTTTGACGGAACGCGATCCTGAGCCTGATTCGAGGCCGGGTTGCTCAGCATCATCCTGAAGCCTGCAAACATCGCGGTGCACAGAACACAGGCCGTTGCGAGCCGACCCCACGTGGAGCGAACATGAACACGAGCAGTCATGCCGAATGAACTCCTGATGAGAATTCGAAAGAAGCCGAAAGGCAGACCTGTTCACAGGCGTGCGTGTGTCAGGGCTGCCCCGTCGGCTCGTCTGCCTTCACAGGTTCGTCATCCCAACGCACCTGTTGCAGAGTCGCATCGATGGCCTGCTCCAAGACCCACAGTTTTACTGGCCCAAGCCCTCCATAATTCCGAACCAGCTTTCGCTTTCCGTTGATCACTGCCATCGTGTAGGTGGTTGACAGGTCGGTGACATTGGCTTCGTAGTTCGACTCCAGATTTTCGTATCCGCTTTCGACGATGTATTCCGCCAGCTGATTGAAATCCCACTGAGACGCTTCGCCGGTGCGGGTTCCCTTGCGAGGAACATGGTCGATTCCGACATACCTCACGGTGCCGTCTGACTTGAGCACCACGGAATACACGGGACAGGTACCGAAGCATTCCGTCCGTTCCAAGCCGATCTCCGTGACCTGATGAGCAGGCTCCATCAGCTGGTCGAAACGCTGCTGCTCTTCAGCCGTGTCCGGCGTTCGAGGCCTCACCCATTTCCGGTAGGCATCCTGAATTTCCCCCCCGGACGCAGAGAGTCCCAGGGTCATCACAACAACACTCACCCAAACAGTGGATTTCATCGGTCGAAACCTCCATCAGTGTTGCTTCCACCCATCGTGTTCGGAACGAAACAAACTTTGAACGCCCCGATGGCCACTATCTCGTCTACGCAACTGTCGTACCAAGTTCGTTTGCTTCGCGCGGTGTCGGGATAGCGTCAGAACGTGCACATTGCCGGAACGCGACACCATGACGTGCCTTCCGGGCGTGCGGATATGCACAGCGTTGTGTTCCACAGACGCCCTCAGTCCCGCGGTCCAGGAACGCGACACCCAGCCTCAATCACACTTCACAATCGCCTTACCCCACTCACCATGTTCCCTGTTTGATCCACTCACTAACCTAGAACTGCCAGGCCGTGACCTCCAATGATCGCTGAGGGATTACATCACGCGAACTCCTGCGCCAGCTGCTTCTCCGTCGGACGGCAGGGATACATTGGGAATCCGACTCCGGCCAGAATCACTCACAGCAAGAATCGATTCCGGAAGCGTTCACCCACTGGTGACACGTTTTTCCGGACCAGAAGCGGTCATTCGTTCATTGTTGCCATGGGCACCTGATGCCGTGTGGAGACCATTCGGAATTCGGGAGGCTGTGGTGGGGCCAGTGACTGGGAAAAATGCTGTTTCCCCCTTAGAATCTGCACAACTTCTGCGGATTTCTAATCCGTCGGTCTGGAGGGGAGCGAATCCCTCCAGGCGTGCTATCGCTCTTTTTCACCTTGTGCCCCACCAGTCGCGGCTGCAGCCGCCTTGTCCCCGATTCCCCCCCTATGTCCGTTTTCGAATTTGTAGCCCAGACTGCGTTTGGTCTGGAAGCTGTGGTCCGCCGCGAACTTCAGAAGCTGGGGTATGAACCAACGGGCCAGGAAGATGGCCGGGTCATGTTCAAGGGGGACGCATCGGCCATCTGCCGCAGCAATCTGTGGTTGCGATCGGCAGAGCGGGTGGCCGTGGTCGTGGGACGTTTTCCTGCGCGCGACTTTGACGAGCTGTTCGACCAGATCAAGGAACTCCCCTGGGAAGAGTGGATTGGCGTGGACGATACGTTCCCAGTCACTGCCAGTGTGGTTCGCTCGACGATTCGCAGTGGAGTCAGCACGCAGAAGATGGTCAAACGGGCCATCGTGGAACGTCTTCGCAAATCCTACACCAGACACTGGTTTCAGGAGTCTGGCCCGGAATATCGAGTGGACTGCAGCATCATTCGCGATCAGGTGTTGCTCACAATCGACACGACGGGGGCAGGACTGCACAAGCGAGGTTACCGGCGTCTGACCGGCGACGCACCACTGCGGGAAACACTGGCCGCCGCGATGGTCCAGCTGAGCTACTGGAGTTCCAATCGATTCTTCATTGACCCTTTGTGCGGTACCGGAACGATTCCCATCGAGGCAGCGCTGATCGGCCGCAATCTGGCTCCCGGCCGCAATCGGAACTTCACGGCTCAGACCTGGCGACAGGTTCCAAACAACCTGTGGAGCGACGCCCTACAGGAGGCCAAGGACCTGGAAATCGCGAATCTGCCGCTGGCCATTTCGGGAAGCGATATTGATTCCAGGGCGATCAAAGTGGCCCGCCAAAGCGCCAAGGAAGCGGGGCTTTCGGGAGACATTCAATTCAGCGTTCGCGACTTCGTGGATATGCCATCCGGCCGCGACTACGGCGTGTTGATCACCAACCCCCCGTACGGAGAGCGGATGGGAGATCGTGATTCCGTGGCGAAACTGAACCGCGACCTCGGTGAGTTGATGACCATGCTGGAAACGTGGTCCTATTACATTCTTACTGCGGCTCCCTACTTTGAACGGCAGTTTGGCAAGCGGGCCGATCGTCGTCGCAAGCTGTACAACGGCAATATCGAGTGCACGTTTTATCAGTACACCGGCCCCAAGCCGCCCATCGGCCACTCAGCCGTCAGTGACCTCGACGAAAATCCGATCGATTAGGGGCTCGGATTGTCATCGTGCTGATCGCGTCGGGTCAGCTGACCGTTATTCAGGCCGACGTGAGTGTTGCTTCAAGCGACAACACCTCAGTTGTGCAGCAGCTCAGCGCGCAGCGATGAGGCTGGCACTGAGCAGTCGACCTGCCAGAGTATGAGTTCGCGTTCCGCGGTCGCCCCCTCCGATGAATCATTGACCGAAGGAGGACCGGTCGATGAACTAAGCGTCTTTCAGCAGTGGAGTCAGATATTCCACGGTGCTGTTCATGGTGCCCAGGTGCTCGTAGTCGGCCTCCGGGATCTGGACGCGGTATTGCTTGCGGAGTTCCATGACAATGTCGAGGAAATCCATGCTGTCAAGCTCCATCTGTTCCCGAAACGGGACAGCATCATCCAGGCTGCTGAGGTCTTCGTCAGGTGCGATGCGTTCGAGGATGTTGATGATCACCTGACGAATTTCCGGAGGGGTCATTCCCTGAGTCTCCAATCTGTGGCTCCGATTTCCGGAGGCTCAATTCCAATTCACTTGACGCACGGCAACGGCAGAACGGGCCAGTTGCTACTCGTACACGCCGCCCAGTTCCCGTGGGAACTTCTTGACGATGACGACGGAGTTAATCCCCAGCATTCCGAACGAATTGTTCAGGATGTATTCGACTTTCTCCATATGACGGGGCCGGTTGGCCACGATCTGACGGAGTTCGCACCGGGAATCCTGCTCGTCGAGGTTGATTGTAGCGTGAGCGATGCGGTCCTCAAAGCTGGGGATGTTTCCCATCAGTTCGAGTGCCCCCGCCGCTCCCATCGCATGTCCGATAAAGCTCTTGGTGTTATTGATGGCCAATGACGGACGGTCGCCAAACACGTCCCGCAGGGCACGGGATTCTTCAATATCCCCCTGCTCCGTCGCTGTGGCGTGGCTGCTGACAATATCAATGTCTTCCGCCTTCAGCCCGGCCCGATCCAAGGCGAGACGCACGCACTCAGACTGACGAGAGGAATCTGGCAGGACGAAGTCGGTAGCGTCCGAATTCATCGCATAGCCAACGATCTCGCCGTAAATCTTGGCTCCTC
>JAGQPW010000001.1:90001-113178 GCA_020426515.1 Planctomycetaceae bacterium | reverse complement strand
CAAATGTGTGAATGCTCTCGGAAACGCCTCCGGCCACGGCCAGATCGACTTCGTTCAGCCGCAGCATCTGCAGGCCGTAAATGAAACCGGCATTGCCCGCAGCACATGCGGCTCCGACGGTCAGGTGTGGGCCGGTGATGCCCATATTGAGCGTCACTTCGCCGGCCGGGTTGTTCGCCACAGTCCTGGGGTTGTGGTGGTGGGACCACACCTTGGTGTCGTAGTCGAACTGAGAGATCTCGTGAATCTCGCTTTCCGTCTCAACATTTCCGTGCTCGGTAATGCCCAAGTAGACGCCAACCCGGTCCTTGCGAACCTGATCCCAGGGAAGGCCGGAGTCCAGCACTGCTTCATTGGCACAATAGATCGACACCGAGCCAGCCCGGGTACCGCGGCGACGTTCTTTCCGTCTCTGGTACCTGAATTCGTCGAAATTGCACACACCGGCCAGCACGGGCTGTTTGACGTAACGAGTTTCGAACGGCACAACGCCACTACGACCGGCGAGCAAATTGGCCCGGTATTCATCAAGCGAATCGCCATTGGGCGCAGTGAGCCCCACGCCAGTAATGACAACTCGATTTGGATCTTGCAGATCGCCGGACATAATCAGATGCGGCGCTCATCAGGCCGCTGTGACGGACACGAAAAAATGTCAAAGTTTTTCGCACAGAGGACACCCTGTTACGAACGCCAGCAGAGTAACGGTTGCCCTTCAGCGAGACAAGCAGCAGGAGAGGCCAGTCCCGGTTGCGACAGGCCGCATTCTCAGCCTCCGCAAGCGGACCGTAAGTATCTGCGATGCCTGATCGCGGGCCGGCTTCTGGGGAATTCGACTCTCTCCTTCCCTTATAGGCACTCGAAACATGGGCGACCACTCCGCCCGAACTCCGCCATGAACAAACCCGCCCCTGCTCTTTGATCGCCGATTTTGCCCTTGGACCGGGGCCTCCCCACTCCAACCTCCTCTACCGGCGCTGGATCGTCAGTTCCGTTTGTGATGGAACGTCCACAAATCGCCACACCGAAACCGGCGGAACCTGCCAGTTTTCCCGATTAGGGCGACATTGTGGGCGATACGATGGTGCTGGTCGTTGTTTTCCACAGGACCGATTATGCCCGAGAGGCGCAAGAATCCCATATCAGCGATGACTCTTAACACAATGGTTCAAGTGTCAAGACGTAATAGCCGAAAAATTGAGTCAGACGGTTTGGTGCGAACATCCTGAGGACAACTGCCTCAACGGTTGCACTGGGTAACCGGCGATTATCGCCCCAAAACGTCGAATGGGGGGGGAACGGACAATCTCTGGCGGGATGTTGGATGCAAACGGGACACGATGTCCCGATCCACACCCCACTGGCGATGGCTGAGGAAACTTTGGTTTCCTCACACCGCCGAGCTCCCAATAAAAAAGTGCAGGTTGTTTGGCCTGCCGCACGCCATCAGCGTGACTTGTACTGCCGCACATTTGGAGGAGTGTGCAGCAAAAAAAGTACAAGCCAAGTTGAGTGTTCTGACCTGAGACATCCCTGTTGCAATGCCGAATTCGACAGCCCCAAAGGCCGTCGAGAGACCCAGTTCAGCAAGCTGCGGGGAAAAGGAAGTGGTCCCCACTTCGACCCAGAAAGAGTGTGATTGGAGAGCCCGCTATGAGGACAATCTTTACTACTGGACAAGTAGCCAAGATCTGTAAGGTGGCGCCTCGAACCGTATCCAAGTGGTTCGATTCGGGTCGTCTTCGGGGATACCGTATCCCCGGTTCACAGGATCGCCGTATTCCACGCGAACATCTCATTCGCTTCCTGAAGGAGCATGGGATGCCGCTCGGCGAATTGGAAGATGAAGCCATGGGCAAGCTGTTGCTTGTCGGAATGGATCACACGGTTCGCTCCAGCCTGGAAGCGGTCCTCTCGCCTGAAGATTTCAAGGTCGAGGCTGCCGCCAGTGGATTCGAAGCGGGAATCCAGGCTGAATCACTGCATCCCGATGCCGTGGTTGTCGACTTCACCATGGGCCGTCACGAATCGCTGATGATTGCCCAGAATCTTCGTCGCAACTCGGACTATGCTGACACCGTGCTGATCGCTCTCCTGAGCGATGAAGACACCGCCAGCGGGTTCGATCGCACGATCTTCAACGAAACATTCCGCAAGCCGTTCGACTCCGCCTTGCTCGCAGAGCGGATCAAGACGCTTGTCAGCCGGAAGAAGCAGCTGGCCTAATCGCCAGTTTGCGACATGGCAGTCGCCATTGGCAACTTGCCGGGCGATAACTGCATCGCTTCACCTGAAGCGGTCAGCTCGCACGGCGCCATGTCGTTGCAGACAGGATAGTACCGGTTCTCGATTGACGGGCGCTCCACCCGGTTGAGCTGATGCTCGCCAACTGATGTGGGTCCACCGGATCTCGAGCGTGGGGACAATCGAGTTCGCCTCATTGGGCAAGTTGATGTTCCACCGGGGAATCACCATTCAACGAGACTGGATGCTCATCCTGCCTTCAATCGACGTGAAACCGTCCGGCTGACTGGCGAAGCTTTATGCGGAGTGAAACCGGACGCGCCACAAGCGGCTAGACCAGGCACAACCGCAGTGATGTCATACGACGTCACTGCGGTTGTTCGCGTTTAGGGGCCTGAAATTTCCCTGAACGTTGAACGTCTATGGGACCGCAGCCCGCGTTGAATGGTCGTAGAACAACTCTCTTCAGCGCAAACACAGAAGTGGGACGAGGAGCATCGCTCGTCATCCTTCGCCGCATTCGCGGCTTACGTCATGGACCAACCATCGGGCAGCACGGTCCCGCGGGGTACGCACATCACTCCATCGCGATAGATGAGCGGACCAAACTCCGCCATGTCCGGGGTATTGGGGGGAACGCGAATGGTGATCCCCTTCCCGATGCGACAATTCTTGTCGACAATCGCTCCTTCGATGATGGTTCCTTCACCGATTCCAAGTGGTGGAGCGTCTTTCTGTGCGGTCTTCGCCCGCTGGTCCGTGTTGAAGTAGTCTGCCCCCATCAGGATCGAATCCTTGATAACGGCATTCTGTCCAATCACGCATCGCAGCCCAACGAGGCTGTTCTCGATCAGCGAGTTGTCGAGAATCTCGCAACCGTCGGCGACGAGGCTGCCCCGAATGGTGGCCCCATCAATTCGCGTCGGGGGCAGGAAACGCGGACGGGAGTAAATGGGTTGCCCCGGGGCATCGATGGAAAACGGGGGATTCTTGGACGCCAGTGCCAGATTGGCATCGTAGAACGCCTTGATGGTTCCAATGTCTTCCCAGTAGCCATCGAAGAGATGCGTCTGCACGTGCCGGGCGCGGATGGACGTCGGGAAAATCTCCTTGCCGAAGTCTTCGAAAGTCGTCTTGTTGAGGACATCGAGCAGGAATTCGATGTTGAATAGATAGATCCCCATGCTGGCCAGGCAGGTCCGCCCCTTACTGTCGATGCCGCGAGCATCGAGCCAGGCAGGGTCAACCCGGACCAGATCCAGATCCTTTCTGGTCTTGGGCTTCTCCAGGAACCCTTCGACTCGCCCCGAATCGTTGACTCGCATGATGCCGAAATCAGCAGCCTTCTCTTCATCCACGGGCAAAGCAGCAATGGTGGCATGAGCGCCGCTCTCGACGTGCGTCTTGAGCATCTGGCGGTAGTCCATCCGGTACAGCTGGTCGCCCGAAAGGATCAGCACATACTCAATTCCGGGCTGTTGCAGATAACGAATCTGCTTGCGGACGGCGTCAGCGGTTCCCTGATACCAGTCGGCACCTTCATTTGTCTGCTGGGCTGCCAGGATTTCCACGAACCCGCCGTTGAAGGGGTCGAAGTTGTACGTCTGGCGAATGTGTCGGTGCAGGCTGACCGAGTTGAATTGGGTGAGCAGGTAAATGCGCCGCAGTTCGCTGTTAATGCAATTCGAGATCGGAATGTCGATCAGCCGGTACTTGCCCCCCAGGGGTACGGCCGGCTTGGACCGCTCCGATGTCAGTGGCATCAGACGGGTCCCTTTGCCGCCGCCGAGAATGAACGTGACGAGATTGTCCATGAGTTGACTCTGGGTTGAGACTGCGTGAGTCGCAAGATGTGATTCAACAGTCATTGTGCCAACCGCCATGTCGGGATGCGAGTCTCCGGGACCGATGACCTCGAAAATCATTCAGGCCCGTTCGATCTGTAGCGAATCTGGTGAAGTCGATCGCCAAAACAGGGAACGATTGCGTCAGCTAGAGTGGTCCGCAAGAATAGTCTGTCAGGAACAACTTCGATCTGGCGGTGTTGAGACTTCTGACGGGCCCGAATCAGCGCGGGGATATCGTTGAATGCGTCTCAAGTCGCGTGAAACTATCGGTATTGGACAACTTCACAATGGGTAGCAACATCAGATTTAAGTGGGGCTCCCTGAGCATCACGGGAAACTTCCGTGGGAACAACGAGGACAATCTTCACGTCGACGAGTCGGCCCGCTTCTTTCTGGTGGCCGACGGAATGGGCGGGCAAAGTGCCGGAGAGAAGGCCAGCGAACTCGCCGTCGAGATCATTTCCGAGAAACTCCACCAGTCGATTGATTTTCAGAGTATGGTCACTGCCGACGTCGTGACCGCGATTGATGAGGCAGTCAGTCACGCCAATCTGGAAATCATGGCGCTGGGTGAACTGGACCCTGACTACAAGAACATGGGGACGACGATTGTCTTCGTTGTCCACGCCGGGCAGGACTTGTACGTGGGTGGAGTGGGGGACAGCCGCGTCTATCTGCTTCGAGACGAGAAGCTGGAACAACTGACAGAAGACCATTCCCTGACTCACGCCCTGCTCAAAGCGGGCACCATTACTCCGGAAGAAGCGACCACGCATCGATACAAGAACGTCCTGTATCGTTATCTCGGCACCAAGGATGGAGGCAGCGGAACAACTCCCCAGCAAGTGCAGCCGCAGTCGGGTGATCGCTTCATGCTATGCACCGATGGAGTCACCGACGGAGTGACCGCCGATCAAATTCGCAGCATCCTGTCCTCGGAGAGTGATCCACAGGTGGCCGCCGAAAAACTCGTCGCGAGTGCTCAAGAGGGGGGCTCGAAAGACAACATTACCTGTATCGTGCTGCATGTCGAATAGCGATCACGACATCGTTCTCGACAAGGTCGGAACAAAGGCCGTCTAACGCCCGTTCCCCCAATACAACTCTTCTCGCACTGCCGGCCAGACGAAGACCTGCGTGCCGATCGTTCCCAGTGGAGAATGGCAGCCCCGAGCGTCATGAGTGATGTCCCGATCATCCTTGGCTCTCGCTCGCCGCAGCGGCGTGATCTGCTCGCACACCTGATCCGTGCGTCAAGAATTGAAATCTGCCCCCCGCGAGACTCCGAAGAGGCGGGGTTCGAAGAACTGTTGACTCGCGACGAGATCTTGAACCGTGTGACTGAGATTGCCACTCGAAAAGTCGAGCAGGTTCGAGACCAGCGCAATTCTCCGGAGGCGGTCATCCTGTGTGCAGACACCACCATCATCGCAACTGATCCCGACGACGGCGCGATTGCCGTCCTCGGTCAGCCTCCCAGGTCGGGGTGGGAAGAGGTTGTGCGAAGATGGTTCCGGCGGTACTACTCGGAACGCGTGCACGAAGCAGTGACGGCCGTGGTCATCAGTTCCCCCGCGGGAACCCGCAGTTTCCAGGTGTCGACAGAAGTCCGTTTCGCGGCTGTGACCGAGAAGCTGCTCGACTGGTACATCTCCACGGGCGAACCGTGTGGAAAGGCGGGGGGATACGCTCTCCAGGGAGCGGGCAGCTGTTTTGTCGAATCTCTCAAAGGAAGTCCAAGCAACGTGGTCGGCCTGCCGCTTCGGGAAACCTGGCGGGCACTGGCATCGCTGGAACTGCTGTGATCACCCGACTCGGACTTTCCTCGCTTGACCAGCAGGAAAGAAATGTTGTCCTCAACAGCTGTTGGCCCCCGCTGTCTGGTTGACACATGTAGACTTAATGGGCTAGTTTCAAGCCTCAGGGAGGATTGATGTGATCCTCGATTCGGGATTGTCAACTCGCATCTCGTGGCAACTGATGCCGTTCGGCATCGACACTTTTCAGTTGCTGTCCTCCTAATCGACCGTTCGTGTCCAAGTTGACCCTACTCTAAACTCCGGATGGAGTTTTCGGGATGCTGCAAGCAGAGCTCAGAGTTTCTTCTGGAAAACACGCAGGAAGCACCATTCCTCTCCCGCAGGGAAAGTTCCTTGTGGGGCGAGAAGAAGATTGCCACCTTCGTCCGAACAGTGACCTCGTCAGTCGGCACCATTGCGTGTTTACGGTGGATGACTACTCCTGTCGTCTGCGCGACTTGGGGAGCACGAACGGGACGCTGGTCAATGGCGAGCGTCTGCGGGGTGCGGTTGTCCTCAAGACCGGCGACAAGGTGTCGATCGGAAAGCTGGACTTCGATGTCGTTGTCCACGATCCCAGCGGCGATGACACTCACACGAATCTAGCCGTCGATTCGAAGACCGAATTGAACATGCCCCCCACGATTGTACCGGGGCAGGTTATTTCCGCCGACGATGAGCCAGCGGCGGTCGAGGAGCCTTCGGCGGACGCTACGCTGTCGGAGATTCCAGTTTCGCAGCCCAATGCTCAAATTCCACCGGAAGGCGACACGCAGTTTCTCGCTCCAGGCAGTGGAATGCCCCCGGGAATGCAGCAGATGCCGCCTGGTTATCCGGTTGCCTATCCACCGCAGTACATGCCTCCCTACGGATACCCCGGATTTCCGCAGATGGGTTACCCCCAGCCGGGCTATCCACCTCAGTATCCGCAGCAGGGGTATCCGCAACCCGGCTATCCTCCGCAGGGCTACCCTCAAGGTTATCCCCAACAGGGCTATCCTCAACAGGGATATCCGCAGCAACAGCAACCGGCCGCCGAGCCTGCTCCACCAGCAGCGGCTCCGACCGATAGCACGGCCGTCCGATTGCCGGATCCTTCGGAAACAGGGGCCAAAGCACCTGAGAAGAAGGCCGACGACGGTAAGCCGGCCCCCCCCAAGTCCAATCCAGCAGAAGACGTGATCAAGAAGATGCTGAACCGTCGCCCGGGTGGTTAACCCGCATTGGCTCCTGCCACCCGTTCGTTCAGCCGAAAAGATTTCGCTTGCCCTTCCGGCACCCTCGCGCGAATCGATCGGCCCATTACCCCCCAGAAGCGCGACCGTACCTGTCAACGTTCGCCCCCACCGCATGTACCATTGAGTCGAATGTGCAGTTGAAGGCTTTCGGGACCATGCCGTTTGGTCGGGTCGCAAGGCCGCACAATCACCCCGCTCAGATTTCAAACGACGAGCCCGCGGCGAGAATCGCCCCGGAGAGAATTGAAGTTCGATTCAGAATCACTCACAGTGATTGGTTCCGTCAAAAACCTGATTTGCCAACGAGTCTTCGGGCCAGAGAGAAATCGTGAGCAACCAATCGCCCTTTCTACCTGCCGACGCCGCCCCGCTTGTCATCATCGGAGCCAGTGCCCGGGCGGCCGCGGCCTCTGCTGTGCGTGCCGGATTTCAACCGGTTGCACTGGACTCGTTTGCGGATCTCGATACTCAGCGAATGGGCCCGGTGCAGCAAATTTCACCGTACCCTGAGGGCCTGGTGCCTGTACTTCAGGACTTGCCTTCCAGTTCTGTGATGTATGTTGGCGCGCTGGAAAACTCCCTGAATGTCCTGTCGGAAGTCGAACGGCATCACGCCCTGTGGGGAGTCGACTCGCAGGTCATCTCACAAGTTCGAAATCCCCAGGTGCTGCAGGATGTGCAGAAACTGGCCCGCGCTCCCGTCCTCGATTGGCGTCCCTTCAACGATCCTCCTGCTCCCGATGGGACCTGGATGCTCAAGCCTCTGGCCAGCAGCGGCGGACGCGGAATTCGTATCTGGAATTCGGAGACTGCCGCCCAACTGGAAGCCGATGGTCAATCCGGCGACCAGTTCTTCTTCCAGCAGCGAATTCAGGGAGTTCCCTACTCGGGCGTTTTCATTGCAGGGGCTCTTGTCGGTGATGTGAACTTTATTGGTGTCACGCGACAGCTGATCGGCGAAGAGGCACTCGGTGCTGGCGAGAATATCTGGTGTGGAAATATCGGTCCCGCCACGCTGTCCGTGCAGATCGAACATCTCGTTCGCCGCATCGGCAACATTCTGAAATGGAAGGTGGGCCTGAAGGGGATCTTTGGTGTCGATTTCCTGGTCGATCAAGACCAGCAGCCCTGGGTCACCGAAGTGAATCCGCGTTATCCAGCTTCTACCGAACTGCTGGAATGGGCCACGGGGGAATGCCTGTTGTGGAAGCACGCGCGGTGCTTTGACGGTGGCTCGGAACAACCGCCCGAGTGGCGAGGGGAAGACGAGCAGGACTTCTACGGAAAGGCGGTCGTCTATGCTCCTTCTGACACCACCATTCCCGATTTCACTCCGGAATGGGCCGCGATCAGCGACCCCTGGACCTATCCCCAGATTGCCGATATCCCGGCGCCCGGTAGCGTTGTCCCCCAGGGCGCTCCGTTGTGCACCGTCTTCGCGATGGAATCCAGCTACGATTCCTGCCACTCCCGGCTGCTCGAGCGGGCCGCTGATGTGCGATCTGCCTTCGGGTGCGATTGAACCGGACCGTCTCTGACACTATCCTGTCGGGCTTCCCCGCCGCGTGGAGTCGTGGCGGAAGGGCTCTTCGCCATTGCGATGGGCTTCGTCAATTGACACAGAGTGTTTGAAAATCAGGAGTTAGGAACGATGGTTCTCCGTCCCCGCACCAAGGCGAAGATTGCTCGCAAGACCGCGCGGTGCCCCAAGTGCAGCGCTGTGATTCCGAAAAAAGGCAAGAAAGTTCGTTGCAAGCGCTGTGCAAAGGCCCTGCAGTAAGTTCCCTGCCCCCTCGCGAGACCTGCTGTCATGCTCGAACTTCACGGCCAGATTGAAGAGGCCTGCTCGGCCATCCGCGCCCAGTGGAATCAGACTCCGCACGCCGGAATCATCCTGGGCACTGGACTAGGCAGTCTGGTTTCAAAAATCGAAGTTCAAGCGACGCTGGACTACGAAGAGATTCCGCACTTTCCCAAGTCCACGGCCACCAGCCATCGAGGCCGGTTGGTGTGCGGGCTGCTGGAAGAGCTGCCGGTCATCGCGATGGAAGGCCGTTTCCACATGTACGAAGGGTATCCGCTCAAGCAGATCACCCTGCCCGTCCGTGTGTTTAAGGCACTGGGCGCCGAACTGCTGGTTGTCTCCAATGCATCAGGTGGGATGAACCCCAACTATGCGTGCGGCGACATTGTGGTCATTGACGACCAGATCAACCTGATGGGAGACAATCCCCTCATCGGTATCAACGACGACCGGCTCGGCCCCCGCTTTCCCGATATGTCCGCGCCGTACGATCGCGAACTCGGCGATGTGGCTCTGGAGATTGCCCGCAGGCAAAACTTTGTCGCCCATCGAGGCGTCATGGTCGCTGTCGCCGGTCCCAATCTCGAAACCCGGGCCGAGTACCGCTTCTTGCGGATGGTTGGCGCTGACATCGTCGGCATGTCCACCATCCCGGAAGTGATCGTCGCGGTCCATGCCGGAATGCGGACAATTGGCCTCTCGGTCGTCACCGACCTCTGCCTGCCCGATGCTCTCAAACCGGCGAACGTGCCGGAGATCATCGCCATCGCCAACGCCGCCGAGCCCAAACTGACAGCTCTGGTCAGCGGCGTCCTCGCTCACGAGAGCAGCAAGAAGTAGGGTCTCTGCGCGGACCACTTTTGTTCGAGGTTGGCCTCTGAATGGTCCGCTCTGCGGTCTCTGAATGAAAAGGCCGCGAAATCTAATGCGCCCGCAGGGCGGGCGAGCTCCGCGAAGTGGAAGCCCCCGTCCGAGTCGTATGAAGTTTCCGCAGCCCATGCGGCGATCCGCACAGCGACTCGACTGGACGAGTCCGCGATACGTCCCCATATTAAGCGGTTTGCAAGATGCACATTCCCTACTCGAAGCAGGACGGTAACGGATTATGAAGATTCTTGTCACAGGGGCTGCAGGATTCATCGGGTCGAGCCTGTCTCATCGGCTCCTGGATCGTGGTGACGAAGTTGTCGGTCTCGACAATCTCAATCCTTACTACAGCGTCGAACTCAAGCAGACACGGCTTGACCGTCTCAACGCCAAACCCGGATTCTCCAACGTACAGGCGAATCTGGAAGATCAGTCGGCCGTTAACGAAATCTTCGCCAGTCATCATTTCGATGCCGTTGTGAACCTCGCCGCTCAGGCCGGAGTTCGCTATTCGCTGGAGCAGCCTCACACATATACCGAAAGCAATATCACCGGCTTTCTGAACATTCTCGAAGCCTGCCGACACAACAAAGTCGGGCACCTGGTGTATGCCTCGTCCAGTTCGGTTTACGGGGCCAACACGAACATGCCCTTCTCCGTGCACCAGAATGTTGACCATCCCGTCAGCCTGTATGCGGCGTCGAAGAAAGCCAACGAACTGATGGCCCACTCCTACAGCCACCTGTTCCGCATCCCCACGACCGGCCTGCGGTTCTTTACCGTGTATGGCCCGTGGGGCCGGCCCGACATGGCTCTGTTCCTGTTTACGAAAGCAATCCTCGCCGGAGAGCCGATCAACGTGTTCAACAAAGGCGACATGCAGCGCGACTTCACCTACATCGACGACATTGTCGAAGGTGTGGTCCGAGTGATCGATCATCCCGCTCAGCCCAATCCCGAGTGGTCCGGCGATGCTCCCGATCCGGCCACGAGTGCGGCTCCATACCGCCTCTACAACATTGGCAACAACTCTCCAGTGCGTCTCATGACCATGATTGAGACGCTCGAAAAATGCCTTGGCAAGACGGCCCAAAAGAACCTGCTGCCCATGCAGCCGGGTGATGTGCCGGCAACCTGTGCGGACGTTGATGCCCTGATGAACGATGTCGGCTTCAAGCCCGCGACCCCGATCGAAGTGGGCATCAAGAACTTTGTCGACTGGTATCTCAGCTATTTCAAAGCGTGATGGCTGCAGACATGACCAGGCCACAACGACCGCCCCTCAACTGACGCCATACTATGCCCAAGGTTTTGTATCTCGACTGCTCCACCGGTATCAGCGGCGACATGACACTGGCCGCCCTGATTGATCTCGGTGTCGATCCGCTCAAGCTGCGTGCTGGAATCGAGTCACTGGGACTGCCGGGCGTTGAGCTGCAGATCAGCGAAGTCATCAAGGGAGGTTTTCGCGCGACCTATGTGAACGTCGAGCATCCCGAACAGCACGCCCATCGCCACTACTCGGACATTGTGACCCTGCTGGAAAATGCCAGCGAACTGACGGACTCTCAACGGGAGCTTGCGAAGCGTATCTTCCGTGCTGTGGCTGAAGCGGAATCGCGAGTGCATGGCAGCACTCTGGAAGAGATCCACTTTCACGAAGTCGGCGCGATTGATTCCATTGTCGACATCGTGGGGGCGGCGATCGGCTTCGATCTGCTGGGCGTCGACGAAGTGGTGTGCAGTCCGATTCCTCCGGGGCGAGGACAGATTCGCATCGATCACGGCATCTGCACGGTTCCCGCGCCGGGGACAGCGGAACTTCTCAAGGGCATTCCACTGGTTGATGTCCCGATCGATGCCGAACTGACCACTCCCACTGGAGCGGCCATTGTCAAAACGCTCGTTGACCGCTTTGGTCCCCTGCCCTCCATGACAATTGACCGCGTGTCCTACGGCGCAGGGACGATGACGTTCCCGCTGCGGGCCAACGTCCTGCGGATGTTTCTGGGAACGGCGACGACTTCACCACAACAGGAAGAGGTGGTGCTGCTGGAAACGAATCTCGATGATGTCTCCGGCGAAGTGCTCGGATACGTGAAGCAGCAACTTCTTCAGGCTGGGGCACTCGATGCCTACACCGTGCCGATTCAGATGAAGAAGGACCGCCCGGCAGTCGTGTTGAGTGTGCTGGCATCACCGGCAAAGGCCGATGCGCTCGAAGAGATCATCTTCCGCGAGACGGAAACGCTGGGTGTGCGGCGGCACCTGCTGCGACGATCCGTCAGAGCACGATCAGCACATACGGTGGTGACGCCGTTTGGTCCCGTATTGGGCAAGGTCGCCTGGAGTCCTACGCAGCCTCCCACGTTCAGTCCCGAATTCGAGGCCTGCGCCGAACTCGCCCGGTCGGTGGGTCGCACGCTGCGGGAGATCTATCGCGCGGCCGAAGCAGCCTTCACGCAGCAACAGCCTGAGTGCCAACCGGAACCTCCCGTCAGTTCGCACGAAGAATCGACGGCAGACCACCACGGTCACTCTCATGATCATGACCACCACGGTCACTCGCACGATCACGATCATGACAGCCATTCGCATGATCATGACGGTCACTCACATGACCATGATCACGATGGGCATTCCCACGATCACTAGTTGTCGTGACTCTCCAGCTTCTCCTGTCGAAGGAAAGCGAATAGCAGAAGGGGCGGACCGCGATGAATGGGCCGTCGTTCAATGGCTCGATGCCTGGAGAGGATGAATGCGCCCTCACCCGCGTCCCGTGCTGCTCGCTCCACTGCTGCTGCAGGAAGTCCAGAAGCAGCAGTCACAGGTTGCTGAGTTGCGAGCGGAGAACGCCGAACAATCGCGTCTATTGCGTGAGCGCGCTGAGCAGATGGAAGCGATGGAATAACGGCTCAAAGCTGCCAAGGACATCGAGGCTCGTCTGCGCAAGCTCGAAGCTGCGCTGGGAACTGGCAATTAGTCACATTGAGCGTTCTCTCGACTCGCGATGTTGACCGGGCGACGCTGGTGACCATTTCGATGGCCGAGGTCGCATTCACGAGAGTTGATCTTTTCAACCGCACTTACGGGGGCTACAACTTCTGCAGGTGCTGCGGTCCACGTGGACTGCGGCGGAGATGATCCCCCACCGCTTGGTGATTCCCCAGAGACGGAGCGAATCGATGCCTCAACGCAAAGCTGCCCCCCAGCGGCAAGTGGACACGGTAACGGAACCCCAGGTCGACACCCCAGAGGTGAAGATCTTTGCTGAAGCGGAAAGTTCGGAATCGCCCCCAGCCTCGGTCGATGACATCCGCCTTTGTGCGTACCAGAAGTGGGAAGACGCCGGCCGCCCCGAATGCGACGGCGTTGATTTCTGGCTGGAAGCGGAAAGCGAACTGAGCTGAAGAGCTTTGTTCGGCAATGACATTGTGATCGCGTGAATGAGGATTCGCGTCTGCTGTCGCAGTGATTACTGCGCTTGGCCGGGCTCGCTTTCTTTCCGCAATGTCTCCGCAACGTCTGACGCTGTCGTCCAAAAGTGTTTCGTATCCCCCCCCGGCTGACCGCCATCAGGCTCAGCCGAGATTGGTCTATTCGATGAGACTTGCACTGCTGCTTCTCTTGCTCACGCTGGTGCCACGGCTCGCGTGGACTGCGGACATCACTCGCATTTGGCTCACGCACAAGGCCAACGATCCGAGCGCGATCGTTGTCAACTGGATGACCGATGAACCGGGAAATTCCGTGGTCGAGTTTGGACTCGCCGGTGAGCCTCGCAAGACTGTGCAGATCGACGGCAGTACAACGCTGCATCACGTGGAGATTCCACTCAGCCATCGAGACACGAGTTATCACTACTCCGTGAGCACCGGCGATCAACGTTCATCGGAGGCCACATTCAAAGCGTATCCGACCGATGTCTTGCGTGTCGCTGTTGTCGCCGATTGGCAGCGTACAGCAGACCTCTCTTCCATCCAGAAGGATGATGTTCATCTGTTGCTGACTGCCGGAGACAACATTGCCCGGATTTGGCAGGACTGCGGCGAAGGACAAGCGGACTGCGTGAAACCGTATGCCACATTGATCGGCACCTACCCGGAGCTGTTCCGCTCCACACCATTTCTGCCAGTTCTCGGGAATCACGATCGGGAGATTCGGCCGCGAGGCAGCATGCCACCGGCCGAACCGGTATACGACATCGAGGCCACCGCGTTTCGCCGGTTCTTTGAACTGCCCGACGAGGAGTGGAAGTGGCACTTCGATGTGCCCGGATTCGACCTGCGATTGATTGCACTCGACCTGAATCACATCTCCGACTTCGGCACCACGTGGCAAACATGCCACGCGTTTGACGAGAACTCTGAGCAGTTCCACTGGTACGAAGAGCTGATGGAGCAGCCTCCCGGATTCGTCGTCACTCTGTACAACGAGCGAAATGCCAGTGTCCGTCGTCAGGCCCAACAGCGCTGGCAGACGCTGTTCGGACGCGGCACCTGCTGCATCACCGGCTACGGTTACTTTGCTGAACGCGCTGAAGCCGAGGGGATCACCTACTTCAACACCTCCATGAGCGGGCATGGAACTCAGTACCCCGATCCACATTCGAAGTACATCGCCAGCGAAGACAGCTACATTCTGCTCACAGCAAGACCGGGCAAGGCCATGACCGTCGAAATCAAGGCGCTCGACGGCAGGGTGCTCGACCGGCAGGAATTCAAGCGGCGGGCGGGCAAGGCCGACTGAAAGCTGGACTAGACCTTCGCAAGTTCCGGACGCGGCTTTGTCTCTGACTTCGGCGATTCGTCTTGTGGCATCGGCGGGGAGGCCAGACACGAGAGCACGAGAAGCGGAATCGGGATGAAAGTGAACACGCAGAGGATGAGTTCATAGCTTCCCAGGTAATCGCGAAACAGTCCGCACAACAGTGGCCCTGCACTGGAAGATCCAATGTTGCAGGTGGAGACCATGCCACGAATTTTCCCCAGATGCAGCCGGCCAAAGTAGCGAGCCCAGAGTGGATTGCTGGCTGCAAAAAACAGTCCTTGCGAAACCCCCATGGCCACACCGCTGAAGTGCCCCATCAGCGGGCTGTGCAGGTTGGCCAGCAGCGCCATCGAAGCAGCCAGACCGCCCATCGCCACTGGCATCAGAATTGTGGCCGGAAGACGATCGGCCAGCATTCCGCCAATGAACTGCATAGCTGCCAGACTCAAGGCAAAGACCGTCAACATCTCCGCAGCCTGATTTTCTGACAGTCCCTGATCGAGAAAAATGGGGACGATGCAAAAGAAAACGGCAGTATGAATGATTCCAAATGTTGATGTGCCACAGGCGACAATCCAAAACGCCCGAGACCGCAGTGCCTGAGCGAGTGTGAACGAATGAGAGAGTGGCGGAGCCGTTGCCCCTTTGGTCGTTGAATCCGACGGAGGGTGATTGTCCATCTGTTGGCCCATATCCTCCGGCCGCTCGCGGTATGCCAGGTACAGCAATGGCAGTAACGTCAGCCAGACACCAAACCCCATGGCAATGTACGAGCCGCGCCAGCCCAGGTGGCTGAGCAACCAGAGGCTGCCCAGCGGAATGACGGTCATTGCCAGAGCCATGCCAACATGCCGAATGCCCTCGACAAGTCCGAGTCGACGATGGAACCAAAAGGCGAGCGTATTGCTGCTCAACAGGGCGAGTGCTCCCGGCCCAAGCAACCGCAGCGACATGAATGCCAGGAACAGTGTCCACCAGTTCCGGGTTTGTGAGAGCGCCAGGCAGGCGACTCCCAGTAATGTAACGACGGTGATGATGGTCCGTCGGAGCCCGTACCGATCGATCAGCCACCCGACGTACGACAAAGGAATGGCTGCGGCCAGCGTGCCAAACGTGTACGCAGCGGCCAGCGCAGCATGCGACAGTCCAAGATCCAGCCGGATCGACTCGTTGAAGATTGAGACGCCGAATGTTTGCCCCGGTGAGGTCGCGATGAACGAAATCACCGCGATTGGCAGCATCACCCATCCATAGTACAGGGGTCGCGAAAGCGGTTCCGGCACAGGCTGGGAAGTTGAGGCGGTCGCATCTGGAATCTCTACGACATTCTCACTCACGCGACATTCCTTTGTTAACGCGATCAGTCCGTGTTTCCACGAAACCGGTATCCGGATTGCGTTCGCGGCAGTACTTGATTGACCACTCACTTTCGAACAGGATGACCGGCGAACCGGCATCGTCGTACAACAGACGGGCCGATGAGGGAATCCACACATCGGGAATACGATCGCTTGTTGTTTCGAGCCAGCGGCAGATGGAATAAGGAAGTCGTCGGATCGATGTCTCGGCCCGGTACTCGGATTTCAACCGATACTGGACCACTTCAAACTGCAACTCGCCAACGGCACCAATGATGGACTCTTGCGACATGGCTCCGTCGCCAAACACTTGAATCGCCCCTTCTTCACGCAACTGGGCGAGACCCTGAACAAACTGCTTTCGTCGGGACGTATCATCGCAGCGGATGGAGGCGAAACACTCCGGGGGGAAATGCCAGCGTCCATCGAACTGAATCGGGTCCCCCTCACACAGCGTATCGCCCAGCCGGAGTTGACCGGGAATGATGAGTCCTACCACGTCCCCGGGCCAGGCTTCATCAATCGTATCCCGGTCCTGCGCGAAGGTTTTCTGAGAGCGTTTGATACGTAACCTGGCGCCGGTGCGGGCGTTCAACAGTTCCATTTCTCGCGTGAATCGCCCCGAGCAGACTCGCAAGTAGGCAATCTGATCGTGATGCCGCGGGTCGAGATTGGCCTGAATTTTGAAAATCAGTCCCGTGAATTGCGGGAAGTCGGGAGAGATCTCTCCGGCATCACTCAATCGCGGTCCGGGAGCGGGACACAGGTCGATGAACGACTTCAGGAACGCCTCCACCCCAAAGTTCGAGAGCGCGCTGCCGAAGAATACGGGAGTGATCTCGCCCTTTAAAAAGCGGTCCTGGTCGAATCCCTCACCAGCACAGGCGATCAGTTCCACTTCCTCACGCAGCTTCTCAGCCAGATGGGGATCGGCGGAATCGCAGAATTGATCCAGCGTCAGGAGGTCGGTGGGGACCCGACTGGCTCCGCTTTGCACGGCGTGGAAACGCTGGACCTGTTGCGAATCACGATCGTAGACGCCGCAAAAATCTCGTCCAACGCCAATGGGCCAGTTCATGGGAACGGCGTGCATTTCGAGGAGCTTTTCAATCTCCCCCAGAATCGCCAGCGGATCGCCGCCGGGTCGGTCGAGCTTGTTCACAAAAGTCACAATGGGAATGTTGCGCTCTGCACAGATGCGGAACAGCTTCATTGTTTGCGGCTCAATCCCCTTGGCCAGGTCGAGCACCATGACCGCGCAGTCCGCAGCGGTGAGCGTGCGGTAGGTGTCCTCGCTGAAATCGTTGTGCCCCGGGGTGTCCAGCAGGTTGAAGTGATACCCGTCAAATTCAAACGAAAGGACCGTTGAGGTAATGGAAATGCCACGCTGCTTTTCCATTTCCATCCAGTCGGAGGTCGCGGCACGTTGCGACTTGCGACCGCGAACGGCCCCCGCTTCCGTCACCTGCCCGACGTACAGCAGAAGTTTCTCTGTAAGCGTGGTCTTCCCCGCATCGGGATGGGAAATAATGGCGAACGTGCGGCGACGACTGGTCTCCGCACGCAGCCGATCGAGAACGTGCTTGGGCGTCGGAGAATCTGTTGGAACCGGCATTGATGACATCTGTGGCAAGGGGGCAAACGGACGGTTACCCCAAAAATTGATCAATGTGCACTGAGAATGTTCTCGCGGCGTGGAGTGCACACCTTATCCGCAAACACGCTCGTCCCCCATGATGAGGCGGACGGCAACCCGACATTTCCTACGATCGGGGAGAGCACAGCAGCAGCATGTGTTGATGACCATCAGCACACGCGAAGCAGATGCTCGTTGCTCACGAAGAGTCGTTATCGAGCCGCCGAAGCCACGTTCACATCAAGGTGGTGTCAAATCCACAACCACCGATGGAGTATCGAAGGCTCGTGTGCGGAGTGGAAGCGTAAAACTCCGGCCAGCTAACACGGTATTTGAGCGGTCATCATGCATTGCGCCCGAAAAATAGCAGACGGGCAGATGCGTTGGCAACGCGAGCAAGTCCTGCGCTTGTGCAGTCTCTTTCGAGAGTGGGGACACATGGAAGTCAGGCTGCATTCAACCGGGACATCGAGCCTGCGAATTCGCGTCTCGAAGTCATCCCCTCATCTTGCGGGAACTGGAGAGGTCCGGTTCCCCGGCACGGGCATTGCCCCGGCCTCGCAACGCCCCATGGGACTGAACTGAAAGGACCAGAATCGCTCCAAACTGGCCTCCAGTCACGCAGACCGGGGCCGCATAAGCCCAATCCCTGCGTCAATCGACGGAAAATGCTGGGGTAGCCCGTTGGACTACCCCAGTCACCGTCACGCTTCAATACCAGGAACCGGAACCTATTCGCTGCTCTTGTTGTTACGCATGGCAGCTTCGAGCTTCTTAATGTCGTCAGCCGAAAGTTGCGGGCGTTCCACTTTGATTGTCAACTTGTTCAGTTTTGCAGTGAGCGGGAATGGTGGTTTGTAATCGGCGTCGTTCACGCCGGTCAGAGTATCCGAGCCGATATCAAAGCTCTCGTCCCACTGCAGGATCATTGGAATAGTCTTCTCCATGACTTGCGTGGCGACCACCTTTCCATCCACTTTGAGTGTGCCGGTGCCCGGACGACCGAGTCCGCTCATGTTGTTGAACGCCAGCGTTCCCACTCCCAGCCCTTCGTACTGAAAGTCAAACTCCAGAGTGTGCTTGCCAGGTGCGAGTGCTTCGGTTCCTTCCCACTTCTGCCGCTTCAGATCGAGCAGGTTCCAGAGGAAGACTGGCTTACCCTTCAACAGATAAAACCCATACCCGGTAAACCGTCCTCCGGAAGTCAGGATCATCCCTTCAGCTCCTTCCTCAGGAACTGTGATATCCGCGGTAATGGTGTAAGAACTGTTGAGGAGAGCTGGCGAATCCCCCTGAGGCAGGCCGACCATGGGACGGGTGTAAACGAACTCCGTGCGACCGGCGGTGATATTTGGACGCGGAGCGACGATGCGAGCTGCAACCGATGCATCCATTGGCAAGACCTGATACTTCTTGGCTTCGGCAACGAACTTCTTGCGTAGCTCGGCCACCTTCTCCGGGTGAGCTGCCGCAATATCGTTGGACTGTGTGAAATCCCGGCTCAAGTCGTAGAGCTGAAACTCCTGATTGTTCAGAGGATCGGGGTTGGCCGCTCCAAACGCCTCCCAGGGGGCTCGATTGACTTTGGTGCTCAGCAGCCAGCCCTCGTCATACAGCGCCCACTGCCCGAACATCTCAAAGTACTGAGTCTTATGGCGTGATGGCACCTTTGCGTTGGCTTTGTCGAACGTATACAGAAAGCTGGTCCCTTCGATGGGCGCCTGTGGAATGCCGTCCACCATTTCCGGCGCGGGGATTCCAGCCGCTTCAAGAATGGTGGGGACAACGTCGATCACGTGAATGAACTGCTCACGCAAACCTCCCTTATCCTTAATCCGTGCTGGCCATGAAACCACCATATTCTGGTTAATGCCACCGAGTCGAGACGCGTTTTGTTTGAACCAGTCGAACGGCGTATCAAACGCCCACGACCAGCCGGCCGACATATGATTGTAGGTTTCTTCAGTACCCCAGGCGTCATACCACTTCATCTGCATCTCAACGGGCATTTCGTTGACGCCGTTAAAGAACGCCACTTCATTCGGCGTGCCGAGTGGCCCACCCTCCGCGCTGGTGCCATTGTCTCCATTGATGTAGATGATCAGCGTATTGTCGAGTCGACCCGCTTCTTCGAAAGCATCGACGACACGACCAATTTCGGCGTCGCTGTAAGCAGCATAGGCAGCGAACACCTCCACCTGGCGAATGAACAGTTTCTGCTCTTCCTTTGAGAGCTGGTCCCATGGCTTCAGGATCTGATCGGGCCAGGGGGCCAGTTTTGCATCCTCGGCGATCACACCCAGCTGTTTCTGCTGTTCAAAAATGCGATCGCGCAGCTTGTTGTAGCCGTCATCAAACAAGTGCATGTCGTGGATCTTCTTGACCCATTCCTCCGTCGGGTGATGCGGTGCATGTGTTGCGCCCGGAGCATACTTGATGAAGATTGGCTTGGACGGATCGGTCTGATGCATCCGTGAGATGTAGTCGATGGCATCATCAGCCATACCGGTGACAAGGTTCCAACCTGGCTTGCCCTCAAACGGATAGATCTGCGTGGTATTACGAAACAGATTTGGCTGCCACTGATTCGCATCGCCACCAACAAATCCGTAGAAATACTCGAAGCCCATTCCCGTTGGCCACTGGTCAAATGGGCCAACCTGACTGGCTGCGAAGGCCGGTGTGTTGTGGTCTTTGCCGAACCATGCCGTGCCGTAGCCGTTGTCACGCAAGATCCGTCCAATGGTCGCTTTGTCCTCGGCGATGATGCTGTTGTAGCCGGGAAAACCGGTCGACTGCTCGGAGATCACGCCAAAACCAGCGGAGTGGTGGTTGCGGCCAGTAATCAGCGCAGCCCTCGTTGGCGAGCAGAGCGCGGTGGAAAAGACCCGGTTGTAACGTAGCCCCGCGTTCGCAATGCGGTCCATTGTTGGTGTTGGAATCACACCACCAAAGGTGCTGGGAACACCGAATCCGGCGTCATCGGTGATAATGAGCAGCACGTTGGGAGCCTGCTTCGGCGGAACAATTCTCGGTGCCCACCAGGGCTTGGACTGCAATGCGTCGGGCTTGATGACACCCCCGAACTTTGGGTCCGGAGCTGGCAATTGCTTGCCATCAATCGTCGTTGTCGCAGCTGGTGAGCCGGGCGTTCCGGTGGTCTCTTGAGCCCACACGTTCGAACACGCCGTCATCAAGACAGCGACAAGAAGTAGGCACAAGCTGTTAGTGCGCAGGCGTCGTTTCACAGATGCCTCCCGATTTGAGATTGGTTGTATTTGGTTTGCGAGCAGACTTGCCGCGTACGATCTGGCGAACCTGCCCCCCACTGACAAGGCCGCTGAATCGTGATGCTACCACAAAGCCCCCCGAGTGACATGCTCGCGAATCGAGAAAGAGAGAGATCTGTTGCATGAACAGAAATTTCAGAATCGATTTAACAATCCGCAGCGAGGCCCCTACTTCAATGCCCCAATATTTGCAGCATTATGCAGCGTCTTGATTTCCTCGTCGCTCAGCGCACGATTAAACACCGCCAGACCTCCGAAGCGACCTTCGGTTGCTTCGCCGAGCATGCTGCCAACGGCGTAACGGGCTCCGACGGTGAAGTCGGCGCCGCCTCCCGGCTTGGTTTCTGAATGCTTCGCGGGGTCATATGTGAAGATGCCGCGGCCATGGTAATAGGGATTCATGCCGCGATCCTTGCCCTCGGGGCCTTCCTGTGTGAAGTAACGGTCGGTCCGCTTGTCCGCTTTGGGATTGAGCGGGCGGGCTTCGAATGTGCCGTTGATGTAGGCGCGGATGTATCTGGAATCGTAGGTGAAGGCCAGCGTGCACCATTCCTCGACGGGAATGGTGGCGGATGTCGCGGCGTAGTCGCAGCACCACGGAAACGCGGTCCCATCAGCCCGGCGAGTGACGCCCCCTTCGCTGGAGATGTGCGGAGTGAGCTGGTGGTTGCCGCCGTAGGTGGGCATGTGCATCAGCAGGGAATACTGCCGCGTTCCGGTATCATCATTGGCCCCTTTCCCTTCGCTCCACATGCCGGCAATGGTGCGGCTGCGATTTGGATTCACAATCCGCACCACGGCAAACATGCTCACCTGAGCGTCCGGGCCGCTGATGTTCAGGTCACCGGTTTCGGCATAGGGGATGCGCAAATACTGCTTGCCGTTCAGCTCCGCGGAGTACCCGGAGAACGGGCCTCCCACCACGCGAGGAATGGGACCGCCGACTTCCGTGAGTGGATGCTTCTCGGGTGTTCCCTGCGACAGCCGCTGTTCGCCGCCCGCCTCACCAAAGGTCCAAAAGCCGACGAGGCCGGGAGTTTTCTCAACGACGGAGGCATCACCAGTCGGCTCAGCAGCGGTGATTGACCCTGCAAACACGAGGCAGCTGAGCAGACCGATCAACAAGGGAGAACGAAACATAAGGGGCAAACCGATTGAGTTGCGGAAACGTTGAGAACGGCGGCACGCCCACATTTTCGTTGCGTGCCACTTCATGGATTGAAACAGACAGGCCACCGAGTTGCCAGCGTGCGGCGAACGGGACTGCTGAGACGAGGACCGCTCACCGGGGACCGGAAGGAACGGATCTCGCGGTTTGCATCGATTCTGCGGGCCTGCGGTCGTGACGTCCTTGATTGTTGTGTCGTTCGACTGGTTGAGAATCGGGACAGGTTTGCACTCAACCGCTTTTCCAGCTCGCAGCGAAGAGCCGGTTTGCCGATGAGCGAAACGGGTCTCTAGGTGGAGTTGATCATGGTTCGTTCGGCATTCTTTTCAGCAGGGCTGGTGTTCGTCCTGAATGGATGCGGACTGCTGTTCGTGGATGAAGTGACGCTGACTGAGCGCGTGGGGCGGCAGAAGTCGGCCGTCATTGCCTGGGTCACGGACAGCGATGATCAGGGACGCCCCGTACTTGACCCACCCGACTGGATGCCGCTGACGCTGATTGGTGTGGGGGGCGTGACGATGTTGTATGCTGTTGCTTTGCCCAAGAGTTGATCTTCAACTGGCAACCCCAGCATGTCCGCCCAATCGTCCGACAGATCGACGCCAAATTTCTGGACACGGGACATCATCGCGATCCTGCTGTTCAACGCGGCTTATCTGCTGTTTTCCGCATACGTGGCCATGGGTCGCCGCAATGCCGAGTTCGCCTTCTATCTGGCGGTAATGGTGATCCTTGGGGCGTGCCTGATGATCGTCCATCACCGAGTTCGGCTCAGCATTGGCGTGCTGTGGTGCCTGAGCCTGTGGGGACTGCTGCACATGGCGGGAGGCCTGATGCCGGTTCCGGAAAGCTGGCCGATCGATGGCGACATCCGCGTGTTGTACAGCTGGTGGATCATTCCCGACCTGCTGAAATACGACCAGCTGGTGCATGTATATGGTTTTGGCGTAACAACGTGGGTCTGCTGGCAGGGAGTGCGGGCCATTCTGGCGGATCGCGCGCACTGTTCACGTGAAGAGATTCAACCGACGTTTGGCATACTGCTGGTGTGTGTCGCCGCCGGCATGGGCTTCGGGGCGCTCAATGAAGTCGTTGAGTTCATCGCTGTTCTGACGATTCCGAACACCAACGTGGGTGGCTACATCAACACTGG
>JAGQPW010000001.1:76661-89906 GCA_020426515.1 Planctomycetaceae bacterium | reverse complement strand
AGCGCATTCGTTCCCGTTGGCATCGCGAATGGTGATGAGGTAACCCCGTTCGCGTGCGAGCTTATGGAAACGTGGCGCCTGAAAACGTCCCGGGTCAGACAGCCAGCAGACTCCATCGGGAAGCAGCATGCGGTCGAGCAGGTCAAGCAGGACTGGATGCATGGGACCATCGTAGGTCACTTCGCAGCCAATGATGACCGGGAATTGCTCCTCCACCGGCTCACGCCAGTCGAGCAACAATGTTTCCGGGTGAGGCAAGCCATTGGCCTGCGCATTACGAATCACGCTTTGCAGGCAGATGGGATCGTAGTCGCTGAAGACAACCTCATCACCACGAGCCAGAGCCGCCAGGCCGACCAGCCCAATGCCGCAGCCCAGTTCAAGGAGACGCGTCCCCACAGGCCACGGAGCGAATTCCAGTGCCTTCGCAGTGGGAACCGCCGAGGGCCACAGGAATGCCCAGTAAGGCATGTAGTCGTTTTTTCGATTCGCATCGAGCACCTGCGGGTCTTCCAGGAACTGGTCCGGATCGGCGGGCAGAATGAGCTGCAGCGACGCGTCACCGATTTCCACGGTGCGTTCTTCCCAGCCACCTGGGATATCTGGAAGAGACGAAGTTGTCATTGGAACGCAGCTGGAGGACTGGAAGAAGGGCGTGGCCCCTTGGGCGGATGATCGCGCAATTGCGGGAAGTTTGATCCTCGCCATGGATGAACGCAAGCGATCATGGGAGCCCAGAGTGGTTGCAGTTCGAGGCACAGAGGAGTATCAAGTGTGAAACGAACAACGCGTGCCTGACCCTGCTGGAGGCTCTGTTTTATGCGCTCACTGTTTGCTGGACTCTGCTGCGTCTTGCTGTGCTCGGTCGCCCTCGCGGAGCAGCCAAATATTCTGTGGCTGACAGTGGAGGACATCGGTCCTGAACTGGGCTGTTATGGCGATACCTATGCCGACACCCCCAATCTCGATCGATTCGCCGACCGCAGTTTGCTGTATCTCAACGCATGGTCAAATGCTCCGGTCTGTGCCCCCGCGCGGACGACGCTCATTTCCGGGTTGTACCCTCCCAGCACGGGGGCCGAGCACATGCGGAGTGAGACGGTCTTGCCCGCGGCATTCAAAATGTATCCTGAGTACATGCGGCAGGCGGGTTACTTCTGCGTGAATCCCGGCAAGGAAGATTACAACCTCAAGAAGGTGGACCGGGTCTGGGATCAGATTGAGAAGAAGCAGCCATTCAAGCAACTGGCCCAGCATCAGCCGTTCATGGCGGTGTTGAACGACACACGCACCCACGAAAGCCAGATTCGCAAACGGCCTCACAAATGGATTCACGATCCCGCGAAGGCCAGGCTGCCGAGCTACCATCCCGATACCCCCGAAGTGCGGCAGGACTGGGCGCAGTATTACGACAACATCACCAGCGTGGATGGCTGGTTCCAGCAGCAACTGGACGAACTCGAAGCGGCCGGGCTTGCGGAGAACACCATTGTCATTTTCTATGGCGATCACGGTTCCGGGATGCCACGCAGCAAGCGGTTCCCGTTCAATTCGGGCCTGCGTGTTCCATTGATCGTCAATATCCCGGAGAAATTTCGGGACCTCGCTCCGCCGGAGTACATGGCCGGTGCGCAGACGGATCGACTTGTCAGCTTTGTGGATCTCGCGCCGACAATTATCAGCCTCGCCGGAGCGAAACCGCCCGAGCATTTGCAGGGATTTGCGTTCCTCGGCAAGTACGCGACCGAGCCGCAGCCATACCTCTACGGGTTTCGAGGCCGCATGGACGAGCGAATCGATCTGGCCCGCAGTGTTCGTAACCAGCGGTATGTCTACATCCGAAACTACATGCCTCACAAACCGTGGGGACAGCATGTGAATTACATGTTCGAGACGCCCACCACACGCGTCTGGAAAGAACTGTTTGACGCCGGAAAGCTGACTGCGGCACAGCGTCGCTTCTGGGAGAAGAAGGCCCCCGAGGAACTGTACGACCTTCAGGAAGATCCCGATGAGGTCCACAATCTGGCTGGCTCTCCGGCCCATCAGCAGATTCTGGACGAGTTGCGTCAGGCACATCGCGACTGGGTGATGCGCGTGCGGGACGTTGGCTTGCTTCCGGAAGGCGAGATCCATTCGCGATCGCAAGGTTCTTCCCCGTATGAGTTAGGGCATAATGAGAGCCTCTACCCGTTGGAACGGATCTGGGGCATGGCCGACGCTGCGTCATCGCTTGATCCGAATCGGACTCCCCTGTTGCTGAAGGGGCTGGACGATGAGGACAGCGCAGTGCGGTACTGGGCCGCACTGGGACTGCTGATGCGGGGCGATGCAGGATTCCAGTCTGCAGCAACACGGCTTCGGAAGCAGTTGAACTCCGATAGTTCGCCCTACGTGCGCACGGTAATTGCCGAGACGCTGGTTCGCTTTGGAAGCGAACAGGATCAGCAGCTTGGCCTGGCAGTTCTGCTCAAGGAAGCGGATGGCAGTCATGATGGAACATTCGCCGCCATTCAGGCTCTGAACGCGATCGATGAGCTGGGGGACAAGGCCGCTTCAATCGGGCCGCAAATCAAGTCCCTGCCCCGTAAAGGTCCCTGGGAGCAGGGGCGTTCGGGAGGTTACGTCGGCCGATTGATTCAAACGATCACCGGTGATTCCGACACGAAGTAGCTCAACTCCTTGCAGCGTTTTCTCATTCCCGCTTCCCATCCGTGATGGAGTCGAATTATGGCCAAGCATGCCCCCCGTTTTCTGGAAATTGTCAATACATCCCGTGCCCGGGTGAAAGAGTGTCAGATTCAGGATGTGAAGCAGCGTCTTGATGCGAAGGAAGCATTTCACCTCGTCGATGTGCGTGAAGAAAGTGAGTACGCCCGCGGCCATCTTCCGGGAGCGGAGCACATTGGCAAGGGGGTGATCGAGCGGGACATCGAAGCGAAGATCCCCGATCCCGCGGCTCCGATCGTTCTGTACTGCGGCGGAGGATATCGCTCAGCCCTGGCCGCCGATGCGCTGCAGCAGATGGGCTACACCAATGTCATTTCCATGGATGGTGGCTGGCGTGCGTGGACCGAAGCGGGCTGGCCCGTGGAGTCTTGAGAAGTGCTCAACGGTCGGCCCGTCCCCTGCTCTGCCCCATGTGCCTGAGGTCCTGATGTTCGCAACTCGACTGCTTACCTTGCTGCTCTTGCTGGCATGCGGAACCACCACCCAGGCCGATGAACGACTGTTCGGGATTGCCTGCCGCAGCGTACATCTCGGTTATCCGGCTCCGGAAGCGAGCGCGTTCTACAACAGAATCACGCCTCGACAGACAGCCGAGGGGACCTATTTCATGGTCTGCGGCTGGAACAAGGGGTACTTCGGCATGCAGGAACTCGCCGACGGGAAGAAGGTCGCGCTGTTCTCGGTGTGGGATCCCGGTGATCAGAATGACCCGAAAATCGTCCCGGAAGAACGCCAGGTGCAGGTGCTCAAGCAGGCCGACGATGTCCGCGTGAAACGATTTGGTGGCGAGGGAACTGGCGGGCAGTGTTTTCTTGATTTCGACTGGAAGCTGGATGAGACGTACCACTTTCTGGTGACGAGCCAGCCGGATGGAAACCGCACCGCCTACGCGGGATACCTCTGGCTGGGAGGTGACCAGGGTTGGAAGCATCTGGTGACCTTCTCCACCATCTCAGGAGGCCAGCCTCTGAAAGGACTGTATTCCTTTGTCGAAGACTTCCGCCGCAACAAGGTTTCCACAACGAAAACCCGCACTGCTGAATTTGGCGTGGGCTGGGTCCGCACGCTCGACGGTGACTGGCAGCCTCTGCGCAGTGCCCGCTTCACCGGGGACAGCAATCCCGCGACAAACATTGATGGCGGCCTGCTCGGCCAGCGGTTCTTCCTTTCGACCGGGGGAAGTATCACCTCGGACCATGGGACGCTGCGAGAGGTCTACTCTCTGCCGGAAGAGGTTCGACCGGTTCTGCCCAGCATTCTTGACGGCGCCCCTTCGGCCGACACTCTGAAGTAAGCGTTGCTGTCGGCAATAGGACCGACTCAAAACGTTCACCCGCGGCCCCAGTTCAGTTGCCGAGGATAATCTGCCCGACCAGCAGCCATAGCACAAAGGTTCCGCACAGTCCCAGGGCCATACCGGCCAGGCTGCGGAGCATGATTCCATCGACCGCTTCGAGCGGGATTTCCCCGAAACGCAGCATCCACAGGCTCAGGCCGCCTGATGGGATGGCGAGGGTTTCGCCCACCCAGATCAGCGCGAGGGCGAGACGGAGAGATGATTGCGACAGCCCTCCGGACGCAACGCTCTGCAGGGCGAATGTCTCGTCCAGAATCTGCAGCAGCACGTACGCGCCGGCGCAGCCAAACGCCAGCCCCAGCGAGAGCCAGGAGATGCGTGACGCCCACGAATGTGAGTCAAACGAGACCGCTGCCATGGCAGGAATTCAGGTTTCCAACGTGAAATCCACCTACGCTTCAGAACTAGATGGGGCCTAAGAATGATCTTTTTTCGGCGTGAGTCCTTCGCGGAACTCGAACAGGAGTTCATTGTCCCCCGAATGGACTTCAACACCAGTTTGTTCATAGAGCAGCACACGAGGTGTCGGCGTATCACTGCCATTGGGATCAGGCAGCCCCCCAGTGCCAATTCGAACGGTGTATTTGCCCACAGTGGCTCCTTTGGCATTGGCGGTGTAGAGCAACTCGAACTGGCCCATCTCGTCTGTGCGCCCGATGAACGCGCCTGTTTCTTCCTCGAACTCCGGATAAAATTCGACCCATGCGTTGGCCAGTCCGATCCCAAACTGCAGAACTTCCCCTTTGACGGGGGCCAGTTCCTTGCCCCGGCTGCAACCGCTGATCATCAGGCAGAGCATGGGCAGGGCGATCGAGAGGGATTCCAGAACGGCGTAACGGGGGCGATTCAACATGAGAACAGCCTGAGTCAAGAACAAAGAGCTGACGGGAACGTGAGTATAAACAGAAATCGGCCCGCCCATAACTCGGGACAGAGTTGTGAGCGAGCCGGTGAGACCACCCGAAGCACTACGTGATCAGAACTCGCCCACCACGTTTCCATCCGCCTTGTTGGCCAGATTCTTCACAAGCAAGCGATCAGTATTTTCGCTGATGAAGCGAACCGACCCGTCCATAAGAAGAAAATGAGCCCCGCCCACGTGCTGGCTGCTATATGCCCAGTCGTCAGTAGAGTTGATGGCTTTATCGCCCTCATTGATGGCACGAATGTTGGAAGCGTGCTTTCCTGCGTCGTAAATCCCTGCCCAGATGGCGCCGTTGTAGGTATCTGTCCCAAGCTTCCCGTAAGCTCGCTCACCGATACCGACAGTGTTGCTGGTCCCATCCGTGATATCACGGAACCGAACTGAGCTGCTGGCAGAGAAGCAACCATTGCCTGAAGACAAGTTCTCGTTTGCATCCGCTGTGGAGGCGACACTGCCGTAAACACCGCTGTAGTTAGAGGTTCCCCAGTTGCCGCGGTTTGCGTTCAGCTGGGGGCCTGTATCACTGGGGCAGCGGTAGGCCGGGATCACCGTCTGAACTGCGGCGGTCGGAGCGACTGCAGGCGGGTTGCTGGGATTAAGCGTGTTGTACAGGGGAGCCTGATCAATGTACGGCAGGATCATCGTTCCCCACCCCCAGGCGGCGGGAGGAGTCGTCGTGTTGACGCGGTAGAATGCCGCAGGCAGCGTATTGAACGTGTCATGGTAGTTGTGCAGTGCCAGTCCGATCTGCTTGATGTTGTTCTTGCACTGGCTGCGGCGGGCAGCCTCGCGGGCCTGCTGCACGGCGGGCAAGAGCAAGGCAATCAGGATGGCAATGATGGCAATCACCACCAGGAGTTCGATCAGCGTGAAACCGCGATGGCGATTGGATCCGAAGTTGTTTCGACTTGTCATGTGTTCTCGCCTGAAATCCAAGAATTGAAACTGAAAATGCGACAAATATACCCGAGGCGTCTCCGTACAGACTGGTCGGAAAAGTCGGGGGCCTCTGTATAAACCAATTTCATGCTCCGTCAACACACAAGTGGCTGTTGAATTGAAATTTTGCAATCGGAGACTTATGCGTTGTGCGTTATTGACCACCTGGTCGCGTCACGTCTACCGCCTTGCAAGCCAGCGTGTTGTTGATGAGCGGTCAACCCGCGATTCGCTTCAACAAGATTGGGCAGACTGAGTATTCATACGACAAAAAAACGCCCCCTCAGGCGGACCAGTGGTCTGCCTGAGGGGGCGTTACAATTGAGCTGGCCGGGGTAACACAGATCGCGGCCGGACAGTCTGGCACGCGGCCAGAAGTTAACTACACGGTGCCGAAGATCGTCTTTCCGGATGAGTGCAGATCGTCGCAGGCCTGTCCCATGCGGTTGGCAACGCCGGTTTCGGCAGCCTTCAGGTACACGCGAGGATCGTAGGCTTTCTTGCTGCCGACTTCGCCATCGATTTTCAGCACGCCATCGTAGTTCTTGAACATGTGGTCGACGATGGGACGGGTGAAGGCGTACTGAGTGTCGGTATCGATGTTCATCTTCACCACGCCGTAAGCCAGGGTTTCTTCCAGTTCGTGACGGGGTGTTCCGGAACCGCCGTGGAACACGAGGTCAAACTCGGCCTCTTTGCCGTACTTGGCCATCACAGCGTCCTGGCCCTTCTTCAGGATATCTGGACGCAGCTTGACGGAACCGGGCTTGTAGTGGCCGTGAACGTTGCCGAAGGTGGCGGCGAACAGGAATCGTCCCATGCTGCTGAGGGCTTCATGTACCTCGACCATGTCTTCGGGAGTGGTGTACAACTTGGAATCTGGCACGCTTTCCATGTCAGCGCCAGCGGCTCCATCTTCTTCACCACCGACGACACCGGCTTCGACTTCGAGAATGATTTCGTTCTCAACGCACAGAGCCATGACTTCCTTGGAGAGAGCCATGTTTTCGGCCAGCGGCAGATTTGAGGCGTCCAGCATGTGGGACTGGAACAGGTTGCCCTTGCCAGCAGCCCGACGTTCCGCCGTGGCAGCGATCAGCGGCTTCAGGAATGTGTCGACCTCCTTGGGAGGACAATGGTCGGTGTGCAGGGCAATGAGAATGTCGTAGCGTTCGGCGAGGCGATGAGCCGCTTCGGCAAGGACAATCGCCCCCAGAACGTTGTCACCCACGTTCAAACCCGATGCGAACTTTCCCCCACCAGTCGAGATCTGAATGATGCCGTCCGATTTCTTGTCAGCAAAGCCCTTCAGAGCGGCGTTCAGAGTGACCAGCGACGTGATGTTCACGGCTGGGTACGCGTAATCTCCGGCCTGTGCGGCGTCGAGCATTGCGGCGTACTGTTTGGGAGTGGCGATTGGCATCTTGTCATTCCGTCCAAGGGTTAAGGGAATCGAGCGAGCGTGAAAACACCGCGCAAGCGTGAAAACGCCGTCGTCTGGCGGCTATGATACTGAGCATTGGCGACGGAAACTACTAACGAACACATGCGCAAGTGAGGTTCGATGCGACTCGGATTGATCAACTCGGCGTGGGCCCAGACGGGGCGGGACACGGCATGGGGTATTGCGCAAACGAAGGCGTTGGGATTCGATTCTATCGATATCTTTACCGATCCGCTGGACATCGACGTCCGGGAACGTCGGCTCATCAAGCGGGAATGTGATCGTCAGGGATTGCCGATCATTTCGGTCTGTTGTGTGGCGACTGGCCTCGTCGACTTCAACCCCAGCGTCCAGCGGTTTCACCTCGATCGATGTCGAGCATTTCTGGACCTGGTCTATGAGTATGAAGCCCAAAACCTGCTGCTGGTTCTTGGGGAGTACATCTGGAATCAGGAAGTAATTCCGCCCGCCGAGCAATGGCGGACCGCCGTGGAGAACATGCAGCGGCTGGGGGAATACGCCGATCGGCTGGGAATCGACATTGCGCTCGAATTGGAGCCGTTTCCGCTGTCGTTGCTGAACAATGTCGACCGCATGGTGGAGTTCACGGATGCGGTCGGCCATCCCCGCGTTGGAGCCAATCTGGACATCTCCCATCTGCATCTGGCGGGAGTTGGTGCAGAGCAGGTCAGCAAACTGCAGGGACGCGTTCTGCATGTGCACATTTCCGACTGCGATGGCCAGAAGCATGGAGACTTGCCTCCCGGCCGTGGTGTCGTGGACTTTGCTCCCTACCTCAGTGCCATTGGGCAGCTGGAAATTCCCGGAGCAGTCTCCATTGAACTGGAATATTCGCCTGATCCCGACCGCATCGAGGAGTGGGTACAGGAGGCGTATGCAGCGACGGCCAGCCTGATGAAGCAGGCCGGATTGCGAGCCTGAACTCCCCGGACCAATGCTGGATTCCCTGTGCCACCTAAAGTTGGTAACATATAGGGATGCCTCTGGTTGGGGTATATTGGCAAGAAATTCGGCGTCTCTACTGGTGCGCGACTTTACGGCTTGGCTAAGGGAAATCGGTTCGGCGGAAATTCTGGCGGATGAGAGGTGTGGGACCTCGAATTCAGTCAATTTCCTTGGTTTTCACGTCGATCCAATTTTCTAGTGACCTCCAAGGACGAGGGGTTACCCGATGAGACGGTGGGGGTGAAATGGCAGGCCATAAGGATCAACTCGCAAAACATTCCTCCCAGAAGGGGCTGACAATCTGGCATGGAATGCGCTTACGAGAAGCCATCCAGTTCCTGGGGCGCGGACCGGCATTGCACTGGTCTCGTCTGAATCGAATTGCAGGACTCCCCGGTTTCGCCTGCTACAACTCGGCTTTTTCGGTCATTGAGAACCTGTTGTACGGCAGACGGATCCGGCAGACGGAACTCACCGCGCCGCCGATCTTCGTTCTCGGAATGTGGCGCAGCGGGACGACGTTGCTGCACAGCCTGCTGACGCGTGACCCGCAGCATACATCGCCGACCATGTACCGCACACTGTTTCCCTGGCACTTCCTGACAACAGAGAAGTTTGTCAGTAGTGCGACGGGTTGGCTGATTCCCAAATCGCGTCCCATGGACAATGTGCCGATGTCGTGGGAGGCCCCGCAGGAAGACGATGTCGCACTGTGCATCATGACCCTGCTCTCTCCATACATGTTGATGGCCAATCCGCGGAATCTGGATGCCCACTGGAAATACCTGGACTTAAAGAGGCTGTCGGACACGGAACTTCAGAACTGGAAAAACAGTCTGAACCTGCTGCTCAAGAAGATTACGATTCGCGATCAGAAACGCATCGTGCTCAAGTCGCCACCACACACATTTCGCATTCCACTGCTGCTGGACATGTTTCCGGATGCCAAGTTCGTGTACATCCACCGGAATCCGTACAACGTGTTCCGATCGGCCGTCCACTTGCGCAAGACGGCGGTTGCTGAAAACTGCCTCGGATTGCCGCAGAATGTGAACATCGAGCGCGACATGCTCGACACCTGCAAATTCGCCTACGAATGCTATGGCCGGGATCGGCAGTTGATTCCTGAAGGAAACCTCCACGAAGTCCGGTTTGAAAACCTTGAAGTCGACCCCATCGGGGAGATGGAAAAGGTCTACGACGGATTGAGTCTTCCTGGCTTCGATGCTCTGGCCGACATCTTGCGGCCCGAACTGGCGGAACTGCGCCGGTACAAGAAGAACCGCTTTAAGAACGATCCTGAATGGATGGGAGCGGTGTACGACGAACTGCGCGATGAATTCGAGCAGAACGGATATCCATCGCCGTTTGAAGAGCTGGAAGCGTCGGCCGCTTAGCGATTGGCAGCCGTCCTAAAGTCGCAGCAGCGTGCCCCCCCAGGCCAGTCCCGCTCCAAACCCCACGAGCAGCACCAGGTCCCCGGATTTGGCTCGCCCCGTTCGCAGAGCCTCGTCGAGGCCAATCGGAATGCTGGCAGCCAGTGTGTTTCCATACTGGGCAAGATTCATGAAAATTCGATCTCGCGAAATGTGAAGCGGTTCAATCGCCGAGCAGATCATTGTCGAGTTTGCCTGATGCGGGACCACGAGCTTGATGTCAGCAGGGCTGATTCCCGCCTCATTACACAGTTCGTTGATTGTGCCAGGCAGGACCTGATGCACAAAATTCCAGACTGCTCGACCATCCATCGTGATGGGACCGCGTGCTTTGGCTTGAACCGGCTGCGGATTTCCTCGTGTGTGCAGGCGGCTGGCCAGCACCTGTCCCCCGCCACGCGTAGAGATGACCGCTGCTCCCGCTCCGTCTCCAAAAAAAACGACGGTGCCGCGATCCGTTGGGTCGCACAGTTCGCTCCCCAGGTCCGCACCAATCACCAGGCCATTGCCGCCCGTTGACTGCAGATACCGGACGGCAACATCAAAGGCGAATTCGAAACCGGCGCATCCACTGTTGATGTCAAAGGCGACGGCGTTTTCCGCGAGGAGATTTTGCTGAACCAGACAGGCCGATGCCGGCAATCGGTAGGCGGCGGTCGATGTGGCCAGGACAATGATGTCGATCTGATCCGGACAGAGACCAGCCGCCTCGAGTGCCCGCAAGCCCGCTTCCGTCGCGAGAGACACAAGTGTTTCCCCATTGCTGGCAAATCGCCGTTCGCGAATTCCGGTCCGTTCGGTGATCCAGGCATCACTGGTATCGAGTCCCAGTTCATCCACGAAATATGCATTCGGGACAATACGTTCCGGCAACGCAGAGCCGGTCCCCAGGATGGAGGCCTGAAGGACCTGACGCTTCATGGTGACAGCTGACTTCGAACTGCCTGCGGCGGTCGAGGTGTTCATCGCGGTGTGGCTCCCATCAGCTTGATCTGATCACGAATCGACAGCACGCTTCCGACTGCGGCGAGGTATCCGAGCATGCACAGTTTGGACAGCCCGCGTGTTTTCCCGCGCTGGCGATACTGCTTCCGGAACGTCTTCCAGTTGGATGAATTCCAGGTGGCAGTAATCACCGTCAGCGACAGTTCTCGCATGACGGTTGTGTGCCACCAGCCGTTGGGGTTGTACAGCGTGTCCCCAGGTTCCAGCGTGATACGTGCCGGAGCGGCCTGAGCGAACATGGGAAAGCGTTCAAAATCCACCTGATCGAGGTCGGTAATCTGGCTGCTCAGTTCATCTCCCGGAGTGGGATACATGAACGGAGTCTGACTGGGAGGAGCCAGAATAAATTCCTTGCGGCCAAGGATTTGCGAAACAAACCCGTCCATCCCCCAATAGTCGACATGCAGGCGCGGGAATGAATTTCCCACACCGCCTAGAAACAGTTCTTCGAGTCCGTTGGGGAAAATGAAGTCACGGGGCAGGAGCCCGGAGGACTTCCAGTCCGGTGTCGCGAATTCCAATCGTGGCTGGATATCGGGCCACAGCTCCGGAAGGTTGCGTTCGACATCGACGTTTCGAGCATAAGGAGCCGGTTGACCGTCTGTGGCGTTGGAAAGCAGATCGACCAGGTCCCCAAACAGATAATTCGCGCTGCCGGTTTCGGTTCGAATGGTGACAGTGCGATGGCCGGCCCGACGCTGCAACGTCTCCAGCGACCAGCCTCGCGCGCTCCAGTTGCGGGTGGCGTCCGTCAGGATGACCGGTCGCCGCAGACGCTGAAAGTCATGTACGAATTCACGGTAGGACAGCCCTTCAACACGCGGCACATCGACCGGTGTGGGGGACACCGAAAGTGCTGCTACTGAGAGCGGTGTTCCAGCCTGACATCGTGACGGAGCAAAAAGTGTTCGCTGAATCATGGTGTGAGCACCGATGTGCGAGGTGGAATCGAGCGATGTTGCCATGCACCTGACCATCAGTGACGGCCCGACGGCAGGCAACGTGTGGTGATGAAAAACGTCAAAATTGTTGTCGACCGGATTGGCATCCGGAGCAGTTGTGAGGGCCGTACGGGAAACATCGAGATGTGGTGAATCGGAGCCGGTCTTCCCCTGGAACGCTGTGAATCGCCTATTGATTGAAGTCTGGAAGCCAGCGATCGTTTCAACAGAGGTCATCCCGCTCGAGGTGTCCATTCCTCGCAACTTCAGTCGTTTCCACAATGAGTCGACTTTCGACACTCTTCAGCATCTGGCGCAAATCTGGAACAGGATCCCTGCTGCGCTATGCGGCGGATCGACTTGGGAAGCGGCTGCTGTCGTTGCAGGTGGTTGAACTTGTGTGGTTGGAAGCTTCGAAGATCCAGCTAACGGAAGATGCGAATCCCGGCTTCACATTTCGCTTTCTCGCTCCCGAAGAAGTGGCCGCTCACGCCCAGCTGCCGGAGAATCAACTCGACCAGGAAATGGTTGCACGCGCGGCTGCGGGTTCCGATCTCTGCTTCGCAGTCCTGCAGAATGGTCGACTGGCATCGTACGGCTGGTATGCATTGCGCGGCGTGGAAGGACGCCACAATTTCGGCGTGTCGATGTCGTATCCCGACTCGGTGGCCTACATGTATAAGGGATTTACTCACCGCGATTTTCGTGGTCTGAGGCTGCACGGCATTGGAATGAAGCGTGCCTTGCTGCAGCTCAATCAACGCGGAATCCACGCGCTGGTGTCTACCGTTGACTGGACCAACACCGCCTCACTCCGCAGTTGTGATCGGCTGGGATATCAGCGTCTTGGCCAGATCATCAGGACAGGAAAAGCACCGGGCACAATCTGGTACATCCCCAGGTCGGCCGCAAGAAAAGGGGTGCGATGCCACAGCCAGATCAACGATCGCCCTGTGTCGAAACCCGCACCGGTTCTGCATTCGCCGCTGCTATGTCACTTGCCGATGGCCTGTGACACGAGAGCCTCATCGAAGTAATTGGTGCCCATCCCCGCATCGATGACCAGTCCCTGCGAGTTGATGCCGGATGATCGCGGGCTGAGCAGAAAGGCGGTCACATTGGCAACTTCTTCCGTCTGCACGGCGTGCTTTCGCAGTGTGGCCTGTTCTGCGAACAGGTAGGAATCGACGTAACCGGGAATGCCAGCTGAGGCCGACGTTTTGAGCAAACCTGGACAAACAGCGTTGAAACGCACCTTGGAGAACTTTGAGAACGACTTCGCCAGAAAACAGATCGACGAGTCGAGTGCGGCTTTGACCGGCGCCATGTAGCCGTAGTTCTCGGCTGCCATTCGAGTTGTCGAAATGGAAATCGTCACCACACTCCCCTGCTCGGGGTCGAGCACATCGCGAAACGCGTTGGCCGTGGCGATCAGTGAGAAGCAGGAGATATTGACGGCCTGCAGGAACGCATTGCGCGGCGTTTCGTGAAATGGCAACCAA
>JAGQPW010000001.1:33580-76563 GCA_020426515.1 Planctomycetaceae bacterium | reverse complement strand
TGCCGAGTAGTCTGCAAACGCAATCGAGTGGACCAGTCCATGCACCGTTGGACGGTCGCGCGTGACTTCCTCTTTCAGCCGGTCAATCTGGTCCTGATGTTCGACATCGCAGACATAGACAGGCGAGTCCCCCAGCAACTTGCGGAGCGACTCGCGACGGGCCTCGCTCCGCACAGCGTACAAGACATCGGCACCAGCCTCCTTCAGCACGCGCCCCACCTGAAACGCGACGCTCTTGCGATTGGCCGCCCCCATGACCAGAAAACTCTTACCTTCCAGCTGAAGAAAATCGGCCATGGCAGTGATTCAGTTCCACAAGTCGAAAGTGTGCAGCAATTGATTTCCGGCAGCAGGGCTCAACTGGAGATTGCGGACGAAACCTGTCCGGAAGTCTCCCCTTGCAATGCCGCTGCGGGTACTCGTCCAAGAGCACCATCGGCATTAGACAGGCAGGCCACGCGAAGTGCCAGTGCCACACCAGCCCAGCCGGTCAGCACGGACCAGAACCACACCTGATGATTCAGGTCCACACCATAAGTCGCGAGCAGTGAGGGGGCATCGAACGCTTCCGTCACACCGATCAATGTGGCCGGACTGATCAAGGCGATCTGCCGACACCAGGCAGCCGTCCAGCCAAGGACATTGACGAGTAGAAACGAACAGACAATGGGCAGTGCCAGCAGCACAATCACGGTCACCATCGAGGCCACAATCGAGCGCAACTGCGATTTCATCCGCAGTCCATACCAGCAGCACATCCACATCAGCAGCCACAGGAAAACAGCCGACAGGGCCAGCGAACGACTCACGTAGTTCAGATCCCAGTGAAAGTCACGGAACCAGTGCTGAAACCCGATGACGGTACACAACGGGACCAGCAGAACGAAAACCAGTCGGCGCACTCCGGAGAGTTTCTCAAGGATGATTTGTGAGCCGGAAAGCGGAGTTGTCAGCAGCGTCTCCAGCGTTTGCCTTGCTCGTTCACCAGAGATCACGCTGGCCGCGTGGACGCAAATCAGAGCCGTTCCGATCGCCCATGTTGTGAACAGCATCACCGAGATCGACTGATGGTTCGAATTGTGATTCAGGTTGGCCATCTGGCAGCCAAACAGGATTGGCGTTTCAATGACAATCAGGATGCGGAACAGATAGCGAAACGTGCCCAGCGACTTCTTTGATGTTTCACGCCAGGCGACAGGATGATGGTGGGGCCAGCGATTGCCATCGTCCACAAGGACAATTCCTCCTGTAATCCCATTCATCTCATTCCAGAATCGGTCCAGCGACTGGAACACTTTCAGCAGGGCGTTGCTTGCGGGGGTGAAAGCGCGCGTGAACAGAAAAATCCGCGAGGCGAACATCAGGACGCCAAACAGCACCACGCAGCGGATGACTCCCTGCGGCGTCGTATTCAGACGGAACCCGCTCTGTCCGTATGCAAACGGGAAGTACGAAAAGACCGTTGGGCGGCCACTCGAGAGAATTGAGAAGAGCAGGAAGATGACCGCCGCCAGAACATATGAAGAAACGAGTGCGGCGACGGTGGTTCGGCAAAATGACGAGCAGGCCAGAGACAAAGCCGCAATCTGGATTGTCCACAGCACGAGGAGGACGCCAGCCCACAGCAGGTCGTCGGTCGGGACGCCCCCAAAAGAATACGCTGCTGCCAGCAGTGGAAAGGATAAGATGACCAGGGTCAGCATTGGGATCAGCCGACTGAGCAGCTTTTGCCACAGAATCGACCACGGAGGAAGCGTCGTGAGCAGCAGCAGCGACAGGCTTTCCCGCTCCTTCTCACCAGCGAGCGAGCCGGCCGACATTGCCGGCAGGAACAGTAGAATTCCGAATGCCTCCAGATACACGATGTTCCAGAACATCGTCAGTCCCTGCCCCAGACTGACTTGTGCATTGATTGTCCCGCCACCTCCGTAAATCAACAGTAGCCCCCCCAGGTACAACAGTATCCCGTAGAGACCACGGAGCAGGTATGTCCGAGCCTGAAGGGCCTGCTCGCCCAATTCTTTCGTCAGCAGCGGCGTCTCAAGTTTCAGTCGCATGCGGTGCAACGCCAGAGTGCAGGTCGTCGTGAGAGTTTGCCAATTGCTGCAGTGTTGAAGGTTCCAGGCCGAGTGTCCAGCGTCGACAGTCGGTCTCTCTGTGCTCACTGGCTTTCCAAGTCCGTCCCGAATCGTCCGAACACTCACGATTTCCGGGCCAACGCAACTTCCCTGACCGTCACAACTCAGTCGCACAACGAAGCAGCTTCTCTCTCCTAAAGTCCCCGCCATCACGCGATAAGACATTTCCTGGCCACACGTTGCGTCCTGTAGCCAGCCCCCACACAGGGCGATTCCCTCGTCACTGAGGGACACTTCAGCAACTTGACATCGGTGCTTCTGATCGGTAGAACCATGATCCAAAGTCGTTTGCTCACACGAAGTTAGACGCCCTCCCGAGGGCACGATCTAAGCCTTGTGTTTATTGTCACTTAGGGCGATTACATTTTCGCCCGGTTGTGGCCGATGTGTCTCAGGACCGCGACGGAATTCGGTCTTCCACCAATTGTTAAGGGAGTGGGACTCACGCCCTGACGGGCTTGGACCGGAAGATCACTCATGGCCAAGAAGAAGACGACGAAGGGGACTAAGAAAACGGCTCCCGCTTCGCGCGCTGCACGCACTGCTGCCACCAAGAAATCGGCCGCCCCCAAGCCTTCGAAGACAGTCGTCCGCAAGAAGTCGGCGGCACAGGCTGAGACGCGACTGAGAGCCGTCGACAAGGAACTGGTCCGTCTGCTCAACGAGCGGATGGAGCTGATGATGTCGCAACTGGCAGGCCTGACCGAACGCCGCGATATCTGGTTCGATCCACAGACCGAACAGGAACTGTGGGAGCGACTGGACACCCTCAACAAGGGGCCGATGACGCGCGACGTCCTGCGAAGCGTGTTTCGTGAGCTCCTGAGTTCCGCCCGCTGTCGCGTGAAAAAGGTTCGAGTGGCCTACCTCGGCCCCGCATTCAGCTTCACCCACCTTGCGGCACTGGAGAAGTTTGGCAAGACAGCCGATCTGATCCCCGTCAACACGATCGCCTCGGTCTTCGAAGAAGTGAACCGAGGCCACGCCGATTACGGCATCGTGCCGATCGAAAACAGCACGGATGGACGCATTGTCGATACGCTCGACATGTTCACCCGGTTGCCGTTGCGCGTGTGCGGCGAAGTGCAGATGTCGATCCATCACAATCTGCTCTCGCGGTCTCCACGCAGCGAAATCACCGAAATCTATTCCAAGCCTCAAGCTCTATCGCAGTGCCGGGACTGGTTGGCTCGGAACATGCCGCACGCGAAGACCTACGATGTGACCAGCACGTCGACGGCGGCTGAACTCGCCCGGACGAAGCCCGGAGTGGGAGCGATCGCCAGTCAGCAGGCAGCTGTGCAGTACGGTCTCGACATCGTGGCTGAGCGGATCGAAGACAACGCGCACAACGTCACCCGGTTCGCCATCATCGGCGACCAGGACACCAAGCCAACCGGTCGGGATCGCACCGCACTGCTGTTGCAGATTCCGCATTCCCCCGGTTCACTGACCGACGCGCTGACCGCCTTCAAGAACAACAAGATCAACCTGACGTGGATCGAATCGTTCCCACTTCGCGGACCTGAAACCGGATACCTGTTCTTCCTCGACTTTGAAGGACACACCAAGGAACTCCGAATCCGCAAGACCCTGCAGGCGCTCGAAAAGAAGGCCGTGCGGCTGGAGGTTCTGGGGTCGTATCCTCGTAGCGAACCGCTCGAATAGTCCGCCCACTGGGTCCGGCGTTTGCGCTCTTGCTCACCGGAGTTCAACAGGATGTCTACTCCTCCGTCGCTGCGGCACTGTTGCACTGCCGAATTGATCGGTACGTTCCTGCTGATCTTCTTTGGCTGCGGGTCTGTTCACGTGGCGGTCCTGCTGGGAGGTCTGCAGGGACTGTGGCAGGTCGGCATCGTGTGGGGGCTGTCGATCATGCTGGCTATCTACACGATTGGCCAGTTCAGCGGAGCCCACATCAATCCCGCCATCACCCTCGGCTTCTCGTTTTGGAACGAGTTTCCCCGCCGTCGCGTGGTTCCCTACATTCTTTCGCAGTTTGCGGGGGCGATGCTGGCGGCGACCAGCCTGCTGGTCCTGTTTGGTCCATCACTGCAGGAATACGAACAGCAGCACGGAATCCGTCGCGGTTCAGAAGAAAGCGTGCTGACCGCCATGTGCTATGGCGAATACTACATGAATCCTGGAGGCTACTCGTTCACTGATGGTCGGGTCGATCGGGCTCAGTTGCAGCGGCATCTTCAGCAGCTGCCCACGGGAACGGCCTTCTTTGCGGAGTTGCTCGGGACCGCCATCCTCGGCTTTGTGGTCGCTCGTACGACAAGCGCCGAGAACAGTGAAGTTCCCACTCGGCTGGCGCCCGTCTTCATCGGCCTCACCGTGACCGCCCTGATCTGTGTGATCGCTCCTTTGACGCAGGCCTGCTTCAATCCGGCTCGCGACTTTGGTCCGCGCATTGTGGCCGCCGCCGCCGGATGGGGAGCAGCGGCGATCCCTGGCCCAAACGGGATGGGCTCGGTCCTCGTTTACATTCTCGCACCAGTGCTGGGATCTGTGCTGGGAATTGGACTCGCGCGAATGCTGACCCCACCAGTTGCATCCCGCTGACGATCGCATGAAGATGGTTAGAAGTTCTGAATTCTGAACCCGGTGAGTGCCGCTCATGCTGCTTCGACCTCTACTCGCGTACCTGCTCCTCTTCGCGCCGGTACTGGCGGAGAATTCAGCGCCGGTGCAGCCGCTGGTCAGTCAACCAATACGACACGAAGTGGAATTCGTCGCTGTCGTCACGCCACCCTATCACTGCGAAGTACTCAAGGTGTGGCTGCCGCTGCCTCAGAGTGGTCTGGGGCAGGAGGTCGGAGAGTTTGAGATCAGCACGTTTCCCCAGGATGTCAAACCACAGTTCGCTACCGAGCCGCTCTACGGGAATCGATTCGCCTACTTTGAATTCCACCAGCCACAGGGAGCCCAGCTGATTCGCAACCGCTTTCAAGCCAAAGTTTCTGACGTGCGGTGGAGTGTCGAGCCAGATCGAGTGACCATCCCGAAGGTCTGGCCTGTCGAAGTGACTCCATACCTGAAGGCTGAACCGATTGACGATGTGGCCGAATTTGCGGAGGTGTTGCACACCATTGCTCCACAGCCTGTGGTCGATGGACGCAACTTCGTAACGGCGATGGACTGGGTTGAGACCCATCTGCAGTACGACCACGTGAACGCCTCGCTGCAGGCCGATCCCAATCACGGGTTGCGCGAACGGTGCGGCCACTGCAGCGACTATCATGGGCTATGCGGCGCCCTGGGGCGGGCACTTGGTTTCCCTACGCGAGTCACGTACGGACTCTCGCTGTATCCCAAGAACTCTCCCTCGCACTGCAAGCTGGAAGCCTACCTCCCCCCCTATGGCTGGGTCAGCTTCGACATTTCGGAGACCCAGAAACTGGTCAAGTCGATCGCCACCACCGCGGAGCTGTCCTCAGGAGAACGGGAACGACTGATTGCCGCCGCTCATCAACGATTGCGAGCAGGATTTCGCGAGAACAGCTGGCTGCTGGTGACCCGAGGCACCGATTACGTCCTGGCTCCGCCGGCAGCACGTCCGGTTCGTGTCGTGCGTACCATCTATGCGGAAGCCGACGGAAGGCCACTGCCTGAACCGGATCCCGCACGTCGCGATCAGGTCGAGTTCTCCTGGATGACTGCCCACAAGTACACCAGCGATCGCCCCTTCAAATTCCCGTTCAAAGATTTGTCAACGCTTGATGGGCAACCTTGATCGCATGGCGAAGGTCACGGTCCACCTTCCGTTCGCTATGATGCGGGCCTCTCGGATGCTGCCGGAATCTCCGGGAATTTTGAGAGTGGAGTGTGTTCTCCGAGTTGAATCGTCGGTTCAGCTGCGGATCGTTTAACAGCAGTTGTCCCAGTGTTCGCATTACTTCCCTCGCGCTGGTCCTGATGGGTTATCGTCATCTTCGTGAATGTGTCACAGATCTGGAGCGAACGGGTCAGTTGATCCGGATTCGCGAGGAGGTCGATCCGTACCTGGAAGCGGCCGAGATTCAACGGCGCGTCTACGAGGCCCAAGGACCTGCGTTGTATTTTGAACGGGTGAAGGGCTGCCGTTTCCCACTGGTCAGCAACCTGTTTGGCACACTGGACCGCACGCGGTTCCTGTTCCGGGATACGCTCGATCTGGTGAAGCGGCTGGTCGAGATCAAAATTGATCCTGCTGTGATTCAGAAGGCTCCATTTCGTTACGCTCGCGCACTTCCAGCGGCATGGGCAATGCGGCCCAGGTATGTTTCGCGAGGGCCCGTACTTGATCAGCAGATACAACTCAACGAACTGCCGCAGCTGACATTCTGGCCACTGGATGGAGGCCCCTTCGTCACGCTGCCTGCAGTCTATACAGAGCATCCCGATCAGCCCGGCTGGCAGAAGTCCAATCTCGGGATGTACCGCATTCAGCTCGCCGGCAACGAGTACCAGCCCAATCAACAGGTGGGGGTGCATTACCAGATACATCGCAGCATCGGCGTGCATCATGCGGCGGCCATTCGTCGCGGCGAGCCACTGCGTGTGAACATCTTCGTTGGCGGGCCACCCACCATCCCGTTGGCCGCCGTGATGCCGCTTCCGGAAGGACTCTCCGAACTGACCTTTGCCGGGGCGTTGAGCGGACATCGCATGAAGCTCGTCCGGCAACCGGGCGGTTTGCCGCTGCTGGCGGAAGCGGACTTCTGTATCTCTGGAACGATCGATGGAGACGCAGTGTTGCCTGAGGGGCCGTTCGGTGACCACCTGGGGTACTACAGCCTGATTCACGATTTTCCTGTACTGAAGGTCGATCGCGTGACATGCCGCCGCGATGCCATCTGGCCGTTTACCGCAGTGGGGCGCCCTCCGCAGGAGGACACATCATTCGGTGCGATCATTCACGAGATCACCGGACCGGCAATTCCATCGGTCCTGCCCGGCGTCAAAGGGGTGCATGCGGTAGACGAAGCGGGCGTGCATCCCTTGCTGCTGGCGATTGGCAGCGAACGGTACGTTCCTTACGCCAGTGAACGTCGACCACAGGAACTGCTGACTCAGGCCAATGCGATACTCGGGCAGGGACAACTTTCTCTCGCCAAGTATCTCCTGATCGTGGCGGAACAGGACAATCCAGGGCTCGGACTGCACGACATTCCGACGTTCCTGGCACACCTGCTCGAACGCATTGACTGGCAGGAAGATCTGCATTTTCAGACCCGTACCACGATTGATACGCTCGACTACTCAGGCCACGGACTAAACGCCGGTTCCAAAGTGGTCCTGGCAGCGGCCGGACCGCCACGGCGGCAACTACCACGAGAGATCCCATCGGGTTTTCGACTGCCCGCCGGGTTCTCGGATGTTCGACTCTGTCTGCCGGGCATCGTCGCCATTCAGGGCCCCGCAGCCACGTCTGGGGATCCGGTGTTGCGGCAGTTCTGCGAGTCGATGGCCGCTGATCATCCGCTAATGGCCTTTCCGCTGATGGTTCTCGTCGATGACGCCGAATTCACGGCGGCATCACTGAAGAATTTCCTGTGGGTGACCTTCACTCGCTCCAATCCTGCCGCCGACATCGATGGCGTGGGGGCCTTCACCGAGCACAAGCATTGGGGCTGCCGCGGCCCGCTGGCTATTGACGCCCGCATCAAGCCCCACCACGCACCGCCGCTGATGGAAGATCCCAATGTGGTGCGGCGAGTCAACGAACTGGCCGCGCCGGGGCGATCGCTCCACGGGATTCTCTAGACGCAAACTGTCGCCAGAAGTCTACGCGTAGTCATCTTGCAGCGGCTGAACCCATCGTTCCCTGCTGAGGTGTATCCCCTGTAAGACGACCAATGCATCGGGAATGGACCCGTTCAGGTCGTCTCCATTCATCGAGATTCGCTGCAAGGTGTAGATCGTGGCCCGCAAATCGAGCGGAGCCCCGCGACGGGCCAGAACAGTCAGCGAATTGACGGCGCACTGCCGTACGCAACGATCTTCGTCGTTCAGATACTGCAGGCAGGTAGCGGCGGCCCGTTCCAGATTGACGTCACCTCGCGACAATTCAAGAAGTGCAACTGCGACCTGCTCCGCATCGAGCGAGCCGAGTTGGCGATACAAGACCTCCTCCTTTTCCAAGGCGGAGTCATGCGACGTGGTTCGAAACATCATGCTTCTCCTTTGACCAGACACGGGGCGGGGCCGTCGCGAGCCGCTCTACGCTACCCGCCGCCAAGCCTGTACTCAACAGAAAAATCCCAAGATGGAGAGGCGCTGCGTGTCAAAATTCGCCCTCGTACCTCCAGACTCGTCGCGTCAACGGTCCCATACGCCGCCATTCCAAGACACAAACCTCTTCTCCGAAGACAGTTACAACACAGACACAGCTGTGACAAACAGTGGATGAAGTTTGACCAAGGTTTGAGCGCCTGCTGACACACACATGTCGACAATTGTGATAAGTTCCGGTCGCCTTGAGGGAGCACAACGAGGTGTTCAGCAATCAAGGTGGATCGACGCCGCGAAACAGTTCAGGCGTCAACGAGGCGAGTTTCCAAGTGACTTGTCTCCTCGTATTGCCCAAGCGGCTTGGAAAAGGATTGAGCAAATGTCACCGATCACAGATTCTCCATCGGGTGTCATTGAAAGACACATCCCGGCGACGGCTCCTCAAGAGCACCATGTTGCCCGTCCCAGTGCCAAGGCGATTGAACGCCAGGAACTGCTGGACGCGTTTGCACCTTCTCAGCTGCGTTGGGACAACCTCAGCTGGGTCGTGATCACGTTTATCGTGGGAATGCATGTGGCGGCACTGGCTGCCCCATTCTTCTTCACATGGAGCGCACTGGTTGCAGCGCTCGTATTGCACTGGGCGACCTGCAGCATCGGAATCTGCCTGGGATACCATCGCGGGTTGTCGCACAAGTCGTTGAAGCTGCGGAATCCCGCCAAGTTTATTGCGACGTATTTCGGCGTGATCTCCGGCGAAGGAACTCCGCTGATGTGGGCCGCGACGCACCGCGTACACCATTCCCGATCGGACAAAGAAGGCGATCCGCACTCACCTTACGATGGAACATGGTGGTCGCACATCATGTGGACCTTTGTTAAGAACACTCCGCGCAAGCACGAACTGCTCATCAAGCAGTATGCTCCGGATCTTGCTCAGGACGCCACACTGCAAATGTTCGAACGAACCTACGCCTGGTGGTTGTGGAGCACGGCTTTCCTGCTGTATGCCATCGGGGCGTTCTTCTTCGATGGCGGGGCCCTGCTCTCAACCGTTGGCTTGTCCTGGGTCCTGTGGGCCTTCTGCCTGCGAACCGTCGTGGCGTATCACAGCACCTGGTTTGTGAATTCGGCAACCCACATCTGGGGTTACCGGAATTACGATACCACCGATCATTCCCGTAACCTGTGGTGGGTCGCCATTGCCGCTTATGGCGAAGGCTGGCACAACAACCACCATGCCCACCCGCGTCTGGCTCGGGCTGGACACCGCTGGTGGGAACTGGACCCCACATGGTGGGCCATCTCAGCACTGCGTCTCGTGGGACAGGCCTACGATGTCGATGACCGGATTCCCGACCGCAACTCACGGGAAGCGGACGAATAATCGCTGACGTTGCGATCCAGAAATACGAACGAGCCGCACATCACATGATGTGCGGCTCGTTTTTTTTGTTGCAGGCTATGGCATCGATGACTAGCCGGCATCGATGACCAGACGAAAACGGCCGAACTACGAGAGCAGCAGTTCGAGGTCTTCCGCCGTGAGGTTTTGCAGAGGCGATCCATCCGCTTCGAGGATGGCGTCGGCGAGCTCTCGCTTTTTCTGCTGCAATTCCAGGATCTTTTCCTCCACCGTATCGCGGCAGATGAGCCGATAGGCGAACACGCGCTGGGTTTGCCCCACGCGGTGCGCCCGGTCGATGGCCTGGGCTTCGACGGCCGGGTTCCACCATGGATCGAGCAGGAACACGTATTCCGCTGCGGTCAGGTTCAGACCCAGGCCCCCAGCCTTGAGGCTGATCAGGAAGACCTTGATGTCCGGATCGTTCTGGAACTCTTCCACCACTTCCTTGCGGTTGCGGGTCTGTCCATCCAGATAGGCGTAGCGGATGCCCTTCGCATCGAGATGTTTCTTGACGATCGAGAGCATGCTCGTGAACTGTGAGAACACGAGTGACTTGTGCCCTTCTTCGATCAGTTCTTCCAGCTGCGGGCACAAGACATCCAGCTTGGCGTAAGCGTCTTCCTCCGACCCACGGTCCAGCAATGCGGGGTGGCAGGCAGCTTGCCGCAGTCGCAGCAAAGCTTCCAGCACGTGCATTTTGGACCGTCCCATGCCCTGCTCCTTGATGAGGCCGAGCAGTGACTGGCGGTAGTAGTCCCGCAGTTCGAGATACAGTTCCCGCTGCCGGCGACCCATTTCACAGTAAATGGTTTCTTCGAACTTCTCCGGCAGGTCCTGAGCCACCTGAGACTTGGTCCGCCGCAGAACAAACGGTTTGACTCCCTGAGCAATGACCCGACGAGACTGCTCGTCACGACCATCGGCCGCATGCATTTTGAAAACGGAACTGCGACCAAGCATTCCCGGATTGAGAAATTCGAAGATCGACCAGAGATCGCCCAGATGGTTCTCGATCGGCGTTCCCGAAAGAGCGACCCGGTGACGCGATCTCAGCAGTCGCGAAGCCTTGGCTGCCTGTGAAGCAGAGTTCTTGATCGTCTGGGCTTCGTCGAGGACAGCGTAGTCAAAGTCGATGTCCTTCAGCTCATTGATATCACGTCGGAGCGTGCCGTAGGTTGTCAGCACGATGTCCGTCTGTGGCAGATCGGGCTTGAGCTGAGCACGGTCCGGCCCCGTGTACTCCATGTGCGACAGTTCCGGCGTGAACCGGGTGATCTCGTGGACCCAGTTAAACATCAGCGACTTGGGAACAACGATGATTGAAGGACGATGCTGCTGCACGGTTCGCTTGCGTTCCAACAGCAGGGCGAGCATTTGAATGGTCTTTCCCAAACCCATGTCGTCCGCAAGGCAGCCACCAAAGCCGAATTCCTGCAGAAACTTCAGCCAGCCCAGTCCAGACCGCTGATAGCTGCGCAAGTCACCGTGAAATCCTTCCGGTTCCTTTGCTTCCGCGACGCCATCAAAGCTGGCCAGTCGCTCTCGGATCTCCAGGTAACGATCGTCAAACTCGGTGAATTCCTGAGCCTGAAGCAGAGCATCAATCAGCCCCAACTGTGATGTCGAGAATCGAATGCCACCGCCTTCGGTAACGCCCAGTCCGGCGAGGATTCCGTATTGCTTGAGCCACTCCTCTGGCAGAATACCCAGCGATCCATCGTCCAGTCGGACGGTCTGGTCACCACGTGACAATGCTGCAAGCAGTTCCGGCAAATTCACGCGGCTGCCACCAAAGTCCACATTCGCATTCAGTTCAAACCAGTCAATGTCGGACTTCACGCTGAACTTAAGTGCGTTGGGCTGGCGCACCTGCTTGCCATCGGCCCGCACGTCCCAGCCTTCAGCAATCAGAGTCCGCACGGCCCGACCTAACTCCGTGACCGGAATGTCGACGTCGTACGAAGTCTGCCGATGGTCGACCAGCTTGCGAAAACCAAGTGACTGCAGCAGCGACCAGGCCGCACTTTCCTGCTCCTGATCGCGCAGCAGGCAACGTCCCTCGTTGCGCTGCACAATCGCCCATTGAATATTGCTGGCGCGAACAATTGTTCCAATGTAGTCGAAGTCCAGATTGCCCTGAATTCGCTCCTGTCGCCAGCCTCGCGTCTGCGGCGATTTCAGCGTCAGCATCGGCTTGGGCTCTGGCTTGATCTCCTCCAGCTTCAGCTCATCCGGCAGGTCCAGCTGAGGAATGGCCGGCATGTCGAGCAAGCGATCGACCAGTTCCTTCTCTTCGCCGGGGGCAGCGGTCATCTTGCGATCACCGGAGACGAGCTCCACCCAGTCGAATGCTCCAAAGTCATCCAGGCGGGCAATATGCGTGGAGGTCAGCACCAGTCCCCCGGGAAGCAGCGTGCAGTCCCGAATCGACATAATCTGGTCGCCGCGTCGCACTTCCCCTGAAAGTTGCCAGTCTTCCTGAGCGCCAGGCTGCGACAGTTTGAGAGCCAGCTTCCACGCTGGTCCATCATCCCACGAGAGGGGCGTGAAGTCGGATTCGGAATCTCCGAGATACCGCAAGTGTCCCGACTTGGCCATCAGTGGCAGCAGCAGTCGACACAACTCATGCGGAAGGCGATAGCGATAAACAGCAGCTTGAAACTCGGCCTGTTGAGCCAACCAGCCGGAACGCTCTGGAGTCCCGCCAGCCAGGAACGAGAGAATCTGACGATCGTCTTCGTGCGCGATTTCGTCGAGTCGACCGGGACGCAGCTTGAGGGGCTTCAGCTTGCCCCATTGACCGTTGCTGCGTCGCTGACGCTGCGAGGTCTCAATGACGAGTTGCTTGGCCAGACGACTTTCCTTGGAATCGATCTCGTAGAAAATCTCGGTTTCGCGATTCCCCTGGGCAGCCGCCACCTTGGGGGTTGCCGGCAGATTGCCGCGCATCTCCTGCAGTCGCGATTCCCAATCCCGCAAGGCGCGTCGAGGTTTGATTTCCTGCGTTTTGGTCTGAGCCACGGCCACAGATTGAACCGGCTCACCTTCGAAGTCGTCTTCGTCCCAGTTGCTCAGATCCATCGGCCGATAGACTTCGGCCACAAAAGGTCGGAACCGCACCCGGGCGGGCTGTTCCGGTGAGGTATCCCCCTTCGTCGGTGGCGAGAATCGTGGCCCACAGATGCTTACAGGCCGGGTCGCGTGTCTGGCCTTCCCCTACGCAGCTGCAGAACATCCTCAGGTCGCCTTCAAGGCGGCTCAGGTGCGTCTGATATTCGCTGCCCCCATCACGGACCACGCCGTGCAGGTCATCCGGTGTGATGCGGGCAATGGATACCCGCTCGGCCTGCAAGAAAGCCAGTCCGCGAAAGCGGACATCACCACGAAACTTGGACTCCAGCAACTGGGCGAGCGACACTCAAAGCCTCCCTGCGGTACCTTTGTATTCAACGACCGATGGCGGGAACGCCATGGAGCGAACTCTACCGCTCATTCGGCCAACAATGCATGACAGTGGCTGCAGTCCCCACGACATCCGGGATTTGCGCAGCGCATCTCCGCAGGCTAGTCGAAGACGCCTCTTCCGGCCAGTGCGACTGGCGAGTTTTTCCGACAGCCCTGTGATTTCACACAGTTCCGAAATGCAAGAATGGCTTGTTGCCCCGGGGGAGAGGCAACAAGCCATCGCGACAAACTGCGCTCTCACACACAGTTCTCACTGAATTCAATTGGGCCACCTACCACTTGCGGCCTTCGGACTGCGGAACGTCGCAGGCAATTTCGCACTGGTTGTTGTCGCAGTCATCGACAGAGTCGCGGAAGGATGAACCATAGGTGACCGATTTCACGCAACCATCCGACTTGCGGGCAGAAAATCCGGAGTAGCTGTACGACTGATTGACAGATCCAATCGCATCGGCGACGTCGTTGAGTTCCGCGACCAGAGCGTGCTGAACCTCGGACAGACCGACAATCAGGCCGATGACAAGCAAGGTCGCAACCAGGACCAGTTCGGCAGACACGATGAAACCGGCTTCATCACGAAGCAACGCATGGAGAGCAGACATGGAGGACTTCTTTCATTCTCTGAGTATCAAATCACTTCGCGGTCCGGAGAGCAGTCCATTCCGCGAGCGTTCCAACCAGCACTCCCCTGAGTGTGGTCAGTTGCACCACATTCAATAGATGAATGGGTGGCCTGGAACATGTCGCTTGCAGTTTGTCGACCAAGTTCACGGCAGGCAGAGAATGCACACCAAATGCCAACGACGCGCACATTTTCCGGAAGAGCGCGCTCAACTCATTTAGCAAAGGGACGTTAGAGAATGTGAGCGCCAGCCTCCCATGAACATGACGTTCATCGGCGCGCAAAGATCCCTGAGCGCAGCGTTCAATCAAAACGTTCAGCCGGCCGAACGTAACCACCCGCAGGTGGCACTCAGAGAAGGAATTTGTTGGTGACGCATCTGCTCACGCGGCACCTTCCTCCATCAGCATCGGAAGGCATCTTGCGTGCCAGAACCCGACGCAATCGCCGCATCAAACGACCACAAAACAACTTACAACAAAACACCCAGATCACAAAGTGTTGTAACGGTTATCCCGTCTTTACACCTGTTGACACAAATCGACACAGAACCTGAACATCGACATTGGCAATTACCGTCGGCGTAGTGCGCGCTCAAACGCTGGGCGTCAAGAAATAAAGGCGGCGGCTGATGCAGCCGCCGCCTTCTGATCGTAGCCGAAGAACGGGCATCAGCCGCCCGGTCGTTCGATGGGAGCGAACTTAATCTTCTCGATGTAGGTGATCATCTTGTTTCCCACCATGCGCCCGCGACAGGCAGAGATGGCCCGCACGATGTACCTGTAGTGCAGGTTGTAATCTGGCTTGATCTCAACTTCGATGTCTTCACCAGTGGCCTGTCCGGAACCGGCCACCTGCGCGATTTCGAAGTTCAGGCGTTCAAAGCAGGCCGGAAAATCATTTCCCAGGCCGCGGCCACCAAAGAACAACTGGTTGAGGGTGCCATCCTCGTTGGCCTGCAAGGTCACCTTCAGGTCCATCGGCGGCGTTTGCGTCGGGTCTGGGGTGCCAACTGCGCCCAACGGCATATTGATGTTGAAGTCCCCTTCCGGCGCAAGAATCTTCAACGTGAGCATGAAGAAGATCAGCAGCTGGAACACGACGTCAATCATCGCGGCCATATTGACTTCGACTTTGCCGCCGCCGTCACCGCCATGTTTGCGAAACTTCATTTGCAAAACCTCGTCAAGAGAACAGGGGGATGGTGCTTATTCAGCCCCGTCCTCGCCCGACTTCGCCTTCAGGGCAAATTTGGAGAAATTGGATTCCTGGCCCATTTTGATCAATTCCTGAACCAGCCCAGTAGGAACATCACTGTCCGCTCGAATGACCACGGTAATGTCCTTGGCCTTCTCCTCGCCATACTGGCGTTTGGACAATTCATACTCGCGTTTGAGACGCGGTCCGTAGTCGAGCACGGGAATCGGATCACCGCCGTAGAAAATGTAAGCATTGGGATCGGCTTTGGAGCCGTCTGAATTGCGGAGGAAGCCGATGTTCAACACCACTTCCGTTTCCCGGGCCTGCAACGGCGGTCGGGCCAGACGATCGGTTGGCAGCTTGATTCGCTCATCCGCCTGAGTCTGTTCAAAGTTGGTCACGATCATGAAGAACGCGATCAACTGGAACGTCATGTCGATCATCGGCGTCATATCCGCTTCGACAATCGTTGGTTTGGCACTCTTAATTCGCATGGAACCCACACTCCGCACTCAGGCATTGACCCTGCCAGCCACGCAAATGCTGGCTGGCACCTCACTTGAAGCCAACTAGGCAGGCTTCTTGCCGGCGTTGAAGCGGCTCATCAGGCCTTCGCTCACGCGTCCCACTTCCAGCAGCAGGCGGGAAACGCGATTTCGCAGCAGGCTGTAGGCGATAATGGCGGGAATGGCGACAACCAGTCCTTCCAGCGTGGTGAACAACGCGGTTGAAATACCGGAAGCCAGATCCTTCGGCTTGGGCTGCGTGGCACTGTTGGCGATCGTACGGAACGAGGCGATCATCCCCCACACAGTTCCCATCAGCCCGATCATCGGAGCGACCGAGCCAATCAGAGCCAGCCAGCTGAGCTTGTGCTCCATCGCCATCGATTCTTCTTCGCCCACTTCCTGCATGCCTTCGACGGCTTCTTCGTAGCCGCGACCGAGTCGAGACATCCCGGCGGCGAGAACACGGGCGATCAGCGAGTCGTCTCCGCGTGCAATATCGAACGCTCCCTGCACGTCCTTGGCATTCAGCTTTTCTTCAAACGCCGCCACGAACTCAGCGGGCAGCAGGCTGTCGCGACGAACCTGCAGCAGGTTCATCATGATCACCGCGACCATCACAAAGGAGAGCAGCAACAGAATCAGCCCCCACATTCCCGAGGCTTCAATCATCCACATCAGGAAGGACTGTTCTTCGCCCCCACCTGTCGTGGCGTCTTCTGCGGCTGCCGGGGCAGCGGCTGGAGCAGCTGCGGGTGCCGCTGGCTCGGCAGCCGGTGCAGCAGCTGGAGCTTCGGCAGCTGCCGGGGCATCATCGGCCCAGGCGGCAGACTGCAGGCCTCCCAACGAGGTGGTCATCAGCAGCAAAGCCGCCGTGATCATTGGCCACAAACACTGGGGACGAGGGCATACCGTCATTGAATTCTCCGCTGGTCTCTGCGAGGGTCGACTCGACGTTGGATGGAATTTGGTTCAGTTTGGCCCGATCAGCCACACATCGAAAGATCGGGAATTGTAGATGGACACCCGAAGGGCCGCCAGTAAACGGCATCAGGAACCGAGTTTCTTCGTCCATTCACTGTTGGGATACTCAGTTTCCAGCTTGGCTGAGGCTTCGGCGGCGCGGGCAGGCTGTCCCACTGCCGGCCACAGCTTGGCAAGCTGGTAAAGCGCTTCGGCATGCAGGTCCGAATGCGCTGCCAGAGAAGGGATGACATCGACGTGCAGGTAAGCCACAACGGCAGGCTTCAGCTGCTGTCCGTCTGCTGCGAGGCAATCGCCTTGCTTGAGGTAAGCTCGGGCCAGCACTCGGGTATCTTCGGCAGTCGCCTGATCCACAACCTGATTCAAGATCTTGATCGCTTCGGGGAAATTGGACTGCTGGGCCAGACAATCGGCCTGCCCGAGCATTCCATCCAGCTTGCGAGCCGTCTCGGCCGGTGTGGTGGTGTTCGCGGCGGCAACCTGATCAAAGATTGCCTTGGCACCGCTGGCGTCTCCCTGCGCGAGCTTGCTGTAGCCTTGTCCGTTCCGCCCAGCCAGCTGGTAGTCTGCCCAAGGGGCCTGCTCCAGAAGTGCGAACGAGGTTTCGGCGGTCAGCGTGTCCTTGGAAGCCAGGGCCATTTCGGCCAGCAACATCTGAGCATCGTAGTAGCGATAGTGATCGCGATTACTTTCCAGGTAGGCTTTCAGCTTCTGAATCGCGACCGGGATCTGGGACGAATCGGCCTTAGCCACCTGCACTGAAGCCTCGGCAATCAGATACTCGATGGAACCACGCAGGTTCTTGCTGGCACCGGCAGATTCGTTGAGCGCCTGCTGGATAGCCTTCCAAGGCTTCGGAAAGGTTTCCGCTGCGCTGATTGCTGCGGGCCAGTCCCAGTCCAATCGGCTCGCCCTTCCATTCAACGCTCCGAATATCGTTGGCGGGGATATGCTCTTCTTTGTTGCCCACTTTCTGGGTGACGACCACTTCTGTCTTGCTGACAGCAGTAATCTCGCCTCCGACCGCCTTGCCATCGCTCTTGCGATACACCGTGTCAATCTCGGCAGCCGACAGAACGCTGGCCGAAGCGGCCAGAAGAAGCAACGTTGAACTCAATCGAAACATGGGACATCCTGATCGCTGGAACAGGTGGAATTCGGACTTTGTAAGGAAATTTACTCAGCAGGTGGTTCCGTCGGTGGCTTCGGACGGGGACGCTTTTGAGGAGGAGTCTCCCCGTCGCCAGCGGGCCGCTTCTGAACCGGACGTGTCCCCTCGGGACCAGCCGCTGGACGTTTGCGAGGTTGCCCTTCCGCCTGAGGCGGCCGCTTCTGCTGCGCCGGGTCTGCAGGGCGGACCTTGCGGACCGGTTGACCCGCCGCAGGCTGAGGCTGGCCGCCTGCTGCCCCAGCCGGTCGAGCGGGGGCATTTGCCGCTGGCTTTTGCCCGGCAGGACGAAGTTTCTTCTTGGTCGCGATCGCCACCCCTTCCAGTGAGACGTCCGTCGACTCGCCGATGGCAATGTTCGCCAACTTGGGGGCCTTTTTCTCACGCGGCTTGGACAGATCGACATCGTACTTGGGACGATGCGCCTTCCCCTGATTCAACGCGACGTAAAACAGGCCAGCCACGGCGACGCCGCCCCCCAGCAACACCAGCAGCATCAGCAACTTGTTGGATTCTGCAGGTGGGGGCTCCGGCGGAGCCTGCGGGAGACTGACGGCAGACGATGCTTGAGCTTGTGAAGCACCTCCTCCGCCCCCGCCTGCGATGCCTGCCGCACCGGACGCTTCGCGTGGCAGATCCACGACGGCATCACCCAGATCACCCAGCACCTGACGGTACAGGCTGTTGAAACGGGCATACTCCTCGTCTGGCCAGCGTGGGGAAATCCGCAGGAAATTCACAATGGCCGCGCGGGCTCGTTCCAGATGCTTGATGGCTTCGGCATTGTCCGGATGGGCCTTGCCCAGTTCACGCTCAGTTTCCACGAGGTGATAACGGGCCTGGAAGTGCAGTTCCTGCAACTTGGGATCAGCACCGGGATTGGCTGCGGCCCGCTGCAGAGACTGTGCGGCGTATCCCCAGCCCCAGACCTTCGGATCGGCTTCCTGCTTGCCATAGAGAGCCGTTTCCAGCTTCTTCCAGGCATCCGGAGTACCGCTGGTCCCCCAGTCCTGATACAGCCGGGCCGCTTCGAACTGCGCATCAGGGGCGTTGGGCTGCTCTTTAATCACTTCGAGCATGACCTTTTCCCCGGCGGGATAATCCCGCTTCTGTCGCAGGCAATTCACCAGTCGCAACTTGGCCGCCACGATTTGTGCCGGGTTACTCACAAAGCTGCTGTCCGCACTCGCCTTGGCAATCAGCGATTCGTAGGCCTTGGCCGCCTTGTCAAAGAACTCTTCGGCCTTCTGAGGATTGTCGGCACTTCCGTCAGCCAAAGAGGTGTACGTTTCGCCGATCCAGAGCATCGAGTAGAAGGTCTGCCCTTCCTGGCGGTTAAAGAGATCGTTGAGGAATGACTCGAAGCCTTCCCGCACCTGTGCGAGTCGGTCGGTCTCGCCTCCGGCCCGCAGACGTTCCAGTTCTGCCTGCAGTTCGTTGCCGAACTCGACGAAAACCTGAGTCAGTGCGGCGGCGTCTTCTCCCCCGGCCACCTTTTCGAGCTTCAATCGGGCATCACGTGCCTTATCGAGATCCTTGACCCCAATGTAGGCCCGCAGCAACTGCTGATATGCAATGCTTGCCATCTGCCGACTCTTGGCATTGCCCGGATCCTTGGGACGCGCCGTTCCGTCCGGCACATCCACAGCCTTCAGAATCGGATGGGGTTCCAGAGTCAGCAGCTGAATCGCTCCCAGCGGAGGCTTGTCGCTGCTGTAGACACCGTCGAGATTGCGGATGTTGGTGAGCGTTAACTTTGCGCTCACGAGATCATCGGGGAGCGGGGCATCGTCCGGGATGGCCTGTTCGGCCTCGTCCAGACCGGAAACCAGATACTTGATGGCATCGGCCTTCCAGGCCCCCAGTTCCGCGGGAGTCGCCCGTTCGCCTTCGGGCTTGGAAGCTTCCAGAACGTAGTGTCGCCAGTACGCTTTACCGGCTCGCACATGAGAGTCGGCATGCTGAGTCGTTCCGGCAGGAATCTTCAACCACCAGTCGGCGGCCTGCAACAGATCGCCCTGCTGCCAGTAAATCTTCGCCACAGTGTTACGGGCATCGTTGGCGCGATCGGAGTCGGGCCAGCGGGCGGCAATTTTCTCGGCTGCCTGCTTGACCATTTCCGCTTCAAAGTCACGATCACCAGCGGCATCGTTGTAGGCGTAATCATAGGCCGACATGGAAATGAACCCGGCCTCCCGGGCCACTTCCGGGAACTCTTCGCTGTATTTCACCATCTGGAAGTCGGAAACGATGGCCGCATCGAGGAAACGCCCCTGGAGCAGGTAGCCATAGGCCAATCGCAGGCGGCCAATGTTGACCAGACGCGGTTCATCCTGCGGCGTGGCCAGCTTGATGGCCAGATCATACAGCCGGGCCATTTCCGCCGCGGTTGCCTGCTGGGCCTTCTGGATTTCCTGAGCTTCCTTAATCTTTCCTTCCGCCTTCGCCTTCCGAATCGCGTCGTTCTGCGCGGAGATTTCGTCATAGAGCACGCCGGCATTGCCGTACGCGGTATTGAAGTCCTTGGGATCACCCGGTTCCCGGTTGAGCGCAACCATAACCCGCTGAATCAATGCTGAACTGGGCGTCTTGAGCTCACCTGGGTACCGATTGATCGTCCGGGCAGTGGTCAGGGCACGATTCAGATAGTTGGATCGTTCAGCGTCTGTGCGGGTGCGTTGACCGCCCAGCGCTTCCAATGCCTGACACATCTCGTACTGAATCCCCAGACCGACTTCGGTTCGGGCACGGGCCTTGGCATCACGGACCCAGGACTCGGCTTCGCTGACGACGAGCTCGTAGTCTTTACGTTGTTCGTGGTTCAGACAGATCAGGCGGAATCGCAGCGCGCGATCCTTCAGGTTCCGCATCGTCGCGCTGGTTCCCTCGTGCCCCAGGATCTCCTCATACAACCCCAGAGCGATGCGAATTTCATCCTGTTCCTCAAAGCACTTGCCTTGCCAGATTCGGGCATACAACCCGGCCACCATGGAGCGGTACTTGGTGTGGATCTCTTCAAACTCAAAGGCTGCTTTCGTCAGCAGGTCTTTGCGTTCCTTGGTCCCCTTGTCGTATGTCTGGGCTTCCCAGTAGGTGCACTGGGCCAGATCGAGCTGTGCTTCCATGAACAGCTTCTCAGCTTCGTCACGCGCGGCCTTTTGCTCACGTTGGTCATCGGGAATAAATGTCGGGAACGCATCGTAGGACTTCTTGTGCTGATCCGCGGCCTGTTGGAAGATCCGCCGAGCATCCTGAATTTGCGTGCGGGCAGAATCGCGGAACTTCTCGCGATTGCCTTCATTGGAGGGTTTGTCTCCATCCCAGATGTCAACGCGAGCCTTCTCCAGCAGAATGCGACCGCGAGCCGAATTTGCACGACCAGCCAGCGGGTGCGTGGAGTTGGCCTTCACAAAATCTTCGAAGGCCGCCTTGGCAGCATCGAGGCGTTTACGCTGTTCATCGAGGTTGGTCAGTTCCGCCGCGCTCTGAAGCAGTGTTTGAGCCCGCTCATAATGCAAGACCTGCTTCACCTCGGGAGGCAGGTTCATCTGTTCGGCCTGGTCGAGATATTGCAGGGCCGTATCAAAATACCGTCGCTGACGCAGTCCATCGACGAACTCCAGCACCGGCTCTGTAGCTGTCGCTGCTACAGGAATCAGGCAGAGAACGAACAGGGCCAGTCGCTGCAGGAATTGTCGCATGGATAGTCCAAACCGGACGGAAAGACGGATGATCATGACGAGCAGATATCTCTGGAAACGTGACTCAACCCGATTGCTCCACCGGAATATTGCCACGCGTTCAAAAGGTATTCGAGTCAGCATAATCAGCGATTTTCAACGAAGCAAGGAGGTCCGGCCCTCCAGCGTGTTGTGTTGAGAAGTCATCCCCCGGAATCACCTTGCCATGCCACAACACCTGCGAATTGAATGTGCGTAAGTTTTTCCACCGTTGGGGCAGAATTTCGAAAATGCAACCCGCTGCGCTGCGTCAGCAAGTGCAATCGGATTGTCGCCGCGGTGCATTGCAAACGGGATCGCCGTTACCGGGCAGTTGCGACCAGCACGCCTGGTCGCTGCGATCCAGACAGCGCTGGCCTTGTTCTCGAATTGGGTGTTTGCCAGAATCGGACATCCAGATGCGTTGCGGCCCAGCCGGACCGCACAGGCTGCATCGGACACGGACTGTTCGCCATATCGCAAATTGCAGAGGACGCAATGCTGCTGAGATCAGCTTCAACTTCCCCCGTCTGGCTTCTTGTTTTCTCACTCCTGCTGTGCGGCTGCCCATCGGCTCCGTCTAACAGCGATGGCCCCGCCAGCGGCGACTCGACGTCGTCGAGCACGGGCGATGCGGCAGGTGAGATGCCAGAGGTCCTGCTGGAATCGTTCGACCCGCCGACACTGGAGGAATTGAATGCCAAGGTCCAGTGGGAATCCCTGCCAGTGCTGGATGGCATGAAGCGTTTTCTGGATTTCAAAAAGGAGAACCCTCCGCTGGTCTCCGATGCCGAGGCCCTGGCACTCAAGAACACCGGCCCCGAACAGAACAAGAAGATTGTCCAGTCACTTGGACGACCGCCCGCAAACTCCGAAGAAGTGGACTGGGACGCGACGTTCAATCGCCATGAGCGAATGGATGCCAAGAGCACCAACCCGATTCTCGGCAGTTCCGTCGCCGAGTTCGACGTCGCCGAACTGACCACTCCATCGCTCTTCACGTTCGACTGGAACTTTGTCCCATTCGGCAACGATGAAATCATTAAGTCGTGGGAAGTGAGTGCGGACCGACTCGTCGATAAAGTGGTCTTGCGGGACGATGTGACCTGGTCCGATGGCAAACCGTTTACGGCCCACGATGTGGCGTTCACGTTCCAGACAATCATGAACCCCAAGGTTCCGGCAGTCGCCGTTCGGTCCGGAACCGACGAACTCCGCTGGGTACATGCCTACGATGACCATACGGTGGTCTTCTTCCACAAGGAATCGCTGGCAACCAACACATGGAACATGCTGTTCCCGATTATCCCCAAACACATTTACGAAAACTCCATCAAGGACGACCCGTCACTGGGGCAGAGTGACTACCACATCAAGTACGAACAGGCCCCCGTGACTTGCGGCCCCTACGAGTATGCCTCGCGTGACCGGGGCAAAGAGATTGTGCTCAAGCGACGCGACAGCTGGTACATGCACAATGGTCAGGAAGTTCGCCGCAAGCCGTACTTCAAGGAAGTTCGCTTTCGCATTATCGAAGATTCGAACACGGCTCTACTCGCCCTGAAAAAGGGAGAAATCGACGAGGCCGAGCTGGCGCCGGATCAGTGGGTCTCCCAGACGGATGACGACGAATTCTACCGGCTGAACACCAAAGCCATGGGAACCGAATGGTCTCAGGCCTATGTTGGCTGGAACCTGAAGGTCCCCTTCTTTGCAGACAAACGCGTGCGTCAGGCGATGGCCTATGCCTTTGACCACGAAGAAATGCTGAACAACGTTTGCTTTGGTCTGTATGAGCCTGGCCAGGGTGTCTTTCACCCCACTTCCTGGATGGCTCCCAAGCCGATGCCCACGCCTTACAAGCAGGACCTCGATAAGGCGGAAGACCTGCTGGATGAAGCGGGCTGGGATGACAGTGATGGGGACGGGATTCGCGATCACGAGATCGATGGTCGAACCGTAAAGTTCGAATTCGAACTTGTCGTCGCCTCGGGCTCTGACACGGGGATGAAGATTGCCCAGTTGCTCAAGAGCAATCTCGACCAGATTGGGATCATCTGCAATGTGAAGCCGACCGAATTCACCGTGATGCAGGAACTCGCGCGCACTCACAAATTCCAGGCCATGACAGCTGGCTGGGGCACCGGGACCGATCCGGCAACCAACAAGAATCTGTGGACCACCAAAGCTCTGGAACAGAACGGCCGCAACTACAGCGCCTACTCCAACCCGAAGGTCGATGCCCTGTTTGAGCAGGGCGAGCGGGAGTTCGACCGCGCCAAGCGAGCGGAGATCTATGGCGAGATCGCCAAGATCCTCTGGGAAGACCAGCCCTACATGTGGCTGTACTACCGCAGCTCGTTCTTCGGCTTTAACAAGAGCGTGCGAGGGTACATGTTCAGCCCCCGCAATCCGTTCGGCTATAACCCCGGGTTCCTCGCCCTCTGGAAGCCCAAGGGCTGAAAACAGGTCTTACGTCATGGGGCGAAAGTCGTCAGACTCTCGCCCCAACGCCCTGTCCCTTTCGCTGTTGAAACCCGCGAATGTTTGCTTATCTGGTTCGCCGTCTGGCGCTTTCGCTACTGACGCTCGTGCTGATCACGTTTATCGTGTACGGCCTGATTCGCAGTATGCCCGGCAGTCCGCTCACACAGGATCTGGGATCGCTTGATCCCGGAAAAGTCATGAGCGAAGAGGACTTTCAGCGCGTCCTCAAAACCTACGGACTCGACAAGCCCTGGTACGAGTCCTACGGCATCTGGATGAAGAACATTCTCTCGGGCGAGTTCGGGAGATCATTCTCGCGAAAGAGGGAAGTGAGTGCCCTGATTGCTGAGCGACTGGGCCCCACACTGCTGCTCTCCATCACATCCCTGTTGCTGACGTATCTCCTGTCGATTCCGATTGGCATCTCTGCGGCAGCGCGGTCCGGCAAACTGGATGAACGGACAGTCAGCACGGTGCTGTACATTCTGTACTCATTCCCCAGCTTCGTAGCTGCGTTGTTTCTGCAACTGTTTCTCGCCGTTCGCTGGGGCTGGCTGCCCCTGTGCTATATGACCAGCGACAACTATTCCGAGCTGTCGTGGGCCGGCAAGGCCATGGACATTTTCTGGCACGCACTGATGCCGGTCATCTGCTTCACCTACGGCTCTTTGGCCTACTACAGCCGGTTCATCAAGTCGAACATGAACGAAGTCGTCCGCCAGGACTACATTCGCACCGCCAAAGCCAAGGGACTCGGCCCGGTCCGGGTGCTGGTGCTGCACGCGTTTCGCAATACGATGATTCCCTTCGTGACCCAGTTGGGACTGATGCTTCCGGCCCTGTTCTCCGGTGCCATCATCATCGAGCAGATTTTCGTCTGGCCGGGCATGGGAGGCCTGTTTTTTGATGCGGTGCGAGAACGAGATTACCCCACCATCATGGGGTTAACGCTGATGTTCTCCGTGCTGACACTGCTGGGCCAGTTACTGGCCGATGTGCTGTACGCGGTTGCCGACCCTCGTGTTCGCCTGGAAAACAAGTAGTTCGCAACATGGCTCCATCGGATATCACAGCTGAACTGAAACACCTCAAGAAGTCGCCTGGCTTCTGGAAGGAAACATGGAGTCGCTTCCGGAAGCGGAAGCTCGCGGTCACTGCACTCCTGTTCGTCATCCTGATGGGACTGGCCGGGCTGTTTTCTCCCGCCATTGTGGGAGCGAAGCCGGTCGTGTGCTACTACAAGGGGCACTACTACTTCCCGGCCATGGGCTACTACAACCCGACCTGGGAAAACCCGGTATTCAATCGCGACAAGTTTCGGAAGCGTTATCCGGTCAATCTCAAGGAAAAGGATCCCAACAGCTGGGCCATCTGGCCGCTCGTCTATCAGGATCCGGTTCGACGGATCTTTGAGAACGAATGGCCGGGACGGGCAGGCAATCCAACGTCCGAGGATGGTATTCCCAGCTGGTTACGTAAACCATCCGAGGAAACGCCGTCGCAGCTGCTGCCTGCAATCAATCTCTTTGGCACCACCAGCAATGGCATCGATGTCTTTGCTCAGATGGTCCACGGAACACGCAGTGCTCTGATGATTGGCTTCGTCTCCATGGGCATCGCCGGAGCCATCGGAATTCTGGTCGGAGCCCTGGCTGGCTACTTCGGAGGCTGGGTTGATGCGGTTCTCAGCCGCGCGATTGAGGTCGTGATGTGTATCCCCACACTCGTACTGATCCTCGCCCTGCTGGCCATCGTCTCGAGGCCCACCATCTGGCACATGATGGCTGTCATCGGAGCGACCGGCTGGACCGGCATCGCCCGGCTCACACGCGCCGAATTCCTGCGGCTCAAGCAGTCCGATTTTGTCGCTGCGGCCCAGGTGCTGGGCGTCTCCCGCTTCCGCATCATCTTCCGTCACATTCTGCCCAACGCCCTCGCCCCCGTCCTAGTGCCGATTACGTTCGGGATCGCATCGGCCATTCTCATTGAAAGTGGCCTGAGATTCCTTTCGTTCGGTCCCGAAGGTCCCAGTTGGGGGTCGTTGCTCAAAGAGGGACGTTCCAACTATGAGATGTGGTGGCTGATTGTATTTCCGGGTCTGGGGATCTTTTCTGCCGTGCTCGCCTATAATCTGATTGGCGAAGGCCTGCAGGAAGCGACAGATCCACGTCTGCGTGATGGAGGCCGGGACTAAGACGTCTCCCATTCCACGATGCCGGCCAGAGAGGAAGTCCGCCGATGTGGCCCGAACAGCACAATACGCAGGAGTTGCTCGATTCTGCCCAGGCTGGCAGCGACCGTGCGGTCAACGAACTCCTGGAAAAGCACCGCGACGCCCTGCGAAACATGGTCCGGCTGCGACTCGACCGCCAAATCGCCCGCCGCGTTGACGCCAGCGACGTTGTCCAGGATGTGATGCTCGAAGCGGCATCTCGCCTGCGCGACTATCTGCAGGATCCGCGCATCCCATTCCATCTGTGGCTCAGGCAACTCGCCAAGGACCGCATGATCGACCTGCATCGGCGACATCATGCCCAGCGTCGTTCCGTGGATCGGGAACAGCCACTCGCCCTCACCGGCCTGCCAGACCGTTCGTCACTCGACCTGGCCGCACAACTCGCCGATGGAGAACTGACGCCCGCAGCCGCCACAATTCGCAAGGAACTGGAGCAGCGGTTCCTCGATGCGATTGACCAGCTCGACGAGAACGACCGCGAGATCGTGATCATGCGGCACGTTGAACATCTCTCCAACAGCGAAGTCGCCACCGCCCTCGAACTCAGCCCTGCCGCCGCCGGCATGCGCCACTTCCGCGCCCTCCAGCGACTCCGCACATTGCTGGCGGAGCCTCCATCGCAAAGCGGGTAGAGGTCTCCCCTGGTGCTAAACCACCAGACCGGTGGATTCGTCGAAGCCGCACATCAGGTTGAAGTTTTGAACGGCGACGCCAGCGGCCCCTTTGATCAGGTTATCGAGGACGGCGAAGATGAGAATTCGTCCCCGGACGACGCGGGCAGTGATGTCGCAGTAGTTGGTGTGCGCAACATCCTTGGTGCGTGGGAGATGTTCCACCACGCGCACGAACGGTTCGCGAGCATAGTGCTCACGCAATACGGACGTCACATCAGCTGTGGTGACCGGATGAGTGGGAGTAGCATAAATCGTGGCGAGAATCCCCCGGTCCATGGGAATCAGGTGAGGCGTAAACAGCACCTCTACCTTCGAGTTGCTCACATCACTGAGCACCTGCTCGATCTCGGGGGTGTGCCGGTGGTTGCCTACGCCATAGGCGGACAGGCTTTCGTTGCATTCAGAGTACAGCGTTCCCAGTTTGGGCGTGCGTCCCGCTCCGGAGACGCCGCTCTTGGCATCAATAATGATGCCCTTCGGCTCGATCATGCCGGCTTTCAGCAGCGGAGCGAGCGCCAGAATGGAAGTGCTTGTGTAACAGCCTGGATTGGCCACCAGTTGCTGTGAAGGAATCTGTTCGCGGTAAAGTTCCGGCAACCCGTAAATCGTGGTCCCCAGTCGCGTGGGATCGGTATGCACATGACCATACCACTGCTCATACACGCCGGGGTCTCGCAAGCGGTAGTCGGCGGAGAGATCGACGACCTTCAGCCCCGCCGTAAGCAAGTGGGGAATGCTCTCCATACTGGCAACGTGTGGCAGGCAGCAGAAACAGACATCGGCCTGTTCGGCAATTTCTTCGGACGAGAGTTGGCTCATGCGAACATCGGAGCGTCCGGTCAGCGAAGGATGCACCTCCGACAACAGGCCGGTTTCCGAGCGGCTGGTGGCAACCGTCAATTCAGCCTGAGGGTGCCGCAGAAGGATGCGCAGCAACTCAAGCGCTGTGTATCCGGTTGCCCCCTGCACTGCCACTCGCATTACGCCCATTGTCTCATGCTCCTGCTGCGTTCAATTCACAGACCATTGTTACGTCTGAACCGCGGGGATTGTGACGGAGCCTGCCCGTGCACTCAAGGTTCGCTGAAATGTGCGTTGTCCTGGACTCGCTCGTCCGGAGTTCCCTTTGGCGATCGCCCGCCAGCGCGTTGACGGCTGCAAACCGGTCCGTCAACGTTGTTCAAGGCAGCCAATCCTGCATAATCAGTGCCAGGATGCTTGCCATCAACTGACGTAACCCAATAATTCTCCCATGAGTTCCGCACGCAAAGCATTGATTTTCGGCATTTCAGGGCAGGATGGTGCCTACCTGGCCGAATTGCTGTTGCGCGAAGGGTACGAGGTCCATGGGGCATCGCGCGATGCCCAGGTGAATTCTTTTCGCAACCTGCGAAAGTTGGGAATCAAGGATCTCGTCACCTTGCATTCGGTAACTCTGGCGGATTTTCGAAGCGTCCTGCAGATACTGACCCGCGTGGAGCCTCAGGAGGTATACAACCTGGCCGGACAGTCATCCGTGGGACTGTCATTTGCGCAACCAGTGGAAACGCTGGAAAGCATCGCGATCGGGACACTGAATCTCCTGGAGACCATCCGCTTTACCGAACTCCCCATCCGCTTCTACAACGCCTGTTCAACGGAGTGTTTTGGGGAAACGGGAGCAACGCCCGCGACCGAAACGAGCCCCTTTCGCCCCCGCAGCCCGTACGCCGTAGCCAAATCCACGGCGTTCTGGGAAGTCGCCAACTACCGCGATTCGTACAACCTGTTCGCCTGCTCCGGCATCCTCTCCAATCATGATTCACCGCTGAGGCCCGAGCGATTCGTGACTCAGAAGATCGTGGCCTCGGCGTGTCGCATTGCTACCGGAGTGCAACAGGAATTGACACTGGGGAACGTCGACATTTCGCGTGACTGGGGCTGGGCACCGGAATATGCGGAGGCAATGTACCGCATGCTGCAGTTGCCGGAGCCGGAAGATTTTGTGGTGGCCACCGGCCACAGCTACACGCTTGCCGAATTTGCAGAAGCGGCCTTTGCCGCCGTCGGTCTCGACTGGCAATACCACGTGCGGATCGATCGCGAGCTGTTTCGCCCGTCGGACATTCACGAAAGCCGAGCGAATCCGGACAAGGCTCTCCGCATGTTGGGCTGGAAAGCCCGCTGCCAAATGCCCGAGGTGGTCCAGCAGATGGTCGCGGCCTGGCAGCAGCAGCATCCGGAGGCGTTGTGAGGCAAGTGCGCAGCCCATCAGCTTCCGTCGATCCTTCTGCGGGCTTGCCGCGGTCTGCTGACATGTTGTGCTGTCTGGAAGAGAGTCAGCCAGATTCCGCTCATCACCACGCAAACTGCTCCGCAACAGCAAAGGGAGAGCATGGTCGATCCCTCTGAGTCTGCCGAACTCGCCGCCGCCGATTCACCGTCTCCCCCTCGCAGGCGACTGTGGCGTTACATGCTGACAGTGCTGCTGGTCCTGGCTGCATTCTGGTGCGGGTATCCCGCGCTGCTGCGAATGGTCAGCCGCTCACTGACTCAGGTAGATCCACTGCAGTCCGTGAAGACTCTGATCGTGCTCGATGGTGAGCGAGGCTTCCAGTTTGCTGCCGATCAACTGCAACAGGGACAGGCCGAGACACTCCTGTTGTACGACAAAGTCCACTCACGTGTCGTGGAACTGGGGGTGATACCATCGCACCTGGAACTGTCGCGTCAGGCGGCAGCCAAAACGGGAATTCCAGCCGAATCACTGAGAGAAATTTCGGAGCCAGTAGACAGGATCGATGACCTGCTGAAGATCGCTGTAGACAGGCAGGCGGAAGGAGATCGCGTTGGACTGGTGATGACACGCTGGCGTTCGGCCCTCATTCGACGGAACCTGCAGAAATTGACGCAAGGGAACGAATCGCAGCGGCCGCTCGTTTTTGGTCTCGATGACCCGGAAGTCGATCCGGAGAACTGGTGGCGAACGCGGCACGGTGTCCGCCTCGTATGTGACCAATGGATGCGGGCGTGGGCTGCGTGGTTGTCTGGCGACGAGCGTCCCACCATCATGCGAACAGCGAATGACTTTCGAAAGGCCGCAATTGCCGAATGAATGAGTCTGCACAGTCTCAGGCCAAGGTCCCGGTACCGCCCGTTCGGCGACGTCGCTGGAGGTGGCAATGGTTCGCCATGTTCGCAGCTCTGTGCGTGATCGGGGCAGGCTGGAATCGCGATTTCCTGTTGAGGTCCTGGGGAGAGTTTCTGGATGTCGGCCGTCCATTGACGGAACCGGTGGACGTGGTGTTCGTTCTCGGCGGAGGATTCGAAACACGCCCGTTTGTGGCGGCTGAGGTCTATCGGGGTGGCTACACCCGGAAAATTCTGATTTCCCAACCAGCGCGGCACAGCATGGACTTTCTGGGAGGCCGCTCAGAAGCAGATGTGACGCGGCAGATTCTGGAACGTCAGGGGGTTCCCCCAGAGGCCATTGAATCCCTGCCGCTTGAAGTCGATTCCACCGTCTCCGAAGTCGCCGCACTGCGCAAGTATCTGGAGGAATCCCGGCCAGCAAGGGTTGCAGTCGTGACGAGCAATTATCACACGCGACGCACGCGCATTCTGCTGAAGAGAGTCCTTGGTTCCAGCGCAAACGAAATCCGCATCATCTCTGCTCCTGTCGATGGATTCGCCCCGCATGACTGGTGGCAATCCCAGCGAGGCATGTCGACGTATTTCCTGGAAACGCTCAAGCTCATGACGGTCCTGCTGAACCTGGGATAGTCCGGATGATGCATGTCCCGGGACGTTGAACAAATTGAGACCGGGCCACTTGCCGGCGCACGGCGCCACCCGCACATTCGCAGAGTGATCCATCGGAAGCCGATGATTCACACTGTGGCCTCTCGTCTGAATTCCACCGAGTGACTACACTTCGCAAACCGTGCAAGATGGCGGACATGGAACCTGTTTGACGTATCGGGATGGGAACACTGCGATGGAAAAGTCTACTCAGGAGTTGCGGAAGGATCCGATTGTTGGGCGCTGGGTCATCATCGCCCCCGATCGCATGAGCCGACCGCAAAATGTCCTCGACTGCGCCGAGCTGCCCACCGATGCCTATGACCCCTTCCTCGAAGGCAACGAGGACGCAACAACGCCGGAAATCCTGGCCTATCGTGTTCCCGGAAGCGCTCCCAACGGGCCAGGCTGGCGAGTGCGGGTCATTCCGAACAAGTTTCCGGCCGTCCACGTCGAAGGCCAGCTCGACAAGCGTGGAGACGGCATTTACGACAAAATGAACGCCATCGGGGCGCACGAAGTGATTGTCGAGTGTCCGCATCGAGAATCGAACATGGCGCGGATGTCGGTCGAGAACATCCGTGAAGTGTTCTGGGCGTACCGGGATCGGCTGGTTGATCTCAAGCAGGACCCGCGACTGGTCCACGCGCTGATCTTCAAGAATTCCGGAGCCCTTGCCGGGGCCTCACTGGATCACGCCCACTCTCAACTGATCGTCAGCCCCATTGTTCCCATTGCGATCAAGGAAGAGCTTGATGGTGCGGAAAGCTTTTACCGGTACAGAGGACGCTGCATTTTTGCAGACATGATCCAGCAGGAACTGGCGATGGAGTCGCGGATTGTTCTTGAGACGGAGCAATTTGTGGTCTTCTGTCCATTCGCCAGTCGGTTTCCGTTTGAAACCTGGATTCTGCCCCGCCAGCACTCCAGCCACTACGAGAATGTCACGCGGGGCGCCATCGAGGAGTTGGGGACTGTGATGAAGAAGACGCTTCAAAAGCTGGAGCTGGCGCTCGACGACCCTCCATACAACTATGTCCTGCACACAGCTCCGTTCGATTCTCAACCCCTGCCGCACTACCGCTGGCACATCGAGATCTTTCCGCGACTCAATCGAATTGCGGGGTTCGAATGGGGCAGCGGTTTTTACATCAACCCTGTGGCGCCCGAAACGGCGGCCAAGTTCCTGCGGGAAACAGATGTTGATCTGTAACCCTGCCAGAGTGCGTTGGCTACCCACGGCAGGGGCTGGCGTGCTAATGTCTCCGAGACGGTAACTCATCGTGAGATCGTCGGCAGCCCCTTGGACGCAGGTGTTCGCGTTCCAGCTGTCGGCAACTCGCGGCTTCCGAAGGCGAGATCCGGCTGATGGTGCTGCCGGTTGAGGAATGATATGTCGAGTTGGATTCTGCAGCATTTCCTGAATCCTGCATTCTTCTGGCCCGGTGTGGCGCTGATTTCTGCGCCGATCATCATCCATCTCATTCATCGCCTCCGCTATCGCCGCGTCCGCTTTGCCGCAATGGAATTTCTGCTGGCGAGCGAGAAACGCAATCGCCGCAGAGTGATGTTCGAGCAGCTGTTATTGCTGCTACTGCGGATTTTTCTGATCCTGCTGCTCGTGGCGCTGATCGGTCGCATGGTGCTCGATCCGGAACAGCTTTCGTTGTTTCAGGGAGCCAAGGCCCATCATGTCATTCTGCTGGATGACAGCGGTTCCATGCGCGATCGTCTCGCGGAAGGGTCGGTATTCGACGCGGCGAAAGCGGTCTTGCAGAGAATTGTTGCCGAAGGGTCGAAGAAGCCGGGCACTCAGAAACTGACGGTGATCCTGTTGTCGCGGCCCGAGGAATCCATCTCGGGACTGTCCGAGCGGGACATTAATCAGGAGCTGCTGATCGAAGTGGCCGATCGTCTGCCACTGATCACCTGCACTCATCAATCATTTGACCCCGCGGCAGCCATCGATGCGGCCCGCCAGCGTCTTGCGGAGGACCGCGCATCCGTTCGCTACGTGCATATTTTATCCGACTTCCGCAAGCAGAACTGGCTGGACAACAAGGCTGCCGTTGCCGCCATGCAGGAACTCTCCGAGTTGGGCGTCTCGATGAATCTGGTTCGCTGCGTTGCCGATGCGCATGAGAACCTTTCGGTTGTCGACGTGCAGGGAGATGTCGAAGTCGCCGCAGCCGGAGTTCCCGTAACATTCCGCGCCGCAATTGCCAATCGGGGAACGCGCGAATCGAGCGATGTTCGGGCTCAGCTGCTGCTGGATGGGCAGCGCCTGCCCCGGACGCTCGACTTTGGAGTCATCCCTCCCGGCGAAACGATCTCGCGGCGATTCGAAGTGGTGTTTGAAACCCCCAAATTGCACCGACTGCAGGTGCAACTGGGCGAAGACGCGTTTACGCCCGATGACGCCCGTTTCGTGGCGGTCAATGTTCCGGTCGAAAACCCCGTCCTGATTGTGGATGGCTCGCCCGCCGCAGAACAGGCGCTGTATCTCGCCGATGCACTCGCTGCCGACAAATCGGTCACCGGCCTGGCTCCAGTGATTCATCCACCCGCCGACTTGCGCAAGTTGCCGCTCGACAAGTTTCATCTCATCTACCTCGTCAATGTGCCCGAGCTTCCCCCTGACGCGATTGATGCGGTCCAAAAGTATGTGCAGGGCGGCGGCGGTCTGCTGTGGTTCATGGGGCCCGCGGTCAATGCGGTGAGCTACAACACATCGCTGTTTGGCGAGGCGGGATTGTTTCCCGTACAACTGGCCAAAGCCCCCACCGAACTGCAGCGTCTATCAACCGCCCGCCAGCCTGACATTGTTGTGGGAAATAGTCCCGTCTTCGCCGTGCTGGCTGGTGAAGAGAACCCGTTCATCGACGCAGTGTTCGTGAACATCGCCTATGCACCGGACCGTGATGTCCCGGAAGATCAACGGATGCTTCCGGAAGTCGAAACTCTCGCGTCACTGAGCGATGGGCGCCCGTTGATCCTTGAGCATCGTCTGGGGGCCGGCCGGGTCATCACCTGCCTGACATCGGCCGGGCCTGTTGAGAGCAATGGAACCATCTGGACCAACTGGGCGAACGGCCCCGGCAAAGTGAGCTTTGTGATTGTACAGCTGGAACTGGCCCGTCACATTGCCCGCCGCGATCGCATGTTGCCGTCGTACACTGTCGGCCAACCAATCGAAGAACGCCTGAACCGAGCCTACTACCTGGAAGATGTTGAGATCCTCAGCCCGGATGATCAGGTCACCCGCCTCAAGGCCGTGGACGAAGTCGTCGATCCCGCTGAAGGTGTGCCGCCGACGGAAGCCGTTCCGGAAATGGTCACCCGCTTTCGCGAGACGGACGACCCCGGAATTTACGGTGTGACGCGATTCACTCAGGAGCAGACGGCCGAGCAGACATTGCTGGCGTTCAATGTTCCCGCCAGTGAAGGGGAACTCGCGATTGCCGATGACGACGATCTCCGGCGTCAGTTGGGCAACGTGGAAGTCGAGATTCAGGCGGCGGGTGAATACAACTGGATTCGCGCCGAATCACCGGGTTCCGAGATCCGCTGGCTGCTGGTTGTCGCCCTGTGTGTGATCGGCATGTGCGAGCAGCTAATGGCCTATCGCCTCAGCTACCACTGACGATGCGGGCGTTTACGGCTGCGTTCCTGCCGGAACCTCGACCAGGACGATTTCAAACGCCCCGCCCTGTTCGGCAACGTAGGCAAGTCGACCGTCCGGGTGCCACGCAGGATGATCATCCCGCTCCGGATTGCGAGTGACCCGCCGCACGTCCGTCCCATCAGTCGCCATGACGTAGATGTCGTAATTGCCATCACGAGCGCTGGTGAAGGCGATTTGCGATCCATCAGGACTCACCCGCGGTCGAATGTCCTGAAACGGCGAATACGTCAGACGTCGGGCATCGCCACCGGCCAGAGGCTGCGAATAGATCTCGAAGTTGCCATCGCGGCTGGAACCAAAGACAAGCAGCCCGTCAGGTGTGCAGGTGGGCCAATTGTTGATGCCGACCGAGTCCACAACCCGCTTGCGGTCTTCACACTTGAGGTTGCAGGACCAGATGTGCTGCCGCCCATCAACGGGATACGCATACAGCAGCCGCTGGCTATCGGGAGTAAAACAGGGGTTCTGTGTACCGGAAAATCCTCCCTCGCCAAATTCGGCTTCAGCTCCCGATTCAAGCTGCCGGATGACGAGACGCAAATTCAGATTGCCAACACTTTTGATGTAGGCCATGTGCTGCCTGTCGGGTGAGAACGCGAGGCCGAACTGCACGTTCTTTTCCTCCGGGAATATTCGCGAAACCTCGCCGGTGGAGAGCGACAACTGCATCAGGGCCAGTTGCTGTCCGCTGATTTCTTCGGCAAAGGCCAGCGTTTCCGCATCGCGAAACGTCAGCCCGCTTTTGGCATGGCCAGTACTCGTCAGCGGGACGGGCTCCACTGCATGACTCGCGCCACCACAGAGGATCAACACAAAACACAAATGGCACGCAATCAGAGGCAGGCGACGCATCAGAACAGCTCTCCTATCACAGTGCCGTCAGGCAGCACGGCCAGTTCGGATCGGGCCTGGACATCAATTCCAGCCAGTTCGCAAATGGTCGTCCCAGCCATCACCGGGGTAATGGCTGGAGTGACCGGGTCTTCTGCCAGGGCATCGCTCTCGCCAATCACTCGGCCTCCCACAACACCGGCCCCGGCCCAGATGGAAAAGTAGCAGCGAGGCCAGTGATCGCGTGCGGCCCGTGTGTTCAGACGTGGAGTGCGACCAAATTCCCCCATGGCCACAACCAGTGTCGTGTCCAGCAGACCACGCTCACGCAGATCGTCCAGCAATGCCGAAAAGGCGCGGTCCAGAATCGGTCCGTGTCGATCCTGCAGCAATTCAAAGTTGTAGATGTGGGTGTCCCAGCCAAAATCACATCCCGGCGTCACAGCCTCGACATACTCGCTCCAGTTGACCTGGATGTAGGGAACAGCTGCTTCGGCCAGTCGTCGCGCCAGCAGGCAGCTTTGTCCGAACGATGTCCGACCGTACCGCTGGCGGGTCTGCTCCGTCTCGCGAGTCAGATCGAACGCCTGACGGGCCTCGGGTTTGGTGAGCAGTCCATAGGCGGTCTGAAACGTCCGGTCCCAATTGTCGATGCCCGCGTTGGCGAGTTGACGCTGCGAATCATCCAGAAGGGAAATGAGTGACCGCCGATCATCCAGCCGATGAGGCGTGATCCCATCCAGCAGGTCCAGCGATGGCAACTCGATGGAACTGTCGTCGCGGCAGTTCACAAGGAACGGATCATATTGCTGCCCGAGTCGACCACCACCAAAGCCGCGCACGCGCTGAACCACATCTCTGGGAATCCCCCGGCCGACAAAAAAGAACGGGGGGAGTTCCGCCGCGCCGTGACGCTGCAGGTTGTGCTTGGCGACAATCGAGCCAAAATTGGGATGGACGGGTTCGGGATTCTCTCCAAATCCAGTCAGCCCCCAGCTCCCTGCGGCAGGATGATTTCCATCAAAGGTGACCATGCTGCGAATGAGCGCGAACTGATCGCTGCGCTGAGCCAGCTGCGGGAACAGCTCCGTGAAGTGAGCCCCCGGCGTTCGCGTCGCGATCGGGGCAAACGGGCCACGGTATTCGGCCGGTGCTTTGGGCTTCGGGTCAAATGTATCCAGATGACTTGGAGCCCCCCACAACCACAGGAAAATGACCGACTTCGCGCGTCCCAACTCTGAGGCAGGGACAACGCCTGGCAATCCCGCGAGCCCCAGACCGGCCGCCGCAGATGCCCCCGCCCGCAGAAACGCGCGACGCGAACGCTGATGGCAGTTGCGGCCAGCAAATCCCCCGATGTTCAGCATCCAGAGCCCCCATTCCAATCAATGTGAGTTGATGGAATGAGGATAGCGGGTGCGGCACCAGAGAGCGATGGGAAACGCGATGCGATTCCATCACGCACGCAGGCTGGTCCGTTCTAGCTCTTCAGAGCCTGAATCACCTGATCGGTGATTGCCTGAACCAGAGCTTCCATATTGATGTCGCCGCCTCCTGAGGCCGGCTTCAAATAGCCGGGGAATGATGGCGGTGGGTCGAAGGCACAGGTTTGCGGAGTCGCGGCATTGACGGAATTGTAGCCTTCGCGGAAGGCTGTATTGCCGCACAGATCGCAGTCTTCGAAGTGGAACCGAGGATCATCGAAGCCGAGACGCTTCTTCAGGTCGAGCAGTTCGCGGGACTTCGTTTCGTCCAGGTACGTGATTCCGCCCAGTTGCTTGGAGAGGATCAGAATGCGGCAATATGCGTCGAGGATCTCGGTTTTCCAGTACGCTTCTTCCAGATTCTTTCCGAAGCTCACAGTACCGTGGTTCGTCAGAATGATGGTGTTCGTCGCTTTAAGGAATGGCGACACGGTCGAAGCGAACTCCTGTCCGCCGGGGGTCTCATAGGGTGCGAGAGGGACTTCACCCATGAAGACTTCGATTTCGGGCAGCACACACTGCGGAATGGCTTCGCGAGTCACGGCAAACGCGGTGGCGTGTGGTGGATGGCAGTGCACCACGGCACGAACATCGGGACGCTGCTTCATGATCGTCAGGTGCAGCAGGATTTCGCTGGTTCGCTTTTTCTTGCCAGCCAGCTGATTGCCATCGAGGTCCACCATGCAGACATCATCAGGAGTCATAAACCCCTTGCAGATCATCGTTGGGCTGCACAAGACCTCATTCTCGCCGATGCGGTACGAGATGTTCCCATCGTTGGCTGCAGCGAAGCCCTTGTTATAGACCCGGCGACCAATCTCGCAGATCCATTCCTTGATATCCCTGGCTTCCGCAGTATTGAAGAGTGGGTGATAGGCGTTCATGGTTTCCGTCCGTAATCTTGGGGCTGTTCGATCTTGAATCGACCGCTTGCCTAGGCAATGTCCAGTGAATCGATAATGACAGCAACGTAGCCGTCAATTGGTTTCAGTTCCGGATGAAATGGAGCGACCGCTTCGGCACCTTCGCTGATGCCGACCAGATCTCCCGTGCCACATCCGAGTTCGTCGTACACAACAAATGGCTCTCCGCGTCCGCCGTCCTCGCCCTTCAGGGCAACGGCAGTCAACGGGACAACCACCTTCCACCGCGCTCCGGTGAGCGTGTGCTCCCAGCGGTTGAGGGTGACAGTTCCGATGACTTCGCAAATTCGCATTGCAAACGCGGGGCTAGGAGTTCGAAGTCAGAGACTTGAACAGGTTTCGGAGTTCAAACCACGACCGGTCCGTGGGGTCAACACACCATGTGTTCACGCGGATCTGTGTGCGGGCAGACTTGATGTCGAGCAGCGAGGTGATGGGCACCGCTTTGACTCGGTCACTGCGGTTGGCCAGACATGCCGCCCGGAATGTCTGTTCGGCGAGAATGACCACCTGAGACGCTCCGCCACGGCTGAGTTCACCAATCGCCAGTTTGGCCGCATCGTCGGGGCAGCCAACCAGTTCACGTTTCCACGCTGGTTGCAGGTGTTCCCAAAGGTTGGCAACCGCATCGGTGTGTTTGACAATAATCAGCAATGGAGCCAGTTCCGTCTTGGCAGGGGTGTTCCCCTTGGAGGGAACCGCGTTGCCGGGAGCCGGTGCGGCGGGTTTGGCCTTGGCAGCATCGCACCGCTGCAGGTCGATCCCCTGCTCTTTCAGGAAGTCCTTGGCCGCTGGAGTGACAATTGCCTTCGCCGGAACCGTAATGGATCGCTCGCCGTTAAGCCGGTCGGCCAGCAGATCGGCAGTGATGACTTTCTCCGAAATCGAGAGTGACGCCACGACCTTTGCTGGAATCGCGACCACTGGCTTCGGAGCGGATTTGCCCGGTGCGGCGGGTGTGCCCGGCGCGGTCCCTCCCCGGCCGAGCTGATCCAGCACGCCATTGACGATCCGATCGATGAGGGAGGAATCGGTCACGATTTCTTTTTCGCTGTGCGTTTACGTCGGGGCTTTGGTGCCGGTGCTGGTTCGGGTTCAGGGGCTGATTCGGGCTGACCGGTCGGTGCCAGGTTCTCCGGTTCCTGCTGATCGTAAATCCCGGTAATGATCCAGCGTGCGGGAGTGTTGTTCACCCCCATGATTTCTTTCGAGGCCGATCCATCTGCGGCAGCAATCACAATTGAGCCAACAGAACTGCCAAGAAAATCAACCGCCAGCTGCGGCTCTCCATCCGGTCCGCCGTCCAGCGCAAGCGGCTGAATCACAAGCAACCGCCACCCATTCAGGGTGGGATGCTTGATCGTCGCCGTAGCTCGGCCAATGACTTTGGCAGTCTGCATGGAAAGGGAGCGTAGAAGGTTGAACGTTTAACGTTGAATCGGTTTTGGGATCTAAACTCCTTAGACCACGCGCAGTTCGTCGACCATCACGCAGCGTCGGACGCGGGTGAAGGTGAGGGGGTTGGTGACTCCTTCGCCGGTGGGGGTCGCGATGCTGAAGCTGAGGTAGCCTTCGCCGCCCAGGCCGAGACCTGCACCACAAGGACCGTTCTTGATGAACAGGGTGGTGTTCATCAGTTTGCCCATGGTGGTCATTGCGTGCACGTTGCGACTATGAATGATGGCGGTGTGACCAAAGCCGTGTTCGAATTCGTAGGCCATCTCGATGGCGTGCATCGTGTCCTTGGCACGCACGAAGGGGACGAACGGCATCATCTGTTCTTCGGGAACGAACGAGTTGCTGGTGTCGGTTTCGCCGAACAGCAACTGGGTGCCAGCGGGAACCCGAACTCCGATCTTTTCAGCCAGCACGGAAGCGTCGAGTCCGACAAGATCGCGATTGAGGACAGCATGCCCACCCGGTTCCTTTGGTGGAGAGAACGCGAGTTTGGTAAGAGCGTCGATCTGCTGAGCATTCAAACGGTAACCGCCGTGTCGGCCCATCGCATCCAGCAGCTTGTCAAAGATGCTGTTCACGGCGAAGACTTCCTTCTCGCCAATGCACAGCAGGTTGTTGTCGTAAGCGCCGCCGGTGATGATCGACTTGGCGGCATTGTCGAGATCGGCGGTTTCATCGACAACAACCGGTGGGTTGCCAGGACCGGCGACAATGGCCTTTTTGCGGGCCTGAAGTGCAGCGCGGGCGACGGCGGGACCGCCAGTTACGCACAGGACTTTGGTGTCGCGGTGGTTGAAAATCTCGTTGGCCGACTCAATGGTGGGTTCGCCAACGATGGTGGCGACATTGTCGATGCCGATAGCGGCCTTGATCGCCCGGTTGAAGGCCTGCACACCGTCGCAGGCGATGCGTGCTCCGGAGGGATGCGGGTTGAACACCACCGTGTTCCCCGCAGCGACCATGTTGATAATGTTGCCAGCCAGTGTGGGCAGCGAGTGCGTGACGGGGGTGATGGCCCCGATAACGCCAAATGGAGCGAACTCTTCGACGGTTAGCCCGGCGTCCCCGCTGTAGCAGTTGGACTTGAGCCATTCGGTTCCGGGGACCCGCTTGATGATCTGCAGTTTTTCGATCTTGTGATCGAGACGGCCGATCTTCGTTTCTGCGAGTTCCTGCTGGCCCCACTTCTGTGCGTTTTGCTCGCACATCTGCTTCACAATCTGCACGACCTTTTCACGATCAGCGAGAGGTCGCTTGCGCAGTTCCTGGAAGGCACCGTTCGCAGCGGCGATGGCATCTCCGGCGGTGGAGAAGACGCCGTCGCGTCCCGAAGTGGGCTGTGGTCCAGGTGTGAAGTGCGATGTCGAGTTACCGCCCGATTTCACCACAGGAATGCCATTGGTCCGCGGAGCATTGCTGGCAGCAGCGGCGGGCTTGCCGAGCTTGGCGAGGACTTCCTGGACGACGGTGCGAATGGCTTGTTCGTTCATGGCGATCAATGGATTTCGGTATGCGGAAGGATGAGTGCGTTGAAGTTCAGTCGGACGTGTTAGAACGTCCGATCACGATCCTTGGCTCTCAGCCAGTCGTTGAGTTTGTCGGACGTTGGAAACGTTGCGGCCATCCACAGCAGGCAAATGGCAGGCACGATGCCGGACCACCACTGGGCGGACAGCAGGTAAGCCACGATGTTCATGAATGCCGCTCCTTCGAGACCGGCCCAGCGGATAATCGAGGCAACCTGATACAGATTGAGGTAGTCGTCTTCAGTCGCGGTCGAAGGGAGTTCACGTTTCCCAACACTTCCGGCGACCGCAACAATGGTCACAATGTTCATCAATGATCCGACCAGCAGTGCAGCCGGAACAATGACATTCACATCAACATTCATTCCGTTGCCATGCACGAGGAACACCGTGACAGCGGAAAATGTGAGTACCCCCATAATGAGACCACCACAGATGATCTGCAGCTGGCGGGCACGTTGCTGAACTGCTTCACCGTTCACGAGGCATCCTCCGCCTTAAAGAGGTCGCGTCCACCCACGCGCACGTTATCGACGATGCCGACAATGGCACAGTCGATCGGCAGAGGCTTGGTCTTTTCGGTAAATCGGGCGCTCGATCCCTGCACGATGAGAACGGTTTCCCCTTCACCGGCTCCCACGGTGTCCACGGCAATGAACGTCCGTCCGGTCCCCTTCAGGGCATCGCCCGACTTCTCATCTACCCGCAACGGCTCCACAATGAACAGCGTCTGGCCGTTCATCTCAGAAACCTTCTGGGTGGCAGTGATATTTCCGGTGACGCGAGCGATAAACATGGCGGTTACTCACCACGGAGGTACGGAAGCACGCAGGGAAATCTGTGCAGCCGTTCTGACTTCTCCGTGTCTCTGTGTCTCCGTGGTTAACTGAGGGCTTCGACAGTCTGTCGGGCAACAACGATTTCTTCATTGGTCGGGACGGTCCAGATCTGTACGCGGCTGTTGGCAGCGTGCAGAGTGACTTCGCCTCGAACGGTTTCGTTCTTTTCGGGGTCGAGCACGATTCCGGCAAAGTCCATATTGGACAGGGCCATACGCCGGATCAGGCTGCTGTTTTCGCCGATACCGCCGGTGAACACGATGGCATCGGCACCATTCAGGATGGCGAGCAATTGACCGATGTACTTCTTGATGTCTGCAGCCAGAACCTTGAGAGCAAACTCGGCCTGAGCGTTTCCGCTGGCCGCAGCCTCTTCGATGTCGCGGGCATCGTTGGAGACGCCGCTCAGCCCGAAGAGTCCGCTCTTGCTGGACAGCTCGTCGAGCAATGTATCGTAGTCCTTGCCACTCAGACGCTTGAGCAGCCTCAGTGCGAAGGGATCGAAATCCCCCACCCGGTTGTTCTGCGGTAAACCCGATTGAGGAGTCATTCCCATCGACGTGGACTGGCTCTTACCGCCAAGCATGCCACAGAGCGAACTGCTGCCTCCGAGGTGACAGGAGATGACTTTGGCGTCGTCCTTGCCCAGTAACTGTGCCATGCGGGTCCCGATGAAGCGATGGCTGGCCCCGTGAAATCCCCAACGTCGAATTTCGTACTGCTCCGCCCATTCGTAGGGCACGGCATAGGTGCGATACTCGACAGGAATCGTTTCGTGAAAGGCGGTTTCCAGTGCAGCGACGAGCGGAATCGAGGGAAAGGCCTTTCGCAGCTGCCGCATGGCCCGCGCGTAAGGCGGGTTGTGGGCGGGGGCGACATCAGCCAGGGATTCCATGGCATTGAGCAGCGCATCATCAACAATGCGAATGCCACTCAACTTTCCGGCGAAGACCGCCTTGAAACCAATCGCCTTAACCTCGTCCACGGAGTCCAGACAACCCGTGTCCGGATCAGTCAGCTGATCCAGGCACATCTGCACTGCCGCAGCGTGATCGGCAATCCGTTGCTGCCGGTCCGTCCGTTTCCCGTCGATCTCGACGAAGCAGTTGGAGTCAGCATCCTCGCCAATCCGGTCAATTCCTCCACGTCCCAACTGCCGCTCATCCGACATGTCGAACAGACGGTACTTGAAACTGGTAGAACCGAGATTGGCAACAAGCACCTTCACGGGGCGGCTCCAATTGGGAACCACTGAGACACTGAGACACTGAGGTCAGAGGACTCGGCGGACAATCCCTTGCTAGAGGACGGGAACATTGAATTTGATCAACAGGCCAACCGGATGCTGACCAAGCTTCAAGTACGTGAGCAACCGGGCATCGTGCACAGGGAGTCAATCGGCAATCGATTTCAACTCGACGACGACAAGTTGCTCCACCAGCAGGTCGATCTGGTCACCACAGTCGAGGCGAATGCCTCGTCAGGCAACCTGCAACGGCACTTGCCGCTGGTAGGCAACACTTCTGTGGCTGAGTTCACAGCAGAGACATTCTTCGCAGGCCGATTCGAGTAACCCTGGGCCGAGTTCACGATGGACCAGGGCCATCTCAGTGCCTCAATGTCTCCGTGGC